>NZ_CP181499.1:638333-957500 GCF_052186135.1 Methylocystis sp. JAN1 | reverse complement strand
AGCCTGCATCCAGCCGAACGCCCATCTGCGCCCGTTGATGGCGGAGGCGCTCGACGCGCTTTGAGGCGGCGGCCGGCGTCCCGTCTGGCGCGGCGACCTCTTAAGGCGTGTCGCGCCGGTTCGCGCTTTCGTCAGCGACAGGCGTGGCTCCCGCGGAATTGCTGCGCTTGTCCATTTCGACCTTGCCGGTCGGCTGATAGGGGACGAAATCCTCGCAGGGAGTTTCCTCGCTCTCAGAATGTTTGCCACGCAGCTTGGCCAGAAAATCAAGAAATACAGTGAATGCCAAATCAAGCATTTGAGGGGCGCCCTGAGCTATAAACGGGATTTTTGAAACGCAGGCGCGAGGCCATGCTCCTCTATTCAGAAGCCATGCTCCTCTTTTCAAATGACGAGTTTATGTCCGTGGCGGCGAGCGGCGGCTTTCCTCGAACTGTTCGGCCAGGTCTTCGTCAGCAAGGCCGGAAGCTACGCCCGCGACACGGAGCCATACTTCGCAACCTTCGAAATCCTTGGCATATTTCAACATCTCGGCATGCCTGCGGGCAATGACGGGCGCTTGATCACGATGGCGTTTCCTCAGCGCCTTCGCATGTATCTCGATCGCTTCCTCGAGCGAGATTTGCATGTTCGCCTCTGCAGCTTGGCCGCGCCTATTCCAGTCAGGATATTCCCGCGGTTCCTGAATCGCAAGCCGGCGGGCGCGGCGCATCCTTCAGACCGTGGACATAAGGGCTGCGCCGCCCTCATCCGGGCGCACGCCGGAGAGTCATGAATTATTGCGAGCGCGCCTTTGCTCCGTATTGAGTGTTTTTCTTGGAATTTGCCTGTGAGCGCGCAACTGGCCGCAGAAGCCGTCGCCCCCGTTGGCGCAGAGCCATGCTCGCGAGCGCATCAAAGTTAGGCAAGACTGACCATCGCCCGCATGGCACGCCCTGCGCAGATAATTCAAGCGCAGATAATCCGGACCCGCACTTTCAAAGCGGGCGCCGGCAGGGCCTGGGAAGACTATGAGAAGCGCGGCTGTCAGGATCAGGGGTTTACAAAACATGACTTGGTCCGGCTTCTCAGGCTGCTCTTCCGTCCCGATCCGTTGCGCACCGGGATTCCAGCTGAACGCCCTGCGGAATAAGTCGTTCCAATTCGGAGGTCGGCTCGCCGCGCGCTCTCGCGGCCGGCTCAGCCTGAAAGCTTGACCGGCATCGGACGATTGGCGGCATCGTCTGGACTTTCGCGATGGCTTGGCGGGCCATGCGAAACTTTCAGCGTGTGCGGGGCCGGCGCTCGACTATGGAAGGATCGTATTGCTTCGACCGGCGAGCCGGTATGCGATCAAACCGATCCATTCATGGAGTCCGATCGACGTCATCATCAGACCATGGCTCGCATCTGTTTGAAACTGCCAGAAATCCCGCCTGTCGCCGAGCGTAAGATAACCGGCTGGATAAGGGATGATCGGAAAACCGACCTTTTGAAAAATCGCCACGGAGCGGGGCAAATGAAACGCAGACGTCACGAGAAGCCAGCGGGAATCGGGCCGGGGCCGAACGCGTTTATATGTGAAGGCAGCGTTTTCGAACGTGTCGCGGGATTGGTTTTCAAAGATCATCCGGTCGGAAGCGACCCCTAATCCCTCAAACAGCGCGCGCGCCGCATCTGCTTCCGTTCCGAACCGTCCGTCCAACCGGCTCGACCCGCCCGAGTAGACCAGCTTCGCGTCGGGGAAACGACGCGCCAGCGCCACGGCGATCATGAGGCGCGTTCCTGATTCGTTGAGCGTGACGGCTTCCCGGGCTGCGGTCACGTCATCGTCCATGGCGCCGCCCAGAACAATTATCCCTTCGGGGGAAGGCATGTCGTCCGGCGGGCGAGGAAAGCGGTCTTCGAGAGGACGAAGGAGCGCCGCGCCGACTGGCCCAAACCCGGCAGCCAAATATGCAATCGCAAGAATGAGGGCCAGCCGTCGCGTCAGCCGGGCAAACCGCGAGAAAAGTCCGGCGGCGCCGATGGCCAAGCCGAGCCCGATCAAGTTTGGAGGCGAGGCAAGGACCCAAAAAGTTTTCGCTATCCAATAGAACACGCCGCTGACTCGCTCGCCCTCAGATCAGACCGCGACGCAAACTAGGCCGATAAGCTGTCAAAAATTTTTCAGGACTGTTTCCTAATCGGCGGAGAGGACGCTCTCTGACAAAGCAGCTGGAAAAGCGCCTCGTCGGCCTCGGATGGCTATTTCCTGTATTTGCGAGCCATCATTTCGATCGCCGTGACGGATTCCGAAACGTTGAGCCAGTTTTCCGCCGCTTCGTCGCTCTTAAATTGCTTCCCCAAGTCAATAGGTCCGTCGTGTTCCGCGATATGAAGAAAACAGGCCCATTTTCCGTTCGGAAGTTGCTCCACCGTGACCTTCTCCTCCGACATGTCGTCCTCCCTGTCGCTTTTGGCGGTTTTGTCGGGAGCGCATAGCTGTCCGCGCTCCCCTGCTCGCGCGTCAGCAATATGCATGCCGTGGGATCTGAAGGTGATCAGTCCGCCGCATGCGTTTGGCGGCGACGCCGGCGGCCGCGTTTCCTCAGAAGGCCAACGGAAGGGCAGGCTGCGCGAGCCGCCATAATGACGGTCCGATTTTCGGATATCGAGGCCAATTGGGCGCTTTAAGCGGCGGGGCTAAGGCGTCGGTTCGTTGGAGTGGCGCTCGATGGCCTCCGCTCGGAAAACAATCACAGCGGCAATCGGGGCGCTCGCCCATCAGGCGAGGTCCCAAGCCGCTTTTGCCTGCTCGGAAATCTGCAAGGGGCTCGTGATTGTCGGCCTCGGCGACATGATCGTCGCCGACGAAATAGGAGAACTCGTCATCGTCCTGGCGCTGATAGGGCGCAACTCCCGGCTTCGCCTTTCGACCGTGTGGTCAAAGCATCTCTCGCCGCCGCCAAAGGAAGCCCGGCCCCGCCTACGCGTCGGCCGGCCTGAACCATCCGCACATTGAAGCGCTAGGGGCCGCGCCATGCAGCGCCGTGAATTGGCGCCACTATCCCCGGATGGGTGGTGCCCAGGAGAGGATTGGCCGCCCGCGTCATAAACGCAAGCAAAATCGGTTAGCTGCGGATGCCTCTTTTAGAGTGTGTACCACCGGCGTGTGTCAAATTCAAGCTGCGTGAACAACCCTCATAAGAATGCGCGAATGACGCCGCTTGGATCGAGCGGAAATGGTTCGGCGGATAAAAGAAGGCCAGTCGTTGGCGGTCGTCGCCGCGGGCTTTGCGATCAGTGAAAGGACCGCCCGCAAATGGCTGGCGCGGTTCGAGAAGGAAGGGCCGGCCGGGCTCGAGAACCGCTCCTCGCGGCCAAGCGAGGTCGCCAACCGCACCGGCGAGCCCTGGCTGGTCTCGATCGAGCGGCTGCGGCGCGAGTATCGCCTGACGGGCGAGGAGATCGCCGAAAAGCTGTCCCTGGCCCGTTCGACCGTCGCCGGCTGGCTGACGCGCTTGGGGCTCGGGCGGCTTGCCGCGCTGGAGCCCAAGGCGCCGGTGCGACGCTACCAGCGCGATCGGCCCGGCGAGTTGCTGCATCTCGACATCAAGAAGGTCGCCCGCTTCGAAGGGGTCGGCCATCGCATCACGTGAGAGAGAATCGCGATCGACGACGCCACGCGCCTCGCCTATGTCGAAGTCCTGCCCGACGAGAGAAAACAATCGACGACGGGCTTTCTCGTCCGCGCGCTGCGCTGGTTCAGAGCGCGCGGCGTCGAGGTCCAGCGCGTCATGCGGCCATTCACGCCGAAAATCAACGGCTAGCACGCTCGTTCCAGAACTCTACCTTTGACCAAAGCAACAAGGGAGGCGGCCATGACCGGAGTAGGACTTGTTCTCTTGTATGTCGCATTGGCAGGCGCGGCGGCCTATTTCATCTTGCATAAGCTTTCCTAGCTTCCGCCGAGACGATGGACGCCTCGCAGGCCTTGTTTGCGCCAGTGTATCGAGACGCTCGCATCTATGTCGCGCTCAGCGCCTCGGAAAGGGTTGCGCCCCTTCTGCCGCAGCTCACATCCGACTTCCATCACGTTGAGCATCGTCAGGTACAGCCGGTTCAGAGCGAACCAGGAGCTACGGTCGGGCAGGCGCATGCGGCGGCGCTCGAAAATAACGCGCCGCCGAGCGTGCTCGTGGATAGCTCGTTTAAGATTCTGCATCTCTCGCCCAACGCCGGTCGTTTCTTTCGGCCAATGGAGGGGCCTTTCAGCGCCGACTTGTCGACAAAAGTGCGCGCGGAGCTGAGAGTCGACCTGAAGCTTGCCCTGCAACGGGCAATGGAGACGGGCGAGTCGTCGCTGAGCGTGCCCATGCCTGTCGCGTTCAACGCCGTTCCGCATCTGGTCGCTTTGCACGTCATGCCGGCGCACGCCGGCGATGAGACCGTGGCTGGGCAGGCCTTGGTGTTTTTCCTGACCTCGGCAAAGCCCCTCGGGCTGCAAAGGGGCCAGAGGAGGAGCATGTCAGCCAAGCGGAAGCCAAACGCTTGCGCCAGGAACTCAGCGCCGCCCAGGAGCGGCTGAGCGCCTGGCGCGGGGGATATGAGCAGGTGACGCAGGACTTGCGCGCCTCGAACGAAGAGCTCCAATCGATAGACAAACGGGAAGGTCACTCTGTAATGTACTCAATGGAAGGGCTAAGCGCGGGCAAGGTGCTTGCGGAAATCCATCCACATGGAATAATGCCCTTGTCAGTCAAGAAACAGATGAGCAGAAATTGTCGAGAAAAAACCTAACTTCTGCGATCAGCAGCAGGGGAGATGCTATCATGTTCAAGAAAAATCGACTCATTGGTAAATACATCGCGCTCCATTTTATGTTCATGCCTATAGTATGTTATGCTGGCAACAACGAAGAAATCGGCATGGAACTAGGGCGAACAGGGCTCCTTTTAGATAAAGCCTCTGAAGGGATATCGAAGCTGTCGAAGTCGAAAGTGACAAGTAAGTGGTCTGGGCAAGCGCAAGACAAGGCGATCGACATTTGTGCGTTTGTAGAGAAGAAATTAAAGCGCTCGCATCTTATTCGCAAAGATGCCCAATTTTGTTCCGTGGAGTAGCCGATTCGACGCCGTGGCCTAGCGGAGCGCTCCGCGCTCCGCTAGGGTAAGGGGCGACGTCCTGCCTGTGACGCGACTCAACCGCCGCGCGATTGACGTATGGCACTACTCAGTGCGCTCCACACTATCGGCAAGACCGGAGCACTCGCGATTTTTTAAGGCTTGCGCGGCGGCGAAAGTCAGGGCTTAGGCATTAACTGTGGGTCGGTGATCAGGTAGAGTGTGTCGTCGTCTAAAATACCCGTCGGTTTTAATCCGTTATCCTGCTGAAATTGCTTCAGTCCGCTTTCAGTCTGGGATTTTTCGTCGACGCTTGCGGCCGGCGACGGGCTGACGTACCCAAGCTCTTTCAACTTGGCATATAGTGCGGCGGATTCCATAGCGTTGATTGCGTCATCGCTGGCTCCAGGCGACGGCGTCCGGAACACGCGTTTGGCCTTTGCAAGCCACAATCTCGCCTCCGGTAATCCGTTGGTGCCTCCATTAATTTTTTTTCTAACACCTGCCACATCGTCCTTATCGGCGTATTTGTTTAAGCTCATCCCTGCCCAGAATTGGTAAGCGGTGGAAAACGCTAAGGCTGCCCTGCGCACTTCATCAGGATTGCGTTCGAGATAATCACCAAGTTTAAGTTCTTGCCCGCGTTTTCTAAAGTTGAAGCGGCCCGTGAGCTGGACCAATCCGCTTCCGCGATAGTTCCAGCCGTCCTTCGTTCGAGGTTTGTTGCCGAGGCGGCCGCCGTAGACATAAATGGCCAATGCTTCGGGGTTATGAGCATAAAGTCCTACATTGGCGGCGTTGAATCGTTTTGGCCATACTACCATGAGGCGTTGCGGCGAATAATCCAAATTCTCCTCGAGAAGCCGCATGCCGCCAGTTTCAGTCGCGAGTTGCGCGAAAAAGTGCTGCGCGCGTAAATCGGAATTAATACCCGCCAGGTAGGCCTTGTTCCACTGGCTGCTAATTTCTTCAGCCACGGCGCTTAGTGTCTTAGGCGAGAATTTCAAAATAACATCTTTGGTAACTCCTTTCCCAGTGAAGGAGGCTTCAGGCGACAGCGCGCCCTGATCACTCTGACCAAAGGCGGTCGTAGAGGTCAATAGGCACATTGCAAGGGATAATTTCTTGTAAAACAGCATGACTTTTCTCTCCGATCGAGGCCATTCCTACGCCGCAGTGCTTTAGTCGTCGCGGCCGCGAAGAAGGTCAGGGGCAATTCTTTATCGCCTGAGATAACTTCATCATCGGCGTACCCGAGCTTGATTTTTCCGTTGAATTCAAGACGCAGTCTAGCGCAGCGGTGGATGTAAGTTTAGGTCTTACCAGTCGGAACAATGCGAAGCCAGCGGCGCAAAATGGTGCGGCTTGCGATGTGCCATCCATGATACCGTAAGCATTCCTCACCGGCTTATTCGATTCGTCAAAAGCAACTGTGCTTAAAATTTCGACACCCGGGCAGGACATCATGCCACCGGTATTCGAAAACTTCGCGCGCTTACCATTTTTGTCGTGCGCTTCGACAATGATGGCGGAGTGGATCCCGTTATTCCAACTCGCAAGAGCCGCAAAATTCATAGGACTAGCGTATTGTGCAGGAACAGGCTTAGCAAGCCCATCACTATCGTTCCCCGCAGCAGAAAAAATGGTTATATCACGCAGCTTAGCAGCTTCGTAAAAAGGCGTAAAATAGCTTGCCTGCATCTCTACTAGACGGCGCCAGTCTTTAGAAAGTATAGAAGAGGGATCGTTTTCGAAATTACTAGCCCAATTATAAGCAAGACTGACATTAAATACTTTTGCGTCATTGGATGAATTTACAAATTGCTCCATTGAACCCATTATTTGAGAAAATAAGTTCATGTATTTGAAAGCATCCGACGCGTCGGGCGCAATGTCGACATATTTCGGGGCATGTGGCCTGACAAAGCAATTTGGGACGACGCCGCGCATCTCACTGGCTTCGGGCTTTGCACACGCGATACCGGCGACATGATTGCCGTGGTCATTGGGCTGTATGGACGAGTCGTACCCAACGTATGCCAGCGCGTTATGCCGGGAAAAACCAAGATCAATAACCCCAACGACGGCACCATCATTGCTGCCGTCAAGTTTCCATAGATCGTTTGCTTGAATATCGCCCGCGCCCCAAGCGGCAGCAACATGGGTCGGTACCGGCACTCCCTTGGGAACACTTACCTCCCTCGCTCTCGCCTCTGGCGACAAAGATTGAACGGTCATCGCCATATCAGGTGTCGCTGATAATATGAGCGGATCGATTTTATAAGCAGAGATGGCATCCAGTGATCCACGCACCAGCGTGTGGTTTGGACTGACATCGGTCGGCTTCGGTATAAAAAATCGTTTTAAATCGGCAGAAACTTGTACCGCCCCCGACGTGGGGAACGTTTGCAGCACCTTCATTGAATTACGCTTGAGATAGGCCGCAACTTGGCGTGGTGTCGCGGAGGACTTGAATCGAAGAATCATCGAATTGGGAGCAACGAAAGGAACTTTGGTCGCTTCTTCAACTGAGGCCGTTGGCGACATGTTAGTTGAAGGTACCTCGATCGACTTCATCTCACTTAAGTTAGGAGTATTCGGATTCGTTGGAAGAGCGCGTATTGCGTCAACCAAACTCTGATTCGGAGTAGCCAAAACTGACTTTGGAAGTGTAACATTTTGATTATTTGACTGCTCCGCCTGTTCATGAGTTACCGGCTGGGCATAAGCAGAAGTAAAAGAAAGATTCAACGCAAACAAAGCTATACACCGGCATCGAATTTTCATGGCGACCCCTCCAATAAATCATACCGATTCTTGCAACAGCTGTGCGAGCTCTGAGACGCTATCTTTGCCAGGCCTACGCGGATTGGCTCCTATTGGAGAGCAATTCGGCTCCCATATGGTAGTTTTAACGGTACGCAACTGAGAAGTGATGTAGCATCGCACCTGTTGGCTGAGGCTCGTTCAAAAATGTTATTCGCAGTCCGCGCAGCGGGCAAGTAGCGGTAGAACGTTGCGGGTGACACGCCGAGGCGCTCGGCAACCTTAGCGACAGTGATGTCGGGATTGGCGAGTAGCGTCCGAGGTCGTTATCAGGCAATTTCGGAGGACGACCGCCAGTGCGTCCCATTCGCTTCGCGGCTCTGAGCCCTGCGCGGGTGCGTTCTCTGATCAGGGGTCGCTCGAATTCCGCCTAGGCGCTGATTCGGTGTGAGCTTCCTCATCGACGCCCAGGCTTCGATCAGCGTTCTGCCCACCGAAAAATGGTCGTTGCTCAGAAGCCGCTTCATTCGCCGCCCCGCAACCTCTGCCAGCAGGGCAGCGAATGAGCCGAAATGTCCAGACCAACCCCGTCCAACGTCGGGGGCGAGCTCACAAACACCGGGGCTGTAATCGCGACCAGATGAAAGTTCAGGGGCAGGTCACGCGCTATTGACAAAACAAATGATCGAAAGCTAGGATTAGCAATGATTATATAGTAGTTTTCTATGTTTGCTGAGGGTGATCGAAATGCGCTTGAGACTTTCCGCAGGAATCTGCTTTTTTGCTTGGATTTCTCCATCTGCCGCGCAAGATAATACATGGAGGCTGACTTGGTTTGTGCCAAAAACCATGTTAGACACGAGCATTCAATACACGCTCAACAGTTGTGATGCAGAGGATCTAAAGGGCGGTAAGACCTTCAAAATAACGCCCATTCTAATTGCTACATATGTGCCAGATCTTCGAGTGCATTATCGCCAGATAGACCTCAATAGGCGCATCAGCAATTGGAATGATGCATCGGTCAGTGAATACTAACGGAAGCCATATATTAACGACGCTTGGTGCAAGTCCTGCAAATGAGACAGGGGCAATCGTTGGAAATGTGATTTCTGGTTTAGCAAATATCGTTGGATCGATAGCGGGCATTGTAAAAACCCCAGGTGCTTCTGCTGCTGCAGTTTCCTGCAAGGCGGATATAGTTACTGATGTTGAAAATCTAAGATCGTTGCCGGGGGCAATCGCATCCGACCAAGCTCTTCTTGCAAGTATGACGACTGACGATGCTAGGCAAAAACCATTAACTCAGAAAATACAGACCGAACAAGCGGCGCTACAGGGTTTGCAAGACAAACTTAGCGCCACCATTAAGACCACTATTGATCCGGGGATCAGTGCGCTGACGCTTGATGGTGAAAATGACGCCACAACTTCTTTTATTGCCCAAGGCGACGGGAAGATCGCAAATGATGGGTTAGTTGCAAGAATAGCTCCGGGGAGTGGTGGTGTTAAGCGCATTTGCAGCTGGTTTAATAATTGTGACCCAGCAATTGCCGATGTTCTTAGCATAAGTGTTTATCTCGATTTTAAGCACGGGCAGACGTTGGGACAGACTGCAGATCCCTCGCACTGGGCTGAGGATTGGCATCAAACGGTAATGGACTTCCCTAAAAATAAAATCTCCAATGACTATAGAGATCCAGCTCATATTCCAGTCGAAGTTTGGTACCCCAGTCGCCCAGACTTATCTAAGCCAGACGCCGCAAAGCAGTTGATCAAGGATGGAAAGCTAAAGCTTTTGGCTGCGCCTACTGTTGTAGCATTCGGGCAGTTCGGAATTGCACAGAATACGCCAAATGACGCCAAGCTTTTTGAAAAACTTAATTGGACTTTGACATTTAATGCGGATGGAAGCGTAGCTAACGCGAGTTTTACCAGTCAAGCTCGTGGATTGGCTGCGTCGCAACTTTTAAAAGGCGGCACGCAAGATTTGGCTAACGCTACTAATTCCATTGTTAATGCAACAAGCGACGCCGCAGATTCAGTGGCCTTTAAACAAAAAGCGGATAAAGTATATCAAGAAAGAAGGTATTTGCAATGCATGAACCCTCAAGGAACATGTCCCCTAAACTAGGTGTCATGATCCTCCGATGTCCGTGGCTGTAACGATAGTGTTTCGGATGGAGTTCTACACCGACCTTGAAGCCACCATCATGGGCTAGAGCTGCTGCTTTAATGCATGGCCTCCTGCGCCCATCCATTGCCTCGATAAATGGAGACAATATATGGCCTGCCCGCTGTTGAGTTACAATAATATAACTGCAGAAGCTTGGGAGGAAATCAAAAAAGCTGCCAGTAATTACGGATTGTCGGGGGAATTCTGGTGAGACGACACAATACGGGTGCACAATAGTTTGGGCGTTTGATAGAAAGAATGGAGAATTACATATTCAGTGTAAAGACCCCGGCTGGTTATTCGATTGTTCGACAGTAAACAACAAAATACAAAGTGAATTAGAGGTTTATCTAAAACAGCACAACATCGAAGTGTCGCACATGATCTGAGTCTTTGATGATTAGATGAAGGTCAGAGATCCGACCCGCTTCAGCGCCAGCAGCGCCGGTCTGGGATCACGGGGGGCGAAGCCTTGGAAAGAAGCCTTGTCATCGTCTGTCCGAGTTGCGGAGGCCTCAACAAGGCCTTGGAGTCGCGGCTGGTCACCGGACAACTGCCTGTTTGCGGGCGCTGCTACTTGCCGTTGTTCAACGGCCCCCGGGTCGAACTCGGCAGCGTCGAGGCCTTCGATCGAATGATCGGGAACGGAATTGCCGGCCCTCGTAGACTTGGCCGCGTGTGACCTGCCCCTAAGCTTTCATCCAGCGGCGAGTTGAGTCCTGGCGGTTGATACGCCCGAGGGCGCGAATGTAGCAACAGGCGATCGGCGGAGCTGGTCAGGGTTGCGCAGCCGGTCGCCTGTTGCGGTGAGATTGGCCGCGAAGGCCGCTGGCGTCGCGTAGCCGAGAGCGGAATGCGGGCGACGATGATTGTAGTCGTGGGTCCATGCGCCGATCTTCGCCCGCGCGTGGTCGAGCCCGAAGAACAACGTCTCGTTCAGGAGTTCGTCCCGCATGCGCCCGTTGAAGCTCTCGCAGAATCCGTTCTGCATCGGCTTCCCCGGCGCGATGTAACGCCACTCGATCCTGTTCTCGCTCGTCCACGACAGAACCGCGTTCGAGGTAAACTCCGTCCCGTTGTCGGAGATGATCATGCCGGGTATGCCGCGTCGCTTGATGAGCGCCGAAAGCTCCCGCGCCACGCGCTGGCCGGAGATGGAGGTGTCCGGGATCGCCGCCAGGCATTCGCGCGTCACGTCGTCGACGATATTGAGGATGCGGAAGCGCCGGCCACAGGCGAACTGGTCATGCACGAAGTCGAGCGACCAGCGCGCATTCGGCCGCGCCTCGACCGGAATGGGCGCCCGAGCTCCGACCGCGCGGCGGCGGGCTCGGCGCTTTCTCACCGTCAGCCCCTCCTCGCGATAGAGGCGGTAGATGCGGTTCTTGCCGGCCCGCTCACCCTCCTGCCGCAGCAGAACGAACAGCCGCCGATAGCCGAAGCGCCGGCGCTCATTGGCGAGGTCCCGCAGTCTGGCGCGCAACGCCGTGTCGGCCGGCCGCTTCGAAACATAGCGGACCGTCTTACGGTCGACGGCGACGATGTTACAGGCCCGACGCTCCGACAGGCTCATGACGGCCCGAAGGTGCGCGACGGCTTCGCGCTTGGCGGCGGGCCCTACCATTTTTTTGACAGAAGCTCCCGAAGCGCCGCCGACTCAAGCATCTGATCCGCCAAGAGCTTCTTCAAGCGCGCGTTCTCTTCCTCGAGCCCCTTCAGCCGCTTCGCCTCGGAGACGTCCATGCCCCCGAACTTGGCCTTCCAATTGTAGAGGGTCGTTTCCGAAACCGCGTATTTTCGCGCCAGATCAGCCGCTTTCGCGCCGGCCTCCTGTTCCCGCAAAATCCCGATAATCTGCTCTTCCGTGAACCGTTTCTTCTTCATCTCGTCCGTCCTGCAATAGCCCGGACTCTAATCGCTTCTGGGGGAATTTCTCAGGGGCAGGTCATTGGCGATAATGCCTGCTCGTATGTTTTTCTCTGATAGTGGAATAAGCCGGAGCCAGTCCGATATTCCCTGAAGCTTCGCTAGCGCTGATGTATATTTTGATAAATCGTGGATCTTTACCCGAGGTGAACTGGGATACGGATGGCGGTCGCGCAGATTGAAAAGCCCAAGACCTCGGTGCCGGGTCAATACCTTGGCTATGCGCTGCAGCCAGTGCGTCTCTGCTTTCATCTACTCGACGCGCCAAATGACGCCGATGTTTCAATGGAACATCTCGACGACATTGCGGTCCACTATGCCGATGGCACGCACATGCTGGAGCAAACCAAAAGTGCGTTGTCGGGAAACCCTGCCTCGGACCGCTCCGTCGAACTCTGGAAGGCGATGGCCAATTGGGCGGACCTTTGCGTCGCCGGAGCGGTCGGTATTCAGTCGACCCGTTTTCGCTATTATGTAACCCCATCGGCTGGAGGCGCCCTTGTCGGGCGGATGCACAGCGCGCAGAATAAGGCGGCGGTTGAAGACGTCCTAAAGGAGATCGCGAGCGCGAAGATTAAGGGTAAGCCCGAGTCGACTGCCTATCCTCATATTGCACGCTTCCTTGCGGCCGGCGACGAGATCTGCCGCGGGATTATCGCCTCGTTCGAGTTGGTCGTTGTGGTGGACCCCCTGGATGCTATCCGTGGCAAACTTCAGGCCTTGCTCCCGCCCAGCATGCTGGATGATTTCGTCAAGGCGGCAATCGGAATTGCCAAGGCGGCTGCGGACGAGTTAATCCGAGAAAAGTGCCCGCCAATCCTCTCGCCAGCCAATTTCCGCAACCGGTTCCGCGCCTTCGTCATGAAGCACAACCTCGCTGGCCTGCTGGAGCCCACGACCGGCGCACCTTCGACCGATCAGATCGCCCACATCATCGATGGCGCGCCGCTGTTTGTCCGGCAATTGGCGGCAATTGAGGCCTCCCAGCAAATGTTGGTCACGGCGGTGAGCGATTGGCTACGTACGACAGCGGATAAGATTAACTGGGCAGCCGCCGGCTCGATCGTGGAGCAAAGCATCGACGAGCTAGATACCAGCCTGGAGCGGCACCACACATTGGTCGCCGACGAGATAGCAGATACCCTCTCCGCTGAGAGTCCGTCGGTTCGCGGGCGCGCCATCTACCGTCGCTGTGCCGCCCTGCAGATGCCGCTCGAGGGGCGCACGTTACCGTTGTACTTCATCCCGGGGGAGTTCAACGATCTCGCTGATGACACGCGCTTGGGTTGGCATCCCGACCACAAAACCCTCTTTCCCAAGACGTAGATGCTCGGGTCAAAGCAAGACTTCTCCCCTGTCGGCCTCGTGCAGAACCCCGCATTTGGGGCGTTAGTGCTTTGGCAATTCGGCCGGGGCTTCCAAGCGGAGAAGATCGACGCCCTACCGCGGCTGAATAGTTTCTTCCTAGTCCTACCTATTATCCTGCACGCCGAAACAGTAGAGATGGTGAGGTCGACGAACCCGAGTTCAGGCCTCGCCAAGTTTGTTTCGAAAGTCGCCGAGAACCGCGAGCGTCTGTATGCAATCCACGACCGCGCCCTCGCGCTTCGTGGCCTGACTTTAGAGTCGATCGCCATCGGCGTCACCAGCCAGTTGCTCAACGTCAATTACGAAACAGCGGACGTGCGGGCAAACGAACTCAAGCCCCCCACCCCGGCACAGGGAATCAAAGTCCATCTGGCGGGAGCCGAGCGGCTAGGTCGATGGTTCTCGCGTCTGCCTCAGAGCCAGGTTTTCAAGCTGCTTCAGGTGGAGCCGTAATGCACTTCCAGATTTTGAAGCTCATCCTTTGGTCTAAGGCCGGATATCCCCCACGGGTTGTCAAGTTCACGCCCGGAATGGCCAACGTCATCAGCGGTGCTTCAAAGACTGGCAAGTCCGCAGTGATCCCGATCATCGACTACTGCTTGGCCTCAGGGAAATGCAGCATTCCAGTCGGAACCATTCGTGAGGCGTGCTCCTGGTTCGGGCTTATAATCGAGACGATGTCAGGTCAGATGCTGCTGGCCCGTCGCGAGCCCGGGGACCAGCGCCAGACCAGCGATATGTTCTGGCTGGAAGGCAATGAGATCGAAGTTCCGACCGAAGAGCCCGTCAAGAATGTCACTACGGACGATGTAAAGCGTCGCCTCGATCAGTTGGCGGGCTTATCCCAGCTCCGCTTGATCCCCGAGAGCGATTCGAGCTTTCACAACCGGGTCAGTTTTCGCGACCTTGTCGCCTTCAATTTTCAGCCTCAGTACATCGTCGCCAATCCGCTAGCGCTGTATTTTAACGCGGACTCGTCCGAACACCGCGAGAAATTGAAGGCGATTTTTCCCTATGTAATCGGGGCCTTAACGGCCGACATGTTGGCGGCACGCTGGGAGATCGAGCGCCTTCAACGCGTCTTGCGGCGAACTGAGTCGGCTCTCACGGCCATGCGGACCGCGGTCCACGCGTGGCAGTCACAGACCACCGCATGGCTGCGGCAGGCTATTGAGTTCGGCCTCTTGCCGATCGAGACGCCTATCCCTGAGGGCGACACAAATCGAGTCATTGACTTATTAAGGCAGGCGGTAGAGGTCGATACCCGGCAGGCATTTGCGACGGTAGATTCCATTGAGCCAACCCTACAGCGCCTCAAGGAATTACGCGGGTTGGAATCACAGGCCGCATCGACGCTGAGCGAGTGGCGCCTACGGCTCAACGAGATGCAAAAACTGGTCGAAAGCAGCGAGCGATACGGAGACGCGATTCGCATTCAGCGTGACCGACTAAACGTCGCCGGTTGGCTGCGGAACCGGGCGTCCGTAATGGAAGACCCGCTCACCGAGTTGGAGAAGGGGCAGCAGAAGATTGAGGCACTCGCGCAGGCGATGGCCGGCATCGAGATCCAGTTACGGACCCAGCCCAGCCTTTCGGACGCCTTCGACAAAGAGCGCCTACGCTTGCGCGTCGAGGTTGACGAAGCCACCAAGAGGCTCGCCGCAGCACGGCAAGAGATCGTCCTTTTGGAGCAAAAGTCGGAACAGGTTCGAGAAGCGACATTCCGCCAAGATCGCATAGAGCGCTTCCTCGGCCGCCTCGAACAAGCGATACTATCCCTCGATCAAGCCGACGACGGCGCCGACCAGTCGGCCGAGATCGAACGCCTCAATGGCCTCATCGAAGAGCAACGACTGATTTATTCCGAAGGCCAGGTCGCTCGGCGGACAGAAAACGCCCTCCGACAGATCGAGCAAAACGCGGCGACCATCATTCCCAAGCTCGATGCAGAGTGGCCACGCGCGCCAATCAAGATCCTGATCAACGATCTAACCATCAAGGTGGTCCACGTTGAACGCCAAGACTACTTGTGGGAAATTGGCAGCGGCGCAAACTGGCTTGCCTATCACATCGCTGTCACCCTGGCGTTGCAACGCTTTTTTATCGAATTGCCGAACCATTGTGTGCCAGGCTTCCTGGTCTATGACCAACCTAGCCAAGTTTATTTCCCCCGTGGCTTCGAGGCGGCGCAGGAACCGCAGCCCGGGCGAACGCGCGATCAGGACATCTCCGCCGTCCGATCGGTCTTCCAAGCAATTGGCGATGAAGTGGTGGCTGCCAAAGGCAATCTCCAGGTCATCATCCTCGACCACGCGGGTCCGGACGTATGGGGAGAAATCCCGGGCGTTGCTTTGACCGAAGAGTGGCGCGGCAATGATGCGCTCGTGCCGCCCTACTGGCTGCTCCCACGCGGCTAGTCTTACAAGATTGATTGCTGAGAGTGTTAGATGCGACCAAAAAGACAGCAAATTCCTGGCGTCATCGATTTAAGACGCAAGGGCGTCGGCATGGGCTCGAAGAAAACATCGTGAATGCAATAACGGGTCACCTGCAATAACGGGTCACCTCAAGAAAACCACGCCGATAGTTACGGAGAGTTACCTATCGATCACCGGGAGGCCTGCAGGATACCGAATGCCGATTGATTTTGGTGCGGGACAACTTCCTGGCACTAGCTGCAACTTGTGCGCTGATCGAGGCTTGTTGGGTCCGCAAAGCGCCAATAGCGGCAGTCGGATTCGCGCCACGAGCGGAGGAATTATTTGACCCAAGCAGCGCAACGCACAGTCAATCTACTGGATCCGGCGCAACTCGTTCGGATCGAAGCTGTGCATCGCGGATTCCTCTTTCAACATCTCTACGCCGTTCAGTGTCTGCTCTCGGCGGCGGCGTTGTCGGTGCGGAGTGTCGACGTCGAAAGCGACGAAGACGTCGAGGTGCAATTCGATCGGCGGCGCATCTACATCCAAGTGAAGCATCGGAAAGAGCCGCTAGCCTGGAATGATGTCGAGGAAGCCGTGGCACGCTTCGGAGGATTGCGCGCCGCTCATGAGCGCGGCGACCGCACCGGACAGGCTGCATTCCTCATCATCAGCAATGCTGCCCCGAACGGTCCCCTCGCCGCCAAGCTCGGCTCGGCCGACTGGCCCGCCGATGTTCGCGTCGATTGGCCGGCGGCTAGTTCCGTCGGACGCATCTTGCCGGCGCCACAAGCAACACTCCTCGAAGCGGCTGAAGCTGTCTGCGACCTGGCGAAGGGTTTGCCGTTTGCAACGCTCGCCCCGCAAACGCTCGTTTGGAAGCTCGCTGGCCTTGTGTCTCTGGCGGCCACCGGAGAAGACAAAAACCTCGACCACACATTCAAGGCTGGGGAGCTTCCCAGCCTTTTCGAGCAGCTCGTCGTGCAATTGCAGGACCTGCCGCTGCCTCCGTCTCCCTACCGGGTTCAGGAGAGCGAACCCGACCTGTCGACGGGTGAGAGGGTGAGGCTAATTGTCGGCTATTCGGGCGCCGGCAAGACGTCGTGGCTGGCCCAATCTGCGCAACACGCTGCGGGCACTCTGGTCTACCTCGACGTCGCCGACACACCCGGTGCTGCCCTCGCCAACGCTGTTGCCAGAGAAATCGCTGCTCGCGTGTTCAAAACGGGTCACCACCTCGGCGAAATATTCCTGCCTGGTGCCTCCGGTCGAGAGATCCTCCAACTCCTATCGCGACGCATGGGAGAGCAGGGTGAAGTCGTCACCGTCGCCCTCGACAATGTGCAGCAATTGGCCGCCGACGATTTGATGGGGGTGATCCAGTCTGGCAGAGACATACGCTTTGTGCTTTTGGGCCGTCCCGAAGGCGAAGTTTCCGCCCTTGAGGCGGTTGCGGGTGTCAAGCGCGAGGCCCTCCTAGGTTGGGGCTCCGATACCGTGGCGGCGGCCGCGCGCGACGAAGGTTGCCAGGGTGATGCTGCCGATTGCCAGCGATTGATCGACCTCACCGGCGGGCTTCCTCTCTTCGCCCTCAATGCGATCTCCTTGGCAAAATCAGACTATGATGGTTCGCTGAAGCGGCTATGTGCGGATTTGTCGCAATCCGCACACACGAGAGAGGTTGCCCAGGACCTCATCCTTGGACGCGTCTTTGACCGGTTGCCGAAGGCAGTAGCAGACGTCGCGGAACTGCTCAGCCTCTGCGATGCTCCCCTGACGCGCGAGGAAATTCGCTCGTTTGTTGAGGCAGCCGGAGGTCCCGATCGGGCTGTCTTCAATCACGCCCTGCGCCACCTCGTGGATCAGGGTCTGCTGCAGGTCTTTGCTAATGACAGGCTCAGGCTCCACGATGCCGCACGCGCCGTTAGTAAGGGACGACTGCTTTGCAATGGCGGCGACAGCTTGAAGGCAGGCCAGGAGGCGTTGAGGACAGTCGTAGAGAAAAGTCTCATAGAGGACTGGCATCCGGCGAAGTTGTCGCTGTTTCTCCGGCTAACCGGGGAGGTTGGCCACCTCGATGTCCTGGTCGAGATGGCGACCAATGAGCTCTTCCATGAGATGGGCGTCTGGCCCGAGGTTGAGCGGTTCCTCGAGCGCGGCGCCCAGGATGACGGTGTTCCCCCCGACCAGCGCGTCAAAGCGCTCGACGCCCTAGCCTTCGCCGATATCAAAGCTGGTTCTGACCGCGCCGCGTCCTGGCTCGACCAAATGGACTCTCTGATCGCAGCCCATGATCTCGGCGCCGAGGAACGGCTTCGCGTAAGTATGAAGCGAATGAGCCTCTTGGCCGGCAAAGGGGATCGGCGCGGTGCGATGCGCTTGGTAGCAGACCTTACCCCGATTATTGAGCATCTACCCGCCGGTCATCAGCGAGTGTTTTCGTACAATTTAGCTTGCGCCGAACTCGCGCTGGGCGATGCGGCCGCCGCGGCCAAGCGCATCAAGCCGCTGATCAGAAACTATTACGAGGTGATTGGCCTGGCGCCCGAAATGGTGTTCGGCAACAACGCGCCCGAGCTGTCGGGGATGATAAAGGAGGGGGCGGACGTCGACGACATCAAGCACCTTGCGGATGCCCTCGACGTGCTTGCCAAGGCGCGCGACGCTCTGGGCCAGCCCTCACCGTTCGCTCGCATCCACGCCCTGAAATTCTACGACCTGGCGCGCGCGCCGGACTCTCTCTTCCGGGTGGGTCAGGACCTCGTTGATCAGTTCATAAGTAGGCGCGACTTCGACGGTGCGCTCAATATGATGGAGACCATCGTCCTGCCTCAGCTTCAGCAATGGAAGCTGGCCGACTATCTGATCACGGTGCGTTCGCAGTACGCGGTCGTCCTCGCTTATTGCGAGCGATACTCTGAAGCGGAAGCGGAAATGGCGCGATTAGAACCCTATGAGGCTGGCCTTCCTCCTTTGGTGCAGAAGGAACTCAAAAGCCAGCGGGAGCTGATCGCGAACCTTCGGCGGTTTGGACCACCGCCAAAATGGGAAATTCGACCGGGCTTGCTAGAAGGCCTTGCCAGCCATTTCGGCAAGGACGGGCCGATTTCAAAGATGCCGGCGCAACCGGTGAAACAAAAGGTCGGTCGAAACGAGAAATGTCCATGCGGATCAGGCAAAAAGTTCAAGCATTGCCATGGCCGCTGATCGGAGGTCGAGCCAGTGCCAGTTACGAGAATTGAATGCATGATTGGCGGCGTCGTGATGGGGCGTGTGGAACGCGGTTCTGACGGCTTCTTCGCCTGTCACGACTTCGGCTCGAATGTTGACGCGACTCCACTAGCCAGCCTTGATGACGTGGCTGATTTCCTGCGGTCGCATCCCCGAAGCGGAGTGCGGATGAACCCGCAATGGAAGCGCATCACCAAGAATATCTACATCGACGGTACTCTGTTGCGCTGATCTCCGGAGGGCTGACCCCCCTCGGCTAGAATCAGAGTCAGAGGGGGATCAGGCTGGCGGGGCTAGTTCGGGGGCAGCGACGGCTGGGGCAGAGAATCAGGCCGTTCGCACATCTGCGAAGCGCGCAGGGACGTGGATCAAAGGCAGATTGTCGGCGCGTAGAAACGCTTCAAGCCTCAGGTTGCCAGAACGCTGGCATCCCGAATTCCGCGTTGGACAGTAGCGGCCGCGACCGCCGCGAGCGATGAGCTTCTGCTGTCGCCCGACTCGGTCCATCTCGAAGTCCGCTAATGGCAGATTTGATCTACCCTCGGCTGATCGCCACCAAACTTCCCCAATAGCTGCCGTTCCGAATTCCGCCTAGGGTCCAAAAGCCGTCAATCACCTTGCATAGCAACTAAGAAGGCTGCGGCCCGCGAGGCGTGCGACGCGGCGGCAAAGACCGCCTTCTTGTCCTCGCGGAGGATATCCAGCCAGTCGGCGAGATAGGCGGCGTGATCGGCACGAGGCTCCCCAGTAATCCCAATTTCAGCGCAGATGAAGGCCGAGCCGAGTTCGGCGATCAGTTCCTCCATTGCGTAGGCGGCACGGCCGAAGCGTTTGCCAAGTTCCCGGTCGCAGCGACTCTTATGGCCCGTCCAGTGGGTCAGCTCATGAAAGAGCGTCGCATAATAGGCCTCGGTCGGCGAGCTGGTCGCCGTGCCTGTGAACGCCTCACGCAGCGGCATGTAGATCATGTCCTTCGAGGGGCGATAGAAGGCGTGATCACCCTCGTGAATGATCGTCGCGCCGGTCGTGACGACGAAGCGTTCGGCGGCGTCACAGGCAACGACAGGGTCGGCCTGCGGGGGTGGTCCAGGGAGGGGGAAATTCTCGACCTGCTCGGCGGCGAAGACGGCCGAGGCGCGTGCGAAGAGCCTGAGTCTCGATTGACTGCCCTCCGCATCTTCGTCGGATGGACCGCCCCTGCCGGGGCTTCCGTCCTTATAGAAGATGACATAGGACGCCTTTTCGCCCTTCCGGACCTGCGCGCCGAGCGCCGCCCATTGGCGGTAGGTTCCCCAGAGCCCGGAGGCGTAGCCGCTTTCCTCGGCTGCAGCCCAGAGAGCGAGAATGTTGACGCCGCGATAGGCCGCTTTGGTCGCGACATTCACCGGCCGCATGGCGCTGGAGGCGGGACGATGCCAGGGGAGCTGAAATTCCCCGGCCCCCTTTTCCAGCATCGCGACGATCTGGTCGGTGACATGCTGATGAATGTCAAAGCGATCCTGTCGCATAGGGCGCTCCGGACGCAATGAGGGGGAGGCGCCGGCAGAGAATTGGGCCGGCGGGATTTGGAGAGGTGTGAGGGGCGGCCGACCTCGGATGCGCGGGACTGGAGCCCCGACGCCGGACAACGCGATCCTGCCCTGCCGTCAGGCCGTGACGGCCTTCTTCGCCTTCTCCGCCGCCGGTTTGCGTTTGCGGGGCGTCTCGGCGGGAGCCGCCTGTGTGGGCTTGCCGGCGCCGCCAGGCGTGCGCTTCCTCGCCGGGACGAAGGAGGGCGCGTTCAGCTCCATTTCCCCGTCCACCAGCCAGAAGTCGCAGTAGCGGCGATGCAGCGCCGCTGCATGGTCGGGGTCGTCGCGGCGGATTTTGTCGACCACGTCTTCGAGGGTCAGGTTGACATAGCGGACCTTACCCTCCTCCGGCTCCCGCAACTGGGCGCGGTAGGTCTCGACGGCGCTCTGGACATGATAGTTCAGCGCCGGGGCAATGGTGACGAAATAACCCTCGTCGTAGAGCCGCTCGTCGAGCATGGACTGTGCTAGCAGGTGTTCGCGCCAGAGCTGCTGCAGCGGGTTGCCGCGGAGGGCCGCCTCGGCGTGATCGAGATAGAGACCGCTGTTTTCCGACAGCTCGTCGTAGCGGGGACGTAGCTTTGCCTCGGGCTCGCGCATCGATTCGGAATATTTGACCTCGAAGGCGACGAAGCCCTTGCGGCCGTCCGAGCGGGTATAACGAATAACCGCGTCAAAGGCCGTGTAGTCGCCCGTGAAACGGGGATTGCCCCTGCCCGGTGAGTGCTCGAACAGCACCTTGCGCGAAAGGCCCCGGAAATCCGGTATGAGTGCGTAGAGGAGAGTGTCGGCACGATCGAGCTTCGTGACGAGCGGCGCGAAGAGGTTGAAGGTGAGTGGCATCGACGACAGCAGGTTCGTCTCCAGCCGTTCTAGGTCGATCATCGCGCCGACCTCGCGATAGGCCACTTCCCTGCGCGCGATATGGGCGATTTCCGGGGAGAGATAATTTCCGCCGTTCTTGCCTGCTCCCTCAGTGATCCGGCTCCCGAGCTTGTGGCGTTTGCCGTCCTCGCCGATGAAGCTCCCGATGGGCAGGTCGCGATCCTCGCGCCAGAGGGCCTGGAGCAAGCGCGCCGCCGCGCGGAACCGGGTGTCGAGGGGTTGATGCGCGCGGTGCTTCTTCAGCACCTCGGCTGGGATCAACGGCAAATGCTCGATCGGGCTTCCGAACTCCGGGGCCATGCTCCACTCTCCTCTGGTAGTGAAGCTGATTCGAGTTCACGCGAGAGAATTTCACAGTGCCGGCAGCCTTGAGTTTGGCAATAAACCGAATGTCCGAGATGCTTGTCGACATCGAGGAGGTTCATTGATTTTGACCCATGCTTCGGAAACGGCGTCGAGCCGTATCCCCCAGACCGGCGATTTTTTCGTCGCGCGCGGAAAGTCCTGGATCGTCGAAAGCGTCGAGCGGACTGGTTCGGTCGAGACAATACGTCTCGCCTCCTGCGAGGATGATTCCCAGGGAGAGACGCTTCAGCTCGCGGTCACGGCCGAGCTTCAAACCGAGGTTCTCGACCTCGACGACTGGGGTGGCGTGTTGGCGGCAGGGTTCGAAGGACCTCAGCGGCTCGGAGCCTACCTACGCACCACCCAATGGCGCACCGCCACGGCCGCGGATCGGAAGCTTTTCCAGGCCCCATTTCGCGCAGGCATTCGGCTCGATTCATACCAGCTTTTGCCACTCGCGAAGGCGCTGGAACTACCCCGCGTAAATCTCCTCATTGCCGACGATGTCGGCCTCGGAAAGACGGTCGAGGCCGGGCTGATTGTCAGAGAGCTGCTCCTGCGGCGGCGTGTCGAAATGATCGTCGTCGCGGCGCCTGCGTCGATGCTGCTGCAATGGCAGGACGAACTCGCACAGAAATTTGGTCTGGATTTCACCATCGTCGATCGTGAGCATTTGCTTCAGACACGTCGGACCCGCGGCTTTTCAGCCAATCCTTGGAGCGTGGGGTCACGCTTCATCGTTTCGCACAGCGTCTTGTCCGACGACACATATATGAGCGGGCTCCGGGACATTTTGTCCGGTTTTCGGCCCGGCTCGATGTTCATCCTGGACGAGGCGCACCACGCTGCGCCTTCGTCGGGCGCAGCCTGGGCGGTTGAAAGTCAGATGACGCGGTCTGTGCGCGAGATCGCCGGGCTTTTCGAGCACCGGCTATTCCTCTCCGCCACGCCGCACAACGGTCATTCCAATTCTTTCGCGACACTGCTTGAAATCCTCGATCCCCAGCGTTTCACGCGCGGCATCGATGTCGACGCAAAGGAACTGGAGCCGGTGATGGTGCGGCGCCTGAAAGAGGACTTGCGACGCCTCGGACATCCCTTGCCGGAACGGCTCGTCGAACCCATCCGCATCAGCGGCCTATCTCCGGACGCCCCGGAGCTTCAGCTCGCGGCCATGCTCGACGATTACCGGCAATCGGCGGCCAACGGCGCGAGAGCGCGGTTCCTCTTCTCCAATCTCCAGCAGCGGCTGTTTTCCTCGATCGCCGCCTTCGACCGTAGCCTACGGACCCATCGCAAGACCTTGAGGCGTAGGCAGGAGGCGCAAGAGGTAGACGAGGCTGAGACCGCCATCGAATTGTCGCAGGACAACGACCTCATCGAGGCGGCGACGGCGCAGGCGAGGAGCGAGCTGAAAGATGTCGACGCGGCGATCGCCTTTGTTGATCGGATGTTGGCCATCAGCGGCCCGGCGCGCGATCTGCCCGACGCCCGGATTGCGGCCATCCTCGACTGGATGCAGACCGAAATGCTCGACGCCGCCTGGGGATGGCGCGACCGGCGTCTAATTCTCTTCACCGAGTGGGACGACACGCGGCGCTGGCTCGTCACGCGGCTCGAAGAGGGGCTTCTCGAACGCAGTCGCGGCAAGGCGGATCTGAAAGGGCGCGTCCTCACATTCACGGGCCAGACCAGTCTGGAAGAACGCGACCGGATCAAGATCGCTTTCAACGCCCCGTTCGATCAGGAAGCGGTCAGAATCCTCGTTTGCACCGATGCGGCGCGCGAAGGTCTGAACCTTCAAGCCCGCTGCCATGATCTCATCCATGTCGATCTGCCGTGGAATCCCTCGCGCCTCGAACAGCGCAACGGCCGCATCGACCGCAAATTGCAACCCTCGAAGACCGTCTCCTGCCGCTATTTTCTCTATGACCAGCGCGAGGAGGATCGCGTGCTCGATGCGCTCGTGCGCAAGACCGAAGTGATCCGGCAACAGCTCGGCGCCGCAGGCGAGGTGTTGCGCAACCGGATGGAGCTGACGCTGGCCCGCGAGGGCATTCGTCGCGACGCAGCCGCCAGCCTCGCGGCGTCTTTCCTTGCGTCCGATTCGGAGCGCGTCAGGCTCGCGGAGCGCGAGATGGGCGACGAACAGGAGCGTCGCATTGCGCGCCTGAAACAGGAGCAGGATCGTCTCCAGCGCGCGCTGGAGCAGGCGCGCCGCCGGGTCGGCGTCGAAGGCGCGGATATTCGCCGCGTCGTCGAAGTCGCGCTGGAGGATGTTGGCGCCGCGTTCGAGCCCGGCGGCGCCAGCGTCGCCGAGGCGGTGCGGCTCGATCCATCCGCCCCGAGTTTTGCGAAGGACGCGAGCTGGACCTCGCTCTTCGACGAACTGCGGAACGGCCGCCCGGGCAATCCGAAGGAACGCGCGAAATGGCGGCGCGAAACGCCCGTCCGCAGCCTCGTTTTCGAGCCGCCGCATATCGCGGAGGGCGAACCGGAGCCGCAGGACGTCGTGCAGCTCCACCTCGAACATCGCCTCGTCAAGCGGCTTATCTCGCGCTTCATCAGCCAGGGGTTTCGAGCGTCAGTCGGCCGCGTGACTGCGATCATCGGCGACAACGCCGCGCCGCGCGTGGTGCTGGTCGGAAGACTGTCGCTATTCGGCCCCGGCGCGCGCCGGTTGCACGAAGAGATGATCGCCGTCACCGCTGCCTGGCGTGATACGGGGCGCGATCAGAACCCGCTCACGCCCTTCGGCGAAGCCGGCGAAACGCGCACGATCGAACATCTCACTGACGCCCTGCGCGACGGCCGCGCGCCAGGCGAGGGCGTTCTGCGCCGCCTCCACGAAACCGTCGAGCGGGACCTCGCCGATCTCCGCCCCCATCTCGAAAGACGCGCGGCCGAGTCGGAGG
This sequence comes from Methylocystis sp. JAN1, assembly GCF_052186135.1. Lineage (GTDB taxonomy): Bacteria > Pseudomonadota > Alphaproteobacteria > Rhizobiales > Beijerinckiaceae > Methylocystis. The sequence goes on along the minus strand of NZ_CP181499.1, from coordinate 932,813 downwards.
CCGCCGCCATTCGCGAGCTATCGGAGAATGGCCGGCGCGAAGCCGAGGCGCTGGCCGATCTGCTGCGACGCCAGATCGAGAAAGTGCGAGAGGCGATGCGCAGCAAGGAGCCTCCGCCGCCGCCCGCCCTGGCCGATCTCTTCGGCCCTACGCCGGAGGAGGCGCAAAAGCAGATGGAACGTGAGATGCGCCAGTTCGAGACCGACCGCCGGTCCTGGGACGCCAAACTCGTCCGGCTGCAAAAGGACCTCGAGAGCGAGCCCGAGAAGGTGCGCAAGAGCTATGAGGCGCAGGCGCGTCGACTGGAGCCCGTCGCTTTCATATACCTCTGGCCCGCGACCAATTGAGCAGCACGATGAGTTTTCATCCCCGTCAGGACGAAACGGCCGAATGGCTCGCTTACCTTCAGCCGGAAGGGCTGGTGGTCGGCCCGAATGTTTTGCGCGAGCGCGGGCTCGAACCCATTCGCCAGACGCCGCTCGACACGGAGGAGGCCGCCAAGGCGCTCGGCCTCGACCCGGAGGCGCGGCACGAGGATGATCGGCTTTTCGAGCTTCACGACCCTTGGCGCTTTTTTGAGGACGTGCTGGGTTGGGCGGAAAAGCTCGTTGCCGGCGCCCCAGGCGGCCCGGCGGTTCCTCCCGAACTCGCCGTCACCGTGCCCGAACATGAAACCCTGCTCGCGCCCGACATGGCGATCCTCTGGAAGGGCGACGCGCCGGAGGGCGTCCCCGCGCAGGCGCTGGTCATGCTCTGCCCCGCGCTAGAGGCGGACGGCCGTAACCAGTTCGCCTCGGGCGAGTGGGAGGCGAGCCCGCATCAGCGGCTGGAGCGGCTGTGCCGCGAGACGAATGTCGGCGTCGGCGTCCTCGTGGCGCGCAACACGCTGCGGCTGATCTATGCGCCCAAGGGCGAGACCGCGGGCTGGCTGTCATGGCCGCTCGCGCCGCTCGGCCGCGTCGAAGGCCGACCCATGCTCGCCGGGTTGAAACTCTGCGTCGGCCGCAGCGCCTTCTTCGCCGGTGCGCCGGAGACGCGGCTGCGCGCTCTCCTCGAAGCCTCGCGCGCGGCGCAGAACGAGGTCTCGGAGAAACTCTCCGGCCAGGTGCTCGGCGCGCTGCACGAGCTGCTGCGCGGCCTCCATCGCGCGGCGCCGGACATGATCGAGGACATCGCCGAACGCGACGCGCATCATCTCTATGAGGGCCTGCTCACCTGCCTCATGCGGCTCGTCTTCCTGCTCTATGCCGAGGACCGCGACCTTCTCCCATCCGCAAGCGATCCCGCGCTGAAGCAGCTTTGGGAGCAGGGCTATTCGGTCAAGACGCTCTATGCGCGCCTCCTCACGGACGAGGCGCTCAATCCCGATACGATGGATGAGCGGCGCGGCGGCTGGGGGCAGCTCCTCGCCGTCTTCCGGCTCATCCATTCCGGCTATTCCGGCTGGGTCACGGGGCGCGGCGGCAAGCTGTTCGATCCCGAGGGCTTCCCCTTTCTGGAGGGCCGCGCGAAAGGCAGCGCGCGCGACGATGCGCAAATCCTCCCCGTTTCGGACGGCTGCATCCTGCGCATCCTGCATGGGCTGATGACCATCGAGGGACGCAGCCTCTCGGGCGAGAAGATCAGGGAGCGCCTCTCCTATCGCGGGCTCGACGTCGAATCGATCGGCTCGGTCTATGAGACGGTGATGGGCTTCACCGCCGATCGCGCCAAGGAGCGCATGATTGCGCTGAAGGACGAAAAGAAGCTCCCGACCTTTATCGGCCTCGATGCGCTCCTCGCGCAAAAGCCCGGCGACCGGCAGAAATGGCTCAAAGAGCGTTCTATCAAGCTCAGCGCCAAACAGGCCAAGGCGATGAAGGAGGCGGGCGACGTCCCCGCGCTGATCGAAGCTTTCGGAACCCTCGTCGACGAGCGCGCTTCTCCAAAGGCGACGCCCATCGGCACAGGCGCGCCTTATCTCCAGCCCACCGAGGAGCGTCGCCGCTCCGGCTCGCATTACACGCCGCGCTCGCTCACCGAGCCGATCGTGCGCCATGCGCTGGAGCCGGCCTTTGCGCGCCTTGGCGAGAAAGCCTCGCCCGAGGCGGTGCTGGCGCTCAAAGTCTGTGACCCCGCCTGCGGCTCGGGCGCCTTTCTCGTCGAGGCCTGCCGCCAGCTCGGCGCGCGGCTGGAGCAGGCGTGGAACATGTATGGCGCGGAGAAGCCGACGATCCCGCCGGACGAGGACGAGGCGCTGCATGCGCGCCGTCTCGTCGCGCAGAAATGTCTCTACGGCGTCGACCGTAACCCGATGGCGGTCGATCTCGCGCGCCTGTCGCTATGGCTGGCGACGCTGGCGCGCGATCATGAATTCACTTTTCTCGATCATGTGCTGAAATGTGGCGACAGTCTTGTCGGGCTAACGCGCGGCGAGATCGCGGCGGCGCATTGGGACGCCTCGAAGCCCGGTCTGCCGCTTTTTCGCGAGACGATCAAAAAGGCGGTGGACGGCGCCTTGCAGGGCCGCGAGGCGATCCGCAACGCCGGCGACGATGTGCGCCTCGAGGCGCAGGCCTCGGTTTTCAGGCGCGTGCAGGATTCGAGCGAACCGGCGCGCATCGTCGGCGACGCGGTGATCGCCGCCTTCTTCTCCGCCGAAAAGGCGAAGGGGCGAGAGACCGAGCGGCAGAAGGTGGAGAGTTGGATCGCCGGCTCGCTCATGCCCGATTGGGATCAGCTTCGCGCGAAATCCGCTGCCTTTCGCGCCGAGCAGGGCTGGCGGCCGTTTCATTGGGAGGTCGAATTTCCGGAAGTTTTTGCGCGAGAGAATACGGGCTTCGACGCCATCGTCGGCAATCCGCCATTTCTCGGAGGAACCTGGATATCTGGCGCACTAGGAGCAGAATATCTCAGCTGGCTTAAAGTATCAGTCGGCGAGAACGTAGGTCGATGTGACTTGTGTGCGTTCTTCTTTCGGCGCGCCTTTGCTCTCCTAAATTGCAGCGGCTGCTTGGGTTTGGTAGCGACTAACACAATAAAACAGGGAGACACTAGGCAGGTTGGCCTTTCCGCAATTATGCAGCAAGGAGGACAACTGCGACATGCGACGACGCGTTACGTCTGGCCGGGAGATGCTGCGGTTATCGTCAGCATCATCCATGCATCCAAAACAAAGCTAAACGAGAGCCAGACTCTTAACGGAGTCGAGGTAGAAAATATCAACAGCTTTCTCGTTGAAGGGCCAGAGATTGGCTCCCCGTGCTCGCTAACTTCAAACAAGAGCAAGTCCTTTAAGGGCGTAGATTTGTACTCTATGGGGTTCACGTTTGACGATACGACGGCTGGCAGTGTGGCGTCACCGATTTCGCGCATGCAGGAAATAATCGCCAAAGACCCTGAAGCCGCGTCGCGCATCAAGCCCTATGTTGGTGGAGAAGAAATCAACAGCGACCCTCGCCACAGCCCGCACCGGTTTGCCATTTTTCTGTCTGACCTGAATTACGAGGAGGCGAAGAAATTCGCTTCGCTCTTTCAGATAGTCCAGGAGAACGTTTTGCCGGAACGGCTGAAATTAGGAAATACTCCCGCCGCAAAGAAGCTAAAAACAGAATTCTGGCGCTATAACAGGGATAGGCCAGCCCTGCTTGCCGCTTTGAAAAGCCAGCAAAATGCCTTTGCCTGCTCACAGGTTTCTCCGCACTTGTCTATTGCGCGCATGCCAAGTGATATATTATTTGCAAATTACTGTATTGTATTTTTGGGAGAGGCGTTCTCGATTTACGCCGTCCTCCAATCCCGCGTCCACGAAATCTGGGCGCGTTTCTTCTCGTCCTCGATGAAAGACGATTTGCGTTACGCCCCGTCCGACTGTTTCGAAACCTTCCCCTTCCCGCAGGGCTACGAAACCGACGCCGCGCTGGAAGCGGCGGGGCAGGCCTATCACGATCATCGCGCCGCGCTGATGATCGCGGCCAGTGAGGGGATGACCAAGACCTATAATCGCTTCCACAATGCAATCGAGCGCGGCGAGCCGATCCGCATCCTGCGCGAATTGCACGACGAGATGGACCGCGCCGTGCTGCGCGCCTATGGCTGGGGCGACCTCGCCGAAGAGCTGCGCCCGCAATTCCTCACCGAAGAGACAGAGGACGACCACACCTATCAGGGCCGCTATTTCTGGCCCGCCGACGGGCGCGACCGCGTCGTCGCCCGCCTCCTCGCCCTCAACGCCGAGCGCCACGCGGAGGAAGTCGCGGCGGGAGTTGTGACGGCGAAAGCCTCGCGCCGCGCGAGAGAAGAAGATGAGGAAGGACAAGACGTGCTCGATTTGGAATGAGCAGCGCTCTCATGCAGCGCCGCTCGAAGCCGCTAATAAGCTCGCCGGCTGCGGTGCTGCAAGTCTCCCCGCTTCCGAGAGCTCGCGACCTTGTCAAAAACAAGAAATTAAAAGAAACTCTGTGCCCGAGCGTGCAATGCTGGCTCAAGTTTGCATGAGCGGCACATAGGGATCGCCGGCAAAGGCAATTATTGTCCGCATTTCAGTCCCAAAGGATTGGAGCGAGCGATGCAGAAGTCTTTTTATCTCAAGTCTTTATCGGTCGCCTACATGCTGACGTTGAGCTTTGGAGCCGTTGCGTGTCCGAGCGGACAATACAGCTGGATGGGCATGTGCATGCCGGAGATCGGCGGCGATGTCGGGCGAGGTTTTGAGCAATTAAAAAAGGAGATACCCGCTCAAATGGGGGGTGTGCCTCTGGAACAATGGATCATTGCCTCCCATAATTCCGCCGTCGCCGGCGCATTACCGATCCCCCCGGGCATTCGTCAAGCTCTCACCGGCTACGCAAGCGAAGACTCTATGAACCGCGTGCGGTACAAGATTGGCGATAACGGGTTTCTCAACCTAGCCCGCATGATTGAGCAAGGCGGATACGCGGACGCAGTAACACTTATCGATGTCGTCATTTTCAGAGGGCCCTCGGAAGCTGCGAACCCTGCAATATGGGCGCATGAATTGACCCACGTCGATCAGTACCGGGACTGGGGCGTGCATAGCTTCGCGATTCAATACGCTCGGGATTTCAACTCGGTTGAGGCTCCAGCGTACGCGAAGGGCAATGGTTATGCAGCGTGGGAGCAGCAAAATATAAGGCAACAGGGCGGGCAATGGCCCGCGCCGCCGAACACGATCCAAGCCACCGCGCAATTCTGCGTGGTCGGGCCCGCCGTATTCCAACGATGCGCGCTGCCGATGTTAGTCCCGCGAATGAGTAACTGTACTTGCACGGATCAGATCGGAAGAGTCTTTTACGGCATGGCACAATAGCCGGTGCAACGGAGCGCTGAGCTCGATTTCGCAAGGGGGGAGGAGCTGTGAGCGGGAATTCAGAACATCCTGCCAAGGAGGCCGGTCATCCGGATCTTGTCGACGCGTTCATCATTTTTCTATTGGCAACCGCGATCGATATTTTCTTATTCACGATCGCGACGCAGTTTGTCGCTCGGCCGGTATTCAGCTCATTGCCTCAGTTCATGACCAGCACCTATACGTCAATCTGGACGAGCCTAGTTACGGGCGGAGCCGGGATCGGCTTGGTCATTGTAAAATCGCTCGGTGCCAAAAAGCGTGTGCATCCTGACTATTTGCGCGCGATCGGGTTTACCGCCAGCGGATTGCTAGTCGGGATCTTTTTGATTGTAGGAATTTCGCTTTTTTTGAACCGGGTAGAGCTTCAGCGTCCACCGGCCGGAGCAACTCTAGTCGATTTTGAGAGCACTCTCAATTCTCGTCGCACATTTGAATTCGTGCCGATTCCCGGCACGAACTTGGATTATAAGATTCAGGGCACATACTATGTGGCGGATAAGAAGCTAAAAGGCGAGGTAACTTCAGCAAAGCTTTCGACCGACACAAACTACGCGTCACCGCTACCGCAGACGTTGAGTAAGCTTTTTGTATCGGTCTGCTACCTTCATTTTAGTGACGGCCGCGATGAAATGCAGATAAGGCCATGGCCATCAAAATCGGCAAACTCGCGTGACATTCATGTCGAGCTAAAGAAAAATATCAGCGCTACTTTTGCATCCTTCCCCTTCGAAATCGATTTGCCAGAAGGCGCAGAGGCCGGGAGGACATGGCTTTGTGGTGGGGCAACTTTCTCAGGAGGCTACATACCGTTTCACTGAATGTTAGCGGCGCGCTGTGCCAAAATGCGTAAAGGTCGCGATCGGCCAGACGTGACAGCGTGACAAACCAACTCAGTGTGGTTTCTGGCGCAATTGCGCCTGAATGGCGAAGTGATAAATTTGCGGCGCGGAATCATTGAGATGAATGACATTGTGATGATGCCGGGTTCCCCCGGAGCGACCGACCGTCTAACCGGTCTCCCCAAGCCATCCTCCCCCGTCGAAGCCCGCGCGCGCCTCGTCGAGCTGCTGCGCCGCGACCTCGTCGGCCCGCATCCCGATCTCGACCCCGATCTCGCGCGCGAGATTCTCGCGGGCGTCTCCCCCTCGACCTGGTATCTGACCGGCTATCTTGCGCCCAGGCGCGGCGGCGCGGCGAAACAAGCCGCCTCCGAAGAAGAACAGGCCGAGGCGCAACTCGACGTTCTGCGCGGCAGCGAGGGCATGGAGCAAGGCGTCCCCGGCCGCGCCGGTGCGGATGACGACGCCAATTCCGAGCGCCCGCCGCCGCGCTCCTTCGCGCCGTCCTCGCTCGGTCTCACCGTGCTGCTGCCGCGGGGCGCCACGGAGATTTCGGCGCGGGTGACATGGGGCGACTATGTCACCGAGCCCAGGATCGAGGACGCGCTCATTCTTCCCGACGCACGGGCGGCCGCCGAGGCGGAAGGCGAGAAGCCGAAATACCCCGGCGCCGGAGAGATCGACTGGCGCCGCATCCCGCGCGAAGCGCGCCTGACGCTGCCGATCCGCGCCGGCGACGAGCCGAGCCGCCATATCGTGCCGGACAGCGCAGCGCCCATGGCCCCGGGAGGCGGTCTCGAACTGCGCGTCTCGGTGCGCGAGACGACGACGGCCGGCATAGACGGCGCGCGGCGCGACCTGCTGGCGGTCTCGGTCTTCCTCGTCAACGCTCGCGCCGAAACGCTTCGGCGCTTCGGCGATGTGGCGCTATGCTTTCAGGCGCGGCTGCAACTTGATTTTCCCCGCGGTTTCGAGCCGCGCGATGACCGCGCCTCCTACGAGTCGCGTGAGTTCGACGAGCGCCTCGCCGATCTGCATTATCGCGACGTCTTTTCCTACGCCGTCGGCCACAACACCTCCGGCGACTGGGCGCCGGGCGCAGAGGGGCGCGTCACGACGGTCTTCACCAATCCGCTGCCGATGCAGGAGGTGGAGAAGCTCGGCGCTGACATCCCCGTCGCCGGCGTCGAGCGGCGCATGGAAGAACTGGCGAAAGAGGCCGAAATCCCCCCGGCGCTGGATGCGGCGCTCGCCGCCTTGCCTGCCGAATATGCGCTGTGGGCGAAGAGGCAGGCCGGCCTCGTCCCCGGCATCCCCGGCGCGCGCCGCCGCGAGACGGCGCAAATCTGCCTCGATAATATCGAGATCGCACGCAAGCGGATCGAGGGCGGCGTCGCGCTGCTGAAGACCGATCCCGTCAGCCGCGAGGCGTTCGGCGTCATGAACCGCGTCATGGCGCGCGCCAACCGGCAGCGGGGTTCCACCCTCGACGGCAAGCCGCCGGCAGAGCAGAAAGAGCCGAGCTGGCGCCTTTTCCAGCTTGCCTTCATCCTGCTCAATCTCGATGGGCTGGCGGACCCGACCCATGACGACCGCAAGATCGTCGATCTGCTGTTCTTCCCCACGGGCGGCGGCAAGACAGAGGCCTATCTGGGTCTCGCCGCCTTCGCTATCGCCCGCCGCCGCCTCGCCAATCCGGGGCTGGAGGGGGCGGGACTGTCGGTGGTCATGCGCTACACGCTGCGCCTGTTGACGCTCGACCAGCTCCAGCGCGCCGCCGGCCTCATCTGCGCGCTCGAACTTGAGCGCAAGGAGCGCAAGCGCCTCGGCGCCTGGCCGATCGAGATTGGGCTGTGGGTCGGCGGCGCCGCGACGCCGAACAATCTGGGCGCCGCGAAGAACCGCGGCCCTAACACGGCGGTTCATTGGCTGTCCGAACATCGCGCTGGCCGCGGCCCCGCGCCGGCGCCGCTGAAGTCCTGTCCCTGGTGCGGGACGGATTTCGGCAAGGACAGTTTCCGCCTCCAGCCGACAGCCGCCGCGCCGCAGCGGCTCGACCTGCGTTGCGAGAATATCGACTGCGCTTTCTCCGACGCGGATCGACTGCCGATCGTCGTCGTGGACGAGGAAATTTATCGCCGCCTCCCGGCTTTCGTCATCGCCACCGTCGACAAATTTGCGAATGTGCCATGGGAAGGCCGCGCCGGCGCCTTCTTCGGCCATGTCGAACGCTGCGACAATGTCGGTTTTTATGGGGCCGCGGAGCCCGGCGGCCGGCCCATCGGCCGGGAATTGCGGCCTATCGACCTCATCATCCAGGATGAGTTGCATCTCATCTCCGGCCCGCTCGGGACCATCGCAGGCCTTTACGAAACGGCATTCGATCTCCTCGCCTCGCGGATGATCAACGGCGAGAAGCGCGGACCGAAAATCGTCGCCTCGACGGCGACGGTGCGGCGCGCCGAAAATCAGATCCGCAGTCTTTTCGCTCGCGACCGGACCGCGATCTTTCCGCCGCCGGGGGTGAGCCGTGACGATTCCTTCTTCGCCAAGGCGGATCGCGAGACCCCGTCGCGGCTTTACCTCGGCGTCGCCTCGCCCGGCCGAGGCCCGAAACTCGTCTTCCTGCGCAGCTTGCAGACGCTTCTCGCCGGCGCGGCGGCGCTGTCGTCGGGCGGAGATAAGGACCCGGCCGACCCGTATCTGACAGCGCTTTGCTATTTCAATGCGCTGCGCGAGCTGGGCGGCGCCCGCCGTATCGTCGACGACGAGGTGCGCGCGCATCTTTCAGCCTACGGCCGCAGCCGCATCCGGCGTGAACCTGCCGGCGCGCCCTTCGCGGACCACAATCTGCGAGAGATACAAGAGCTCACCTCACGCTACAGCACCGACCAAGTCTCCGAAGCGCGCAAGCGTCTAGGCTATCCGGCCCGCGAGAAGAACGCCGTCGACGTGGCGCTCGCCACCAACATGATCTCCGTCGGCCTCGATATCGGTCGGCTCGGTCTGATGGTTGTTCAGGGTCAGCCGAAGACCGCGGCCGAATATATTCAGGCCACGTCCCGAGTCGGCCGTGAGTCGGCGAAACCTGGCCTCGTGATCGCGCTGCTGAACATTCATAAGCCACGCGACCGGACGCATTATGAACAGTTCCGTGCTTTCCACCTGAGTTTCTACAGGGCTGTCGAGGCGACAAGCGTCACGCCTTTTGCGCCTCGCGCGCTCGACCGCGCTCTGGCCGCCACCCTCGTCGCCGCGGCGCGGCATATTGAGCCGGATCTGACCCCGAACGCTGCCGCCGCGCGCATCGCCGCCAACGCAGGGGCCTTCAAGAGGGTGAAGGACGCCCTCGAAGAGAAGATGCAGATCGCCGGGCTCGATCGAGCGGCCATGCAGGCGTGCCTCGCGCGCCTCGACGAGCTTCGCGACGCTTGGGCGCGGATCGCGGACAAGCAGACCAGAAATGGCGATGATTTCGGCTATGCCAAAGAAGAGCCTGTCAGACGGCTGCTACAGGTCCCCTTTGAGCAGCAGGCAAATATGGACGCCGAGCGGGCGTGGTTCGTCGCCGCGCGATCAATGCGCGACACAGAGCCGACGGCCTTGTTGAAGCTGAAATCACCCGACGGAAGCGCCTTTTAGATTTGCGGACCCAGATGCCCGACATCACTCAGACTTTCAGCCAGCTTCTGCTCACCTACGGCCCCGGCGCCATGCTTGACTTGCCCGATCACGCCGTCGTCGTCTCGGGGCTACAGGATTGGCGTTACGACGCCAATTGGCGGCCGATCGAGGAGGAGCGGCTCGTGGCGCTGCTCCGAGCCCAACTTGGAGGGAAGCTTAGCGCGGACTTTCAGGGATTGCGCCCGCCGCCGATGTTAGACGAGGAACGCCGGGACAAGAACGCGCCCGGCGTCGACGTGCGGCTATTCCCGACCTGGTTCGTCGTTGACGAGGCTTCGGGCGGGGCTGAGGACGGCGGCGGCTCGTCCTCCGAGAAGCGTCGACGCATTGTCGAGTTTTCCGATCTCTCCATCGGCTCCACCGGCAAGCTGACTTACAAGGGCGACGCGAAAAAGACCGAGGTCAATCCGATCCGTTTCGTCGGCACCTGCGCCAAGGGTCATCTGCAAGACATCGACTGGCGTTGGTTGGCCCACCGGAACGGCGAACGCAACTGTCGGAAGCCGTTGTTCTGGGTTGAACGGGGCGTGAGTTCAGATCCTTCAGACATCTCCGTGCGCTGTTCCTGCGGCGCTTCGGTGACGCTCGCCGATTTGTACAAGCCGAAATTTCTGGGCCGTTGCGAGTGCCTGAGTCCGTGGTTGACGCCGCGCCGGATGCCTGGGGAGACGTGTACGGAAGACCTTCACTTGTTGCCCCGGTCGGCGACAAACACCTATTTCGCTCAGACCGTGACGTTGATCTCTCTGACGAAATCCAATGATCGTCTTAGACAGACGATCGCTGAAAACAAGTCGGTCATCGATGGCATCCGAGCGCTACCCAACTTCCTGCAAGTCCTGCGCTCGATCCCACAAACGAAAGAAGCCTTCAAGGAGTTCTCAGACGCGGAAATTGCAAGCGCCCTGGAAGGAGACCTAGCATCCGGGGTGCAGGCGCCCCTCAACCCGAAAATACCTGAGTTTGATCTGTTGGCATGCGGCGCGCCCGTCATAGGCAGTCCAGCGGCAGGGTCTTTCCTCTACGCCGAAACCTTGCCACGTGACGCGCTCGCTCTTGACGCGCCTTGGGACGCATTTCTTCAGAATGTTGTGAAGGTGCATCGGCTCCGCGAGGTCATCTGCCTTTACGGTTTCACGCGTCTTGAACCGCCGCCGACGTTCGCGGAAAGCGAAATGGACGAAATCCAGCTCGCAGTCGACGGCGCCGACCTCGACAGAGACGTCAAATGGCTTCCGGCGCTGGAGCAGTTTGGCGAGGGCGTCTTCCTTCACATCGCAGCGACGTTCATCAAGGATTGGCTCGAGAAGTCTGAAACTCTGGAAATCGCGGACAAACTACGAGACCGCGAGCGTCGCGACGCGCAGCGATTTGGTCGTCCACCAAGGCATCTCGGCGCAGCCTACTGGGCGCTGCACTCGTTATCTCATGCGTTCATGGCCGAGTTGGCGCTCGAGTGCGGGTACCCCCTTTCGTCGCTCAAGGAACGGATTTATTCGAGCGGACCAGCGCAACCCGACCGGTTCGGGATCCTGATCTACACGTCGACGGCCGGTGGTCAGGGAACCTTGGGCGGACTGAGTCAAATGGCGCATCGAGCGGGCGACATCCTAGCACGAGCTGCCGGTCGGCTGTCGCTATGCTCCAATGACCCGGTCTGTGCAGAGCAATCGGGTGAGAACAACGACAATCCGCTCCAGGGCGCTGCCTGCCACGCTTGCCTATTGGTTCCGGAAACAGCGTGCGAAGCGAGAAACACACGGTTGGACCGCAGCCTGTTAGTGCCCACGCTTGCGCGGGGCATTCGGCCCTTGTTGGCTCCTTAGATGAGTCTAGGGGCTGTGCCCACAAATGCGCTGCCCTCCTCATCTAGGTAAAAACAAAGCGTTGAGCCTAAAAGGCGTCCAGCCTAATGGTGGACCAGATGTCATTTGCCAATGCCTTGACTAGGGCGGTCCGCTCCGCCTGTTCTGCCTTACCGAACGTTCCATAGGGTTTAAATGGGAGGCCGCTGCGCGCGCGGAACTCCTTGAACTGCGGTTGGTGCTCGTAGGCCGCCCCAGACAGACTGGCGGCGTAGAGGTTCTGGCGGGCATAGACCACGACCTTGTCCACGTAATCCTTGTCCTGCAAGCTGCGGTTTACATCTGCTGGCAGCAACAGCAGCGCGGCGACGTTGTCGCGTGCTGTGTGAAATTCCTCCCGCGTCGGAAAAACACTCTTGTATCGGTCATAATCGTCAGCCCAGATGTGCTCGATGTCGCAGGGGTTAGCTCGCTCCCGGTCCACGTATTGATCGAAGAGGTCGGGTCTGCCGGATTGCGCCTCGATGTGAGCCGTGAGGCGCGCGAGCATGTGGTAAATGTAGCGGCGGCTGAACTGATTGAGGCCAAGGCCGTCGATACCCCGACGCCCCCGGCTCGGGGCGCCAACAAAGGAGACGTCGTCGGCCTCTAGCTTCGATTTTAGGATTGCCACCAGACCTTCCAGCGGCTTACGCCGGATATCGCGGCACAGCAGGAACATAGCATAGGCTGTCGAAGAGTAGCCGACCCGGATGTAATTGGCGGCACGGCGCATCAGCCAAATGTCGAGATAGGTCGCGGTCGCTGCGAGCTTACGGCGCACTGTATCATCGTTGTCGGCGGGGTCGAGCGGCGCCAACAGCACGGTATTCTGCCAAGTAAATTCATTATGCGCATTGTAAAAGACAGCTTCAAGTCCAGGCGTATATGACCTGCTCGCGTCGAGGATCTTCTTGTATGCTTTGGCGAAGAACGGAAACTCCACCGACATCAGCCGGATATTTTCGCGTTCTTTGCCTACGCCGAGACGATCCGTGTTGTCCCGAGTCCAACGATGAAAAGCGCTGCCTATCAACTCCCAATCCCGATCTGAGGCGCCGGCCTTACGCTCACGAGTTGAGTCCGCATATTGTGCTCGCAGCCAAGCCTTAATGCACGCAGAATCCCGCTCGGCATCCTGTTCTCCACCCCAGGATGCGAGCTCGTGCACCTCGCGCTTCCAGACTTGATTGATGGATTTGCGCGTCGCTGCGTCTCCGATCGGGGCCAAAAGGAATGCCTTGAGCATGTCGACCGGGCTGAGCGGCTTGCCGCGGTCATTCATGGTCTCGAAGATGGCGTAGGCGTAGGTATCATTATCGGTGGCGATCTCGATCAGACCGACATTGCCCATGAGCCAGTAGATGAAGTGTGTGAACGCCGCCTCCAGTTCTCCTTGGAGATCGCGTTCGAGAATGTCGCAATAGCGGGCATGCATCGTCTGTATCGACTCATCATGTCCGTCCGTGTTGAATAGCTGATCCTCGAACAGCGCGCGAATGACCGGCTCGCGTTCGGGGATGTCGAGGTTGAATTTTGGCTGCCCATAGCTGTCGCTGAAGATCAGCGGCTCGATCTGCGACCGCACTGGCAACTTCAAGTCGATCGACCGGCGGTACAGGTAGATTAGCAACAGGGTGAGTGAAGTGATGCGCTGCTGCCCGTCGACGAGATAGCTCTTTCCTCCCCGTTTGCTCACGATGATCGAGCCAAGGAAATAGCCCTCGTATTCCGCCACCCTTGGTGTCTCGTCGCCTGGCCGATAACAGCTCCAGAACTTGGCGCAAAGATCGTCTAGAAGCTCGTCGACGTGCCGCTTCTCCCATTTATATTCGCGCTGGTATTCGTCAATCGAGAACGAGGCGTTTTTCAGCAGTTGCTGGACGCTGCGGTAGTGAGGATCGATGATGCTCATTGGTCTTTGTGTGGATTCGCGGGTTGGCGTTCGACTCTCGCACGGACTGTGCTGACGTCAAGGTCGCGGGCTCCCAGGCAGGGTGCGGTTCGATCGAAACGCCTTCGGCAGCGAAGCGTCAAGCGAGGGCCGAGACTCGCATGTCTCGCCCTGTGTCAACAAAAGATGCCTAGGCGATTTACGGCAGGCTTTGAGGGGTCTGACCCTGTCCGACCTTTTCGAGCTCCTTCTTGACGCCGAGCGCGTCGGAAGGCGCCCGCGCCCAGAATTCACGAAGGGCGTGGCGATTGCGTTCGCGCCAGGTCGTGACGGCTTGGCGATCGGCGCGGCGCTGTTGGACGAAATCGATGATCCGGTCGGCGAGCTGCCCGATGGGGACGGCTTCGAGCGGGGAGTCGTCGAGCCAGTCGATGATGATGCCGTCCTTGCCGCCGATCCGATCGAGCCGTCCGAGCGTCGCGCCTTCAGCGGCCGCCTGGGCGGGGGTGAGTTCGAGAGAGGCCTTGGCGATTTCTTCCGTGACGAAGGCGTTGGCGAGGTCTTCCGGCCAGCCTTTGCGTAGGGCCTGGGACTCGGCGCATTTCGCGAGCATCAGGAAGGGCATGTCGGCCCATTTGCCGGTGCGGTCGAGCGTCTTGCGGTCGGTCGGGGCGTTGTCGACCCAGACGGTCTTGAGCGGCGCGAATTCCTCCCAGCGGGCGTGGCCGGTAATGGGGTGCCACTGGCCGTGGAGGAACTGCCAGACGCGAACGGCGCAGCTGACGAGGCCCGCGGGATTGGTGTCGGATTTGAGGGCGTCGTCGGCGTTGAAGATGGGCTCATTTTCGTCGGGGCGGTAACTGCCCGTGCGCGCGGCGATGGCGCGGAACCCCTCGATGGAGGTCACGAGGGAGAGGCGGCGCTTCTTGGGGTCGTGCTTGTTTGACCTGCCCCTGAGAAATTCCCCCAGAAGCGATTAGAGTCCGGGCTATTGCAGGACGGACGAGATGAAGAAGAAACGGTTCACGGAAGAGCAGATTATCGGGATTTTGCGGGAACAGGAGGCCGGCGCGAAAGCGGCTGATCTGGCGCGAAAATACGCGGTTTCGGAAACGACCCTCTACAATTGGAAGGCCAAGTTCGGGGGCATGGACGTCTCCGAGGCGAAGCGGCTGAAGGGGCTCGAGGAAGAGAACGCGCGCTTGAAGAAGCTCTTGGCGGATCAGATGCTTGAGTCGGCGGCGCTTCGGGAGCTTCTGTCAAAAAAATGGTAGGGCCCGCCGCCAAGCGCGAAGCCGTCGCGCACCTTCGGGCCGTCATGAGCCTGTCGGAGCGTCGGGCCTGTAACATCGTCGCCGTCGACCGTAAGACGGTCCGCTATGTTTCGAAGCGGCCGGCCGACACGGCGTTGCGCGCCAGACTGCGGGACCTCGCCAATGAGCGCCGGCGCTTCGGCTATCGGCGGCTGTTCGTTCTGCTGCGGCAGGAGGGTGAGCGGGCCGGCAAGAACCGCATCTACCGCCTCGATCAGATGTATCAAACTGATGATTTTCCCTAGTCTTCGTCTCCAAGCTTAATGGTTGCGGGAATATGTCGCGGGGTGGATACTTGTTAATGAAAGAGCGCATAACTCGTTAGTCAGTATTGCGTGAGTGATAATCACCCATGACAACGAGGAGGACGGTGATCGCTAATTGACAGCTCGTTCAATATCTACTGAAACACGGTTGATCGTGTATGCGTCAACATCGAGTCCAATCGCTTTATCTGGATTGAATAGTGCAAAGTTCATTCCGTCACTGACAGAGCTTCTATATATTACTCCATCGTATCCGCACTTCTTGATAAATTCGCACAGATATTGACTCGGAACATAATCGATTGCCGCTCCCTGAGGAACGACAGGGCGCGTGAGTTCTTGCCCAAGCCTTTCAAGGAAACCGAGATCGAGCCGCATAGTGCCGATTTGATTTTCGTCTTCCAATTCGAAGGGCGAAATCAGCTTCCTCGGATGCCTCAAATCAATCGCTTTGATTGGTGCGTTAACCTGAAATCTTGCGACGCACGCCGTTTCGCCGGTGTGTGGGCGAACTTCCGACGCCGCGGTTTGAGGAGTTGAGCCGAGATACAGATATGGAATTCCCGCGGGATTTGCGCGCCCGTGTGACACAAGCCTTTTAGGTGGAGCACCCATTTCGCTGATCACGAACGCCGTATCTCCTGTCTGGATGCGTGCGCGATACCAAGTCTCGGGAAGTCCTCTCGCTTCCAAATAGGGTAGCAATTGTGCGACCCGCGCGGCATGAATTGGAGTTTCAGGAAAATAGCGGTTCTTATACATCAATTCGTCGCGCAGGGCCTCCCACCGTTCTATCTCGTCACTGATGTAGGCCGATGATGGCGCAAATGGCTTCCTAACAATCTCGCCGTTATCGAGGATTTCCGCCAATAGGTCTTTTGCGTGAGCTGTGTCATGCGCCGGCTGGTGAATAGCTGCCAATCAGACTTCATCCATTCAACGAGAAGTTTTCCGCTCTCCGATGGTTCGTATACGTTGATGAGTAATTCGAACCATTCGCGCAGTTTGTTCGGCGTAATTATCGCAACATCTTCCGCACCACAATAATCGCATTTGCCGCGATCAGGGTTCAAAGAGGGAATGATGTTCTCTCGCAAGCCTCGATCATCGAAGCATTCTGGGCAGCAGAACAGAGGCATGGCACTTTAACCGAGAAAATCAGCGAGTGTCTCAATGTGGTGGTTCATTGAGAGCTTTTTAACGTAACCAAGCCCTGGGAAGTGTCCCTTCCTATGCAATTCTCGGAACTCTCTAATTGCATCTGTTTCAAGGATGTTCGATTCACCCCTATTCAGCATACGCATCAGTTTCGCCAGCGCCTCGGCGAATTTGCCGGCGGGGTCAGTAGGGGTGTCCTGGCTGTCGGAAACAAAGTGATAAATGAACATCGCATCGTCTTTATCGGAGTCGATGAAAGTGATGTGAATCGCAACGGCATAAGCCGGCCCGCCTGTTTCCGAATAATCGTCTCCGACAATCAAAAAATCTCCAAAGCCCGTCATTCCTTCTTCTTCGAAGGTGACGTTCAAATCGGAAAAGGGTTCGACCGTCGGATGCTCGCGATTCTTACGTCGTTCGAATCCATCGTGAAGCAGAATGCGTTCTTCGCTTTGGAAATGCTTCCGGTAGAGTTTGCCGCAGTTTTTATCGAAAAACACATTTCGAATGGTGTTAGTTCTCGAACTAAGCGCATCCGCCAATAGTTTCGGCTGATTGAACCCTGCATGAATAAGAGAGATGCTGCGCCCTCGATGGCGGTGATACAAACTTACAACGTCTTCAATCGTCGTGTCGTGTTTCAACAGGATTCCGGGTTCAATCAGGTGCCTGTCGCCATACGAACCTTCGAGCATCGTTGAGATAATCTCACCGTTTTCACGATGGTCGCCGTGATAAGGGTTGACTATTACAACGACCTTTCCGTTCGCCTCGCAAACGGCTTTCAAAGTTCTTTCGAGCCCGCCAAGGGCTTCTTTCACAGGCTCTACAATCGGAACAAAGCCCGACTGGGCCATCAAGCGCGCTTTTTCGCGGATGGTGATGAGTTCGTATTGTTTTCCGCGAAAGTAGGGATGATACGTCAAGAGGCTAATTCCACGCCATCGCTAGACGGAGTGGAGTATGCACGGCGTCGATGATTCGTCCATGGTCTACACGGCGCACCTGGATCGAAAGCGCGGCGGGTTGAAGCGACGATGGCAATTGCTCGACGAGCGCGCCGAGGGTCGAGAGATTGCGCGACCGCTTTAAGGTTTTGACCATCGCCAAATGGACTGGTTCGGGGTCCAACTGTTCGAAGCGGTTGCGCAATTCGCGATGCAAAAGCGTATTTGGAACATCGGGGATCTCGACCTTCAATTCCTTCAATATCTCACATGCCTCGCTCGAACGAAGCGACTCCAAAATACTCAACGGGCTGACCTGATCCGGCCTATGTGCTGCTTCGCGAATCCTGTGGATGGATAGTTTGCGATTGAGACACATCACGCCAACGTCTGTTGGCGTTTCGTTCAAAACATCGTCGACATGCGCTTCACCGGCAATCACGTAGATTTTCGCGAAGACTTTCCGATAGTTGGAAATTTGACTGGCAAGCCGCGCAAGAGTGTCGCGTTCCGATTTTATCTCGTAAACCGTGGCCGTGCCGTTCAGAATGACGACGTCGGCCTTTGATGCGCCCGCCCTGAACTCCGTCAGCATCGATGCAGAACTGAGTGAGTGCGTTCCCAACAGGACATTATGTGTGAGTGCAGCACGATAAACGTATTCGTTGCGCGAACCGGATTTTCGAAGAACGGCGAACGCCACGTCGAATGCTCGACCAACGGTCGTGTCTTTGTCGCAAGCGTCCGCAACGCCCGCCTGATTTAACAGGCGAGCGAACAACGGGGATCGCCCACTCTTGGCCATCTCTCGAAAAACACTCGAGGAAAAAAGCCGAGAAAGGGCAGATAGCTGTGACGTTTTCAGCGACATCCGGTTCTCGACGCCACCGGCCGCGTTTGACCGAGGCTGGACATATTGTAGGCCCGAATCACAGGGCGTGGAAATATCAGTCGAGGCCATGTCCTAACAATTCCATTTGATTGGACGCGCCAAACCGCCGGCCCACAGAAGTGAAAACCGGCATCTCACCGGGCGCGGCAGCCGGCTGTCTCTGGTGCGCCAGTGGACCTTCCCGACGTCGAGACCCGACTGCCTCTAAGCGCTGCGCGAGGCCGACGGATCGGGGGATCGGGGGAAGTTCGCGGACCGAATGCCGCTGGTCTGCAGCGGCCGAACTTGGAATGCAGAGCCCGTGAGGGCGAGCGTGTCCGGCCAGGTCGCCTCAGTCTTCTGCGCTCCAATGCTGCCGGTCGAACGCCGCTCTTTCCGCCACGCCCGCGAGCGTCGCCGCCCATGGCCCGAGGTCGCGAAATAGCTCCGCTTGAGGGCCGAGCGAGCGCCCGGGCGACCTAATGCAACGGCGGGTGGATGGCGCCCGTTAGGCGACGATCTGGTGGGGCAATTGGTGGGGAGCGCCACAGAACTATTGGCGATCTTGTTTGGATACAGACGCTTATTATGGTATTATGGTGCCAGGAGAGGACTAGTATATCACCGGCATCGTATTGATTCTAAATTGTTAAATATCGACACAAAACTCGGAGGCCAACACTGAGGCCAACAAATCATGCGGGTGCATTTTGCCGGGCACTCGATTCAAAACATGCAGGGTTTTGAGTGCGCCCGCGCCGAGGCATCATCCGCCCTTCACCTCCCAGGCCGGGGCCAGCTCTCATTTTCGTCGAGGTCGCCTGCCGGCTCATATTTTCCGCAGATGTTATTAATTTTGTCTCTCACGGTAGTAGGCTTGCCTACAGTGTAGGCATGCGGTCCCGTCAAATCGCAGAGGCGCTCTACGTCGTTGATTTTCTCCCAGTTGGCAAATGCGAAGTAGAGAACGACGAAGAATAAGACCCAGGCGGCAGTGTTATCTTGAAAGGATTTATAGAAACGATCCTCTAGGCTCACGATTCCCCCCAACTGCTATCTCGACACGGCTCAGCGTTTGAGGTCACGTCCGCGCGGGACTTCGGGCGAGAGTAGATTATCGCGCCCATGACGTCGACGCCCCTGCACCGATATCATCGGCTCATGTGCGGACGGTTCACACAGGCCTACACCTGGGCGGAGGTCGAACGCTTCCTGAGCGTGATCGGCCCGGCACGCAATCTGCGGCCGCGCTACAACATCGCGCCGACGACGCAGATTGACGTCCTCCGGACGGGCGACGCTGGCCGAGAGCTCGTCCCCATGCGCTGGGGCCTCGTCCCCTCATGGTGGAAAAGGCCCCTCAAAGAGCTGCCGGCGACGTTCAACGCTCGCGCTGAGACGGTCGCCGAAAAGCCCATGTTCCGCTCGGCGTTCAGCGCCCGCCGCTGCATCATTCCGGCGTCGGGCTTCTATGAATGGACGGGCGCGCCGGGCGCGAAGACGCCGCACTACTTCTCGGCGCCCGACGGCCGACCGTTGGCGTTCGCCGGGCTATGGGAGCGCTGGCGCGACCCGGAGACGCAAGAGCCCGTCGACTCGGCGACGATCATCGTGGGGCCGGCCAACGCCTGGATGAGCGCCTATCACTATCGCATGCCGGTCACTCTCGATTGGAGCGACGCCGGCGCCTGGTTAGCCGGCGAGCGGCCCGGCGACCTGTTGTGCTCTCCACCCGAGGACGCGCTTCAGGAATGGGTCGTCTCGCCGCGGGTGAACCGATCAGGCGTCGGCGACGATGATCCGAGGCTTATTGAGCGTTCGTTACCATGAGACTGGTCGAAAAGAACACTTCCGGAACCTGACAATTCTGATGCCCCGGCGCGAACTTATTGCACGGCATGCACAGACGCTGAACAAACACGCAACTTATTGGAATTATTTTGTGATGGCGGACATTTGCGCGTCGCGCTTTGCCCTCTTCATACCGCTCGCCCCGCCATCCGACCGCGCGCGGAGATTCGCGAGGTCCTTGTTTGTTGCCTCAGCCGTCGCGGAAACGAACGACAAATTGTCGCTCGTTTTTCTCGCAGTCGAGGCGTTTGATCCGGGACCATAAATGTTCCCGGCGCGCCGAGTGATGGCTCATCGTCCGCGCCGTCCTCGCGATCCTGCTCCTCTTCGATATCCGGATCGCCGTCGATTTCGTCGAGCAGGAGCAGGAGACTCTCGAGCGCGTCCTCGATCAGCGTCCGCATGGCGGGTCGAAACTCGACGAAGACGCGCGGCGCCGGGCGGGCGCGGTTGTCATTCGCGATCGTCATGGCGCGCTCCTGTTCATGGCTGATTTGCGCGCCCGCCGGCGACAACCATCGCGCAGGCGTAAGACGTCCAGTCGTCCCGGTCTTCGCCCCGGAATATTTCGGCGTAAATTTTGTGGCCGCCGTTCAGAACATTGCCCTTGACCGCCACCGGCACGCCTGGGAACAGGTCACGAAAGGCGCTTTCCATGCCGGCCATGTGATACTTCAGCCGCGCCGCCGCATCGTCATGCGTAACGATGGTCTGCGCCGGGACAATGAGCTTGTGCGTCGCGAATGCAGCGACCGGGGCCATGACGAGGTTCTTGAGGAAACCGCGGCGCGCGGGGCGTTGCTCGCTTCCTTCTTCCAAGAGCAATAAGGGACGGTCGCTCATATTCCCCTCCTTCAGGCAAACCTTGCGGGCGCGCGCCGAAACGGGATGCTTCGGCGTCAAAAGCGCAGGGCAGGATTTCAGTGGTTCAGGCGGTGGGGAGTATCAGGATTCAAACGAGAAAGGCTTGCAGAACGGCGCGATACTGCCGCTCGGTGAGTTCGGCGCCCTTTAGATGCGCAACCAGATATTCCGCCTTCACTCGCGCATCGGCGAGCGCCCCCACGGGGCATCTGCAAACAGCATCCATCGCATCGGCTTCTGCCTCATCTAGGCGCTTCCATTCGGCGTAGATGGCCCCGTAGTCGGGATCGTTCGGTTGGGTCCTTCCCCAAGTCCCGGAGATGTTTTCGAAAGCCGCATAAACCTGCTTATGGCGGTCAATAGCCGCGACAAGCGAGGCGACTTCCTGAGACGCGGCCGCACTCAGCGCGCCAAAGACGGCGCCGGCGGAGCCAGCGGCGAGGAAGAGGCGGCGGGAAGGCGTGGTCATCGACGGGTTCTCCTGGTTGTGGATTAGACGAAATTGGCGACGCGACGGCCGGCGGCGCGTGCGCGGGTGAAGGACGAGGCGACGCGGTTCGCGGCATCGGCGATTGCCGCTTCGCGGGCGTTGGCGCCGAAGAAGACACGGGCCGATCCGAATTGACGGAAAGCCGGGCGGGCAGCCGGGATCGGGGCGCAGACAGGCGCGGGCGACGGCAGATCGGCGAGACAGGAGCCCACGGGGCGGCCGATGTTCTGCGCAAAGCGCGCCGCGTCCTCGCGAGCAATCCGCCATTCGCGGCACAGCGCCTTTGCGAAGACCGCCCGATACGCGCCTTTGCCGGCGGCCATAGCCTTGCGCGCGGCGCGGTGAGCGGCGGTCATCATGGCGGAGAGGTTGCAAGGGGTGGGCATGTGAGCCTCGCTTGTTTATCGCTCTATATTGTGCATAATATTCAACAGTGAATATAATCTCAAGCGAGATATTCAACATTGAGCGAAAAATCAATATCAGCCGAGCAATGCCGAATGGCGCGCGCCGGCTTGGGCATGAGGGCGGACGAGTTAGCGGACGCTGCAAAGGTCTCTCGGGTTACCCTTTCCGACTTCGAAGCTGGAAAGCGCTCCCCTCATCCGAGGACATTGGCGGCAATTCGAATCGCGCTTGAGGCCGCTGGCGTCGAGTTCATCGCCGAGAACGGCGGCGGCGCGGGCGTGAGGCTGCGCAGGGCGGGAGCCGAGTGAGCGCGGCGCTTGGGATGGGATAGAAAAAAGCCCGCTGTTTCCAGCGGGCTCAGATCACTGACAAACCCCCGTCATTTTTGGCGGGGGTTTTTGTTTTGGTTGGGGAGGGGGCGAAGTGGCGGATTTTTCGAGGAGTGAATGGGCCCTCGGGCGTCACGCAAGCCTCGGATCGGCCCTGTTGGCCATGAGCAGGGCGATCTTCTTCATATTCTGCGCGGCGGCGGCGAGCAGGCATTGCCATCGCACGCGCAAGAGACCCCGGAATCTCGCGTAGCGGTGGCCGAAGAGCTGCTTGGCGTCGGCGAAGGAGCGCTCCACCGTTTCCTTGCGCCGCTTGTAGATAAACCTGCCCTCGATGGTGAGCCGATGGGCGTCGACCCGTTCGCGCGCGTCCTGCCAGACGTGGCGGGTGAGGGTGCGCTCGGCCTTGGCGTTGCCGGTGCAAGAGCCCAGCAGCGGGCAGGCGCGGCACGCGGCCGGGTCGGATTTGTAATGCCGGTAGCCCGTGCGATCCGTCGTCGCATAAGCGAGCGCCTGGCCCTGCGGACAGCGATAGACGTCGGCCTCGGGGTCGTATCGAAAGGCGCTTTTGCGCATCATGCCGGGCTTGGGCGGCGTCGGATTGCGATAGCCCGTCACGCCGTAAAGCCCACGATCCTCCAGCCCTTTGGCGATCCCCGCCGTGGCGTAGCCGGCGTCCAGCCCCACCGCGCGCACATTCAGCTCGAAGCGGTCCCGCTGCCGGTCGAGCCGCGCGAGATAGACGATGCTGTCATGCACATTGGCCGGCGTCGCGAAGCTGTCGGTGATGATCCCATGCCGCCCGTCCACCGTGCGGTGGTCGAGATAAAAGAAGCCCTTCGGCTTGCCATCGCGCGCCATATAGCCGCTCTCGGGATCCGTGCGGGACACTTTGGTCTCGACAACGGCGGGCTGGCGCTCCTTCTCCGGCAAGGGCTTCTTGCCGTGCGCGGCGCGGTCTTCGTCGATCGCGGCGTCGAGCGCCGCCCAATAGTCGGCGCGCGACTTCTCGACCACGGCTTTGTCGAACTTGTTCTTGTTGGCGCTCGCCTTCAGATGCGTCGAGTCCGTGTAAAGGACCTTTCCCGACACGAAGCCGTGCGCGATCGCCTGCTCGACAATGCGGTCGAAGATGTCCTGCGCGACGCTCTCGTCCTGATAACGCCGGCGGCGGTTCTGGCTCAGCGTCGAGGCGTCGAAGACCGGATCGGTCAGCTTCAGCCGCAGAAACCAGCGATAGGCGACATTGACCTCGATCTCGCGCACGAGCTGGCGCTCCGAGCGCACGCCGAACAGATAACCGATGAACAGCGCCTTGAACATCAAGGTCGGATCGAGCGGCGGCCGCCCATTGTCCGGGCAATAAAGCCCCGCGACCCGCTCGTGGATGAACGAGAAATCGACCGCCGCCTCGATTTTCCGAAGCAGGTGGTCGGCGGGGACAAGCTGGTCGAGCGTCACCATCTCGATCGCCGTCTGCTCAGGGCCGGGTTTGCGAAGCATGACCCAGTGAATCAAAAACCCCCAGCTTGCGCCAGGGGTTTGTCAGCAGTCTGAGCCCGCTGTTTCCAGCGGGCTGCCAATTCTCCTAAAAAGCTACCCGTGAAGGCGATTTTCACCAACTCCTACAAGATTATAGCCATCCGCGTGCCTGTCTATTTGGGGAAAACCCGGATTGACGTGGGCTCCGTCGCGACCTTCGTGGCGGATCCACTTAAGGCGAAGCTGTCCCGCGCTCGCCGCTTCCTTCCTTCGTGCACTGGGCCCACGCAACGCGGGGCCTAAGCGCCCGCAGACCCCGCCTTCGTCTCCGGGTGGAATTCCTCGTATATGGCCTTCCGCCGGAAGATGGCCGGGGCAAGAAAGATGGTTAGTAAAGGGTAATTCGTAGATCGATAAAATTTGAATCAAACCCGCAGCGTGCAGGTTATCCGCTCCCCGTATAGTTGCATCAAATTCGATGTGAACGGGGCAGAAAAATGAGCCGGATGCTGCTTGTTCTCTAGTGGAACGAAATCGTGCAAATGTTCGCGGCCGCTTTCCTTGCAGCTGACTTGAAGGCCTGCGGTGGGGAATGAGCGCAAGGGCGTATCCACCGCCGTGCGCCCCTCTGTTCACCCCTAAGAAGCTCGACAAGATTTTCTCGGTGTCCAAGCCCGGCGCGCCGTGATCGCGTCGGCGGGTCATCCCTTGCTGATTGATGATAAAGCTGCCGAGGAGTTTGTCGCGGCCGGCCCCTTGGCTGATTGGGAAAGCTCTACTCCTCCGCCTGCGGAACCTTCTTTTTCCGTTCGGCCAATTCCTTTAGCGCGAAGTCGATCGCTTCGTTCGCGGAGCGCCTTAGCTCGGCTTTTTCCGAGGTCGTCAGCGTCTCGGAGCCTGATGAGATAGGATTGTCCTTGGTTTTTCGCGCGCCGCGCGGAGGGCCCGACGCTGGATCGTAGTGACAATCTGACCGGCGACGGGTCATCTTGCGGCCTCCGTGAGTTGCGGGACGCGCTCCGGCAAGACCTCGCCGCGCGGCCACCACAAGCCTTGGTTTGTCTCACGCCTGACCTTGCGCTCCATGGCGCGCATCTTCGCATGCGCTTTGGGGTCGGCGAGATATTGCAGCTGATCGAGGATGACGCGGTTATAGGCGGCCCGGAGCGCCCAATGGGTCGAGAGGAGCGGCGTATTGTTCCGCAGCATCCGGATCGCGGCGCCCTCCGCCTCTTCGTCGAGCGAATGCTCGCGCTCGGTCCCGGTCGCAACGTCGATCAGCGCGCCGCCGGCGGCATGCGCGGCGTGGAAGATGTCCTCCGCTTCGGTGACCGTCGGTCCGGCCAGCGTCGACAGCAGGTCATGGCCATAGGCCGAGCGAT
This sequence comes from Methylocystis sp. JAN1, assembly GCF_052186135.1. GTDB lineage: Bacteria > Pseudomonadota > Alphaproteobacteria > Rhizobiales > Beijerinckiaceae > Methylocystis. The sequence continues at coordinate 907,841 of NZ_CP181499.1, read as the reverse complement.
CCGAATGGATAAAGTCGCCGTAGATTCCCAGCGCCCCCGAGACGAGCATGGCGTGCTCCCATGTCGCCCGGCCCTGCTCGGTCGCCGGGTCCATGGGCAGCGCGTCCTTTCCGTTCGCAAGGTTCTTGGCTTGCAGGGTGAGCATGCCGCCGAGCGTCAGCGCGATAAACGACGCCGCCGCATAGGCCGCCGCGCTGTTCGGATTGGTCGCGAGCTCGCGCGCCATCAGGTCCTTTTGCGTGAGCATGAAAGTCGCGAGGAAGCCGGCCTTGAACATCATCGCCGAGCGCGCGACCTCGCCGACGGCCGTCCCCGCCTTCATGCCGGCGTCCCTGCCGCCGAGGACCGACGCGCGCACCCGCCAATTGCTCGACGGGACCGCCGCCTCGATGTTCATGGTCAGAGCTTCGAGATATTTGCGGGCGACGGCCTGCGCGGCCAGCGGCGCTTCGTCCGGATCGACGCCGAGAATCCGCGCGACCGCTTCCGGCTTTTCCGCTCCCGCTTCGGCGATCTCCCGTGCGCGCAGGAAGGGGGCGCCGGTCGCCGGCTCATGCAGGCGGGCGAGGCGCATCACCTCCCAATCGCGCGCCGTCACCCCATAGCCCTCGAGGCTCTGCCGCAGATGCGGCTCGAGCGCGTCGAAGGCCTTGTCGAGATGATTGGCGTATTCCGCCATCGCCGCCCCGGCGTAGGCCCGCTTGTGGGTCATGACCGCCGCCTCCAGCCCGGAATAATGGGTGGTGATCTGCGGCGCCCAGGCGGAGACTTCCCGCAGCTTGCGGTTGGCGATCTCCTCGCGCGCGCCCTGCTCCATCAAATGAAGGGCGTCCTCGCCGACGACGCCGGCCTGCAGCATTTCCCTGGCCGTGCCGATGTTGCGGAAGAGGTCGAGTCCCGTGCGCAGATGCGGGAGGCCATGCAGATAGCGCACCATCGTCATGATAACGGGGTTGCCGAACGCGTGGGTGAGGACCGCGGAACCGATCTTGGCGCCATAGGCTTCGTTGCGGAGAATCGCCCCCACATCGCCGATGAAGCTTTCGGGAACGGCGGAAGGGCGCGCCAGTTCGAGGAGGCCGTCCAACTGCCGGGAGACGGTCGCCGCGCGGTTGAAGAGCTTCCCCTTCTCCAGAAGCGTCGGCTCGCCGAGTTTCGCCCGCGCCTCCTCCTGAGCCAGGACGCTCTTCATGCGCTCGACCTGATGTGATGGATTCGGGCCAAGACGCTCGAGAAGCGCAATGTCGCGGGCCATGCCGTCGATATGTGACATCATGGCCTTATAGACGCTGCCCGAGCCATAGGCGTCGCTATATTCGCGCCACGCCTGCGCGTCCCTGAACTGCAGAAAGCGCGGATCGGCGCGCAAATCCGCCAAGGCGCGCGCGTGCGCTGAAACGCCGGGGTCATTGTCGAGAAGGCCGCCGGTGACGATCTTGCGGCCGATCTCGCGCAATACGGCGGAGCGATCCGCCTCCGCCACGACAAGGCCGCTGATCGGGTCTTTCATCGCTTCCCAGTCCAGGCGGGGAGCGATGAAACGAACCCAAGCCTCGACGCCGCCCGCCTTCGGATTGGCGATCGCGGCCGCATTGTGGTCCTGCGGAAGCCGCCAGTTCCGGCGGTATTTGATCTCGCCGCCGGCCTCGTTGAAGCGAATGCGCAGCTTGTCGCTGAGCTTGTCGAAAGCCTCGAAGAAAGCCTTGGCCTCAGGCGAGGCTTGCTCGCCGAACGCCGCATCGACGATCTCGCTCATCAGGGGGCGGTTGAAGCGCCGCATGGTGAGCGCCGAGCGGCGGAAGGCGTGCAGCATGTCGGCGAGCTCCGTCCGGGCCTCGGCGAGAATGCTGCTGTAAACGCCGCGGACGGATGGCGCGCCGAAGTCCCCGAACTGCTCGAAGACGCGGGCGAAGGCGTCGCCAATATCGGCGCGCACCAAAGCGTTGGAGAGGGTCGCGGCGGCCGCGCCGCGCTTTTCCAGCGCATCGGCGCGCCGCAACATGAACCGCTGCGCATCCTTGATGATTTGGTCGTATTTCTGGGCGGAGAGAAGCGCTTTGAGGCGCTGGCGCTCGTAACGCTCGGTCGCGTCGTTGGCGAGCATGTCGCGGGCGGATCGCCCACCGGTGCGCCCGGCGCGCTCCGCGTCCGCGAACTCGCGATAACGGCCCACCAGGTCGTCATGCTCCTCGCGGGAGATTTCGCCGCGGGAAAGAGACGAGGCTAGGCACTCTTCGATGGACGGCATCATAGACCCCCTTCAATCGGGCATTCGGACACGATGCGCGCAAAGAGGCCCTCGCGCGGCTCATGGGCGACAAGTTCGTCACGGGCGGCGGCGACGCTCGCCCATTTTGGATCATCAACGGGTTTCGATTCGACGAGCGCCTTTTCGAGATTGGCGATGCGCCGCGTTGTTTCCGTCTCTTTTTCGGGAGCCTCGAGGCGGCGGCGCGGCTCTATCTCAGCCGCGCCCTGCGCATCCGCTCCGAACAAGAGTTTCTGCACGACAGGCGTCGCCTGCCGGTCCATGGCGTCGGAGACGAATTGCGCCGCCTCTAGCCGGCTGGTCGGGTGCAGTTCCGCCACATCCTTCAGGATGGCGGCTTGGTCGGCGGAAGCGACAACCCGCGCCGCGACCTCCGAGGCTATGACGGGATGAACGTCGCCGCGGCGAACCATCTCAAACGCTTCGTCGCCGAGCGACGCAATGCGGCCGGCTTCTACGAGATGCGGGTCGCGGGATCCGGCCGCGGCTTCGATCGCCGCTTCAGGCGCCTGCCGCAGCGCTTCGACCGCCTGCATGGGCGTCTCTGCGTCTTTGACCGCTTCGAGCGCCGCCGCCGGCTCGCGAAATGGGTTGACGATCTCCGGCAGTGGCTCGGCGCTGTCCTCGGCTCGCCGCATCGCCGCGTCATAGGCAAGGTCGGCTGCTTGCGGGTGCACGCCCTCGGGCAGAGGCTGCGCGCGCGCAGCGTCATCAAGCCGCGCCGCCTCGACCGCCGCGTGTATCTCCGGCGCTTCCTCTCTTGGGATGGACTCGGCGATCTGGCGCGCGGCGGCCTCGTCGCCTGCGAGAGCTTCGCGCGCGAGGCGCGGCGAGACATATTTCGCCCAGCCGATCTTTCCGGCCTCCATGCCCGCGCCGGGGATCAGGCCGAAGAGCGCGTTCAAGCCAATCTCGTGGGCGGCGGGCAACAGGCCGGCCTCCTGCCCGCGCTCGGCGCGCCAGCTCTGCACGTTCGGCTGCGACGCCGCTGCAATCCCGGCGTTGACCACCGCCTGCCGCACGCCTTCAACGGCGATGCGGCCGAGCGTCGATTTCGCCGCCATGATCTCCGGGCCGCCGACGAACAGCGCCGCCGCCTGCACCGGGTCGCGGAACGAGCCGACCATGGCGCCGAGAAACGCCGTGGTCGCTGGCAGCAATCCCGTCGTCGCGGAATTGAGCGCCGCGGCGCGCGAAGACGTCTTGTTGGCGAGTTCGATCGCGTCGCGCGAGATCGGGCGGCCCGCGCCGATGATGTCCGCCCTCTCGGGGAATTTCCGGGCGAGCTCCGCGAGATGATCCTGGAACGCCTGCATCTGCAGTTCGTTGATGCGCGGCATGTCGTCTGCGGTCAGATGCCGATAGGGCGACGGCGCCGCGTCCGTCTGCGGGTCGAGCGGAGACGAGCGGAAGCGGGGATTCTCGTTGGCGTAGGCGGCCATGGCTTCCTCCATGAAGCCGCCCTGATATGGATTCGGAACATCCTGGCCGGTGGCGTCCTTAATCGATTTCAGCCGCGCCGCCGTAGCGTCGACCATGGCGTTGCGCCTGCCGAAGCTGATCGCGTCATATTCCTGCGCCTCGCGGTTCGCCTGGAAAATGTCGCCGAGCGGCGCCGGGGCCTGCGCCGTCGTCAGCGTCGGCGGCTCGTCTGGCGTCTCGAATTGCAAAGTCATTGCACCACTCCTGCGAGCTGCGGCCGATAGGCGGCGGGGACGCGCGCGCGGAGCGCGCCTTCAAGGGCGTTCAGGTCGAGCAGGAACTTCCCGCCGTCCCGCGCCATGACCCAGCGCGGGTCTGATCCATGCGGATCGCCCATGGCGACCCAGTAGGCCCCATGTCCCGCCGCAACGAGATTGCCCTTGCGAAGCGCGTCCATGGGAACAGGCGTTCTCATATCGCCATAGACGGGCGGCGCGGCCGCGAAATCCTCGTCCCTGAGCGCGCCGACGAGATCGGAGAATCTGTCCGCGCGCACGCCGACCGGCAAGGGCACTTGCTGGCCGGATGCCCACAGACTCGGCTTGTATTTGCCGACGCCGCCATATTGCACGGCGTTCTCGAAGGACGCCCCCGCCGCTTCTTGGTAAGCCTTCGCCACATCAGCCGGCGGCATGTCCTTCGGATCAACGCCGCTGCGCAGCGCGCGCACCTCGATCAGCTTTTGCGCCGCGGAGCGGGCGCTGTCCGCAAAGCCCGGCATGGCTTGAAACGCGGTCTGATAGCTGGCGCGGGCGTTCTCCTGGACGACTCCCTCGGGGAGCTTCGGGATTTGCCTGGCGCCTTCCTTGTCGGAGACGAGACGCTGGAACGTCGCCAGATCGGACAGCGTCGTCTGGTCGGCGCCGAGCAACTGCAAACGGCCCATCTGCGCAAATTGCGGCGCCGCCCCGCCGACTTCATTGAAGAAAGCCGGCGCCTTGGGCCCGAGCTTTTCAATCACGGTCGAGGCCAACGCCTGCATTTGCGGCCCGCCGACGGCGGCGATTTCCTGAAACGCCGCCGCCTCGTCGGGGCGCAGATATTTGAGCGGGACGCCATAGAACTGAGCGACGCGCTCCGCCTGGCCGACGCGGATCACCAGGGCGTCGCCAAACTGCTGCGGATTGCGGGCATCGAGCGGACGCATGCCGGTGACCACGCCGTCACGCGCCGCGCGGCCCATCTGATCCTTTGACAAATCACTTGCCAGGCGATGCAGATAATTCTGCCCGGCTTCGAGGATCTGGAATTCCTTATGCGACGCGCCGCCGGCTCGCGCCGCCGTCTCCTGCCGCTCGATCGTCGCGGCGATCTCCTGCGGGGTCTGGCCCTTGAACACACGAAATTTGTCGCGGATTTGCGCCGCCGTGTCGAACTGCTCGCGCAACTCCAGCGTGCCATGCGCCGAGACAGCGGACGCCATCGCGTTCCACGCCGGCTCTGGGACGTCGTAACCAGCGACGATCTGCCGCTGCGCGTCGGAGATCTTGGACGAGAGGCCGGTGTTCAGCTCGGCATATTCGTTGAAGCGCTGATTGAGCAGGTGCACGGCCTTTCGCTCGATCTCGAAGGGCAGCTGCTGGTCGACGATGTCTTGCACCGCCGCCGCTTTCATCGAGTCGACGGACTGCGCGACCATTGCCGGCCGATCGACAGGCGCCGGCGCCTGCCCGAGCGTCCCTGAGAGACTCGCCGGCATCTGTCGCATTGGGGCCGCCGCAACCGCCTGCTGGCCGCCGACGCCAAACCCGCCCAGCACATTGTTGGCTTCCAATAGGCGCCGTTTGGCGTTCACGCCGTTATTGTGGGTGGCGAGCGCGGAGATTGCCGTCGAAATCGCCGACTGGTCGCCGGTCCGGACCGCGGCGGCGACGCTATCGGGCAGGTGACCGTAATTATAGGCAGTCGACGTCAGAGAGGCTTGCGCCTGCGGCGACAGCCGCGCCCAGGCGTCCGGCCCGATCTTCGTTTGAATGTCGCGCTGGGTTGCGCCGATGCGGCGTTGCAGATCGCGCTCGGCGTCCTCGCGCGTCACGGTCGTGAACGGCGTGACCGTCTCGACGCGGCCGTCAGCGTGGGTGATCGTATCGGACCCATAGCCGACGCGCCAATGGTTCACGTCCCAATAGGGCTGAGATTTGAAGCTCTCGAAGTGACGCAGCATCGCCGCCGCGTCGCCCCCGCCGGCGGGGATTTGCGCCTGCTGGCGCATCTTGTCGAACGTAGCCGCCGCCCGCCCGATCGCTTCCTGTTCTTCGGCGCGGACGCGGACATGGTCATATAACGGCTGAAATTCGAGCCCTGCCGTTTCGCGGTTCGCTTCGAGCAGCTTCTTCGCGCCGAGCGGGTCGGTCGCGGAAATCGTCAGCACGCGGGCCTTGAGCGCATCCTGCCTGGCGCTGCTGACCGCCTGGTCGATATTCTCGTCAGTCCCACCGTCGAGCTGAGCCTGCTTGACCCGCGCGCGGATGAGGTTGTCGGTCGCGAGCGCCACCGCCCCCTCGTCCATGGGCGCGCGGCTGATGGCGTTCAGATTGGCGTCTGACGTCGCCTTGTTGACCGATGCATAATATACGCTCGCCTCGCGGTTGGCGTGGGCGGCTATGCGCTCGGAGAGCATCGCCCGGGAGCGCTGCGCCGAGACGTCGAAATGGCGCTTCGCCTCCTCGGACGGCAAGCCGTCGCGGATCGACGAATATAGGGTGCCGAGCTTCTCCTCGGCGTCTTTGCGCGCATTGAGCGCGGCCGCGCCTTTGAGGCCGAAGTATCCAAGATCGGGGGTGGGCTTCCCGTCGGGGCCAGCGATCGTAGTGTTCGGATCGCCATAGCCGATCTTATCCGCCGCTTGCGTGAACTGCCTGCTGCCATCGTCGCCAGCGACTTGGTTGAAGATTCTGGATGTGTCGAGAACCTGCGCCCCGGCATGTTCCAGCGCGCGGCCAAATCCTTCCTCCGCCTGTCCGATCGAGGCGCCGAAGGTTTCGGCGTTCGTCGGGACATGCGCCTTCGCGTCGGGCAGGCCAGCCGGGTTGACCGATGGAAAAGCCTGGTAGTCGAGCCTGTGCGTCGCCATTTTCTTTCCAGTCTGAGATCAGGATTTAAGGGGGTGACGGTTGGCGGTCATCCGAGACGGCGTCACTTGGCCTCGTCCGGTTCGCCTTCGGGCGCGTCGCCCTCTTCGGCGATCGTCTCGCGCTCCGGGGCAGCGGTCATTCCGTAGTGAGTGTGGGAGGCTCCGAGATCGGGCCTCTCGGCGAGCGCGCCGCCCATCATCCCGCCGCGGCGCGCTGGCATGTTCGCCATTGGCGCGGGCGCAACCCGAACTGGTCCTACCGAGCCGACGCGCGTCACGAGCGGCTCGACAACGACCGGCGTCGACTCCACTCTGCGAACGCGAACCGGCTGCGAGGCTGCGGCAGCTGCTGCATCGTTGATCGCACGGCGGAGTTCGGCGGCGGGGTCTCGTGAAATTGCCATGGTTCATCCTTTCGTCTTTGGGGGCAGTGGGAGAGATTCGAGAAAGCTTCGCGCAGTGCGCAGAACCGTCTTCGACTGGCGGCGCTCCGCGATTGCTTCGCAGGTGAAATGGCCGTGACGCCAATTACCGTTCCGCTCACCTCTTGGCGCTCCGGCGCAACCCCCGTGCATTCGACAGCGGCCGTTCGCCATCGCCGGCGATTGGCAGAGCGTCCCTGCGCGGGTCCGAGCCGCGCAACGCGGACTGCGTTGCATTGGCAAGTGCATGGGATTGTCTTCCATTTTTGATTGAGCCCCCCCTTCCGACGGATTGACGACCCCGACGACAGCCTGGCCACCGGAATGAACGTGGACATGCTCGACAGTGACTTTTTGCTCACCCCCGCGCCGCATCCTCGACAAGGCCTCGATTTGCGCCGCGAAGGTGCGCATCAGTTTTGTGGCGAGAGTCCCATATTCCTGCAGCTGCGCAGAGTGCTCGGCGTGCTTTGCCTTGGCGAGCATTTCCATCGCCACTTCGTGCGTCGAGACGATCTGGATACCGAGCATCGCTTCGATTTCGTCGCGCGGTCGCATTCCGTCGATAACGGCGATTGCGGCGTTCAACTTGTGCTCCGTTGGCAGTCGTTCTCCCTTCGCCCGCAGAGTTGCGCACAGCAAGCTAATTGCCTGACTCATGAATTCGGTCGACTCGGTGCCGAAGGCGTCGAGCAGGCGATACGCGAATCCCCCGTCATCGTCATGAGGCGGATCGAACATCGCGCCATTCGGGCGATTGAAGTGCATGCGCACCCTCGGCTTCCGCGCGCCGACGCTTTTGATCGCTTCGGCGATTGCGTCGGCCTCGGCCAGATCGGGCGCGGGCAGGGATTGATCTGCTGCAGGCTGCGCGCACTCAACCGTGCTTTTTGGCTTGTCGCGATGTTGAACCTTTGATTTAGCCATTGCGGGCCCCCTTCATCATGCCGGCGACGGCAATCAGCGCCGCCTCGGCGCGGCCATCGTCTTTTACGCGCGCGAAGATCTGGGCTTTGCCGGGCCAGCGGCGGATGGCCGCCGACCTTGCCGCGTCCTTTGCCCCTTCCCGGCCCGCAGGAATGCCTACGGCGCGCTTCCATGTGGCGGGCGCTACATGGGTGGCGCTAACGCCGCAAGCGCCAAGTACGCCCTCCACAACGCCGCGAGAGCGACCGAAGGCGAATGCGCCGACAGCGCCCTCTCCGGGACGGGCGCCAACCATCTCGACGAAAGCGTGCGACGCGTGCCAGCGATAGATCAGCTCGGCGAGGAGCGGCGCGTTGACGGCCGGGCGACCCTTCGGGCCGTCATTGAGGACCGGCATGTCCGCGATCTCGAGAAGATCGCCTGCAGGCGAAATGAGCGCCAGCGCGCCGCGAACGCCAATGTCGATTCCGATGATGTTTTTCATGCTGCACCTTCGATCAAATCCAGGACCGCGCCGGCGACGCCCACGGGCTGGCCGTTCGCCTCGCGGGTGAGAGCGGCGCGGATTTCCGCGATGGGCGCGCCGTGCTGCAGGGCGAGCGACAGAGCGACGGCCACATCCTTCGCGTCGCAATCGAGCGGCGTGGCGCCCTTCGATTGGCAATCGATGAAGACCTCGCCGAGGTCGCCATCCTCGAAGCGGGAGAAGGTCACCGCGTAGGGCGCGCCACGAAACTCGAAGCCGATCGTCTCGCTGGCGCGGCGGTTGGGAAGACGGCGGCGGATCATGGGCGGCCTCTAGTGAGGCATGACGCACATGACGCACATGACGCTCTTTGCATAAGAGTCCCTATAATGCGCGCGCGCGTGTAGGTCCCTAGGAAGAGAAATGCGACATGGTGCGTCATGCGTCATGCCCTCTCGCCGGCACATATGCGCGGCCATGACAGTCACGAATCGACGTCCATCCGAGTCTTTGGAGAACCGCGGCAATCCGTCTTTGGTCAGCGGTTCCAATGCGTTCGGCCTTCATGTCGAGACCTTCGCGAGCGATCTCAGTGACGCTCGCACGGCTTCTTCCCCGGATGTAGGCGCCCACGATCTCTTCCCACGCGTCGTTCTCGAAGCGCGCTTCCTGCTCTTTTGTGATGTGCTGCCTCTCGAAGTTCCCGTCCGGCCACCATGTCGCGCCGGCGCGGTATGAGGCCGTCGCCTCGGCGAATAATTGATCCCGATCGCGAGCGAGCGCATCTGTATCGATTGCGCCGACCTTTACCGGCCAATAGCGTCGACCGCCGGTTTCGTCGCGGAGATAGGTGGATTTGTTCGTCGTGCCGATAAAGACGCACTGGCGCGGCTCAACGACGTCCTTGCGTCCGTATGCGGGACGATAGCGCTCGACGGGGCGGGTCAGAAACGCTTTGAGCGCTGCATCTTCGGCGCGGCTGAGCGACGCCATCTCGGCTATCTCGACAAGCCATTTGCCCCGGAGGTGCTGCGCGACGTCTTTCCCGGCGGTGACGTCCGGCAAATTGTCGCTGAACCATTCGCCCCCGAGTATCGCGCATGCGGTCGACTTGCGGGCGCCCTGCGGCCCCTCCAAGATCAGCATGTAGTCGCTCTTGCACCCAGGTTCGAAGACGCGTGCGACGAGCGCGACCATGAACATCTTCCCGATGCCGGCCGCGTAAGGGGTCTGATCGACGCCAAGGTAACGCGACAACCACGTTACAAGCCGCGCCTGGTCATCCCATTGCAGAGCGCTCAAGTATTGCTTGACGGGATGGAAGGCGTTTTCCTGCGCGCGAAGATCAATGGCCCCGTGCACAGTTTCCTTCGAGATACGAGTCAGCCCTTCGCGCTGAAGCCATTCCTGCAATTGGGTCGCGTCCGTATCCGTGACCGGACGCGGCAATTGGTCGTCTGTCTGCGGATCCCCAACATGCGGGAGCGGCGAGAGAAGAATCGGCGCGCGTTGCATTTCGTCGTAGGCGAAGGCGCGCGCCAAGGTCGAAATATTGCGGATGCCGAGCATCGCGTTGGCGAGATTTGGGATTGGCGCACCACGGTGATCGGTCTGAGCGCCGGCAAGCCAATCCGGGAGCGCTGCGCGATGCGGCGAGCGTTTCTTGCGCGGCGCGAGGACTTGCATATTTTGTGGAATTTCGGGACGGGCATTCATGCCGCGCCGCCTTGCTCGAGGCGGTCCCAGAGCCGCGCCAAGAGTTTTACATCGGCCACCAACATACCGAGTTGCTCGCGGGCGAGTCCGAAGTCTTCGGCTCCGATCGCGACCATTGCCGCGAGCGAAGCGCGATTGACATCGTACGCCGCTTCGAAAATCTCGCCCACAAGCGCCTCGCGCTCCATCGGCGTGCGCGGCTTGATATTGCGCGGCGGGATCTTGTGACGAGTCGCGTGATATTCCGCCGTAGCGGCGGCAATCGCCTCCTTGGAAACGTGAGGCGCAATGTCTTGTTTATTGACGAGGTTTGCTGTATTTGAAACGCGAGAGCCGCCAAGCATCTCAATTTCACGACGCCCGTGCCCTGCTTCAACCGCAGGGGCGGGCGTCTCCGCTTTCTGGGAGCGCATCGGTCACGCGGCCTCGTCCGAGAGGCCTTCGGCCACAATGCGGCGGATCTCATCGTCAGGGACGCGGGTAGCGCGCTTGCCCAAGCGAACGGCGCGGATGCGCCCGCGGCGGATATGTTCCCAGATGGTGCTCTCAGCCAGCCCAAGGATGTCGCCGACCTCGGCGATGGGGATGAGGCGAGGGATGCGATGATCGCTGGACGGCGGGGTGGTCTTTGTCATTAGCTGGTTCCCTAATGAGGTCCAGCTTCATATTGATGCGTCCACGGCTTCCGTCACAGGACAAAATAAGGCTTATTTCGAATCTATGTCCGAAGCTTTCTTTCTGGGAGGTGCCTTAATTCCTATCCTTGCGAGTGCCCTGTTAAATTTCTTTTGGCCACTTAGCTGGTCAGTGTAGCCGTCGCATAGAACCTTGCGCGCTGCGTTAAGCCTATCGATAAGATCCGATCCGTATATCCCGTTTGCGGGCGCATCTTTTACGAATTCTGAGAATGCTCGCTCTCCAATTGCGTCCTGGATGGTGCCGCCGAATACGACGCGCTCTGGAGGCGTGAGTCTCGTGTTGCCATCGTCTGTCGATTGCCTGTCTTTACGGCCAAGTGAACGCGCGCTCAGTTGGGCCTTCGGTGCATTTAAAACCTTAGAAAAAAAGAGAATTGCATCTTGTCTTGAAGACAATTTTCTAATCGCGTCGACAATATCTGGCGTCAGAAATTGTATCGACCTACCGCTTTCGGAATACAGTTCGGTAATGAGGTCACGAAAATCATCTTGCTTTGTAATCTTACGCTTCTTCGACATGTTGCTTATCCCTCAACCGTGCGAGTTAGGAATATGACTTCGCCGCCGCTCCGCAGCGCATCAAGTTTTCCCGCCCACCATTCCATCATCTTGACCCGCTCGTCCCAATGCTCGCCCCGCGCATATGCGCGCCGCACTGCGTTCTTTTCGACGTGCGCGAGTTGCGCCTCGATGGCGTCCGAATTCCACTTCCCGCTTTCGTTCAGCATCGTCGAGGCGGCGGCGCGAAAGCCATGGCTCGTCATTTCGTCTTTGGAGAAATCGAGCCGCCGCAGCGCCGCGTTCAGCGTGTTCTCTGAAATTGGACGCTCCCTCGAGCGCTCGGAGGGGAACAGGTAACGACCGTGACCGGTCAGCGGTCGCAGTTCTTCGAGGAGGGCCACCGCCTGCTGTGCGAGCGGAACGCGATGCGGCCGGCGCATTTTCATCTTCCCTGCGGGAATCTCCCAGACGCGCCTTTGCAGATCGAACTCGCTCCATTCCGCGTGCCTGAGCTCCCCAGGCCGGACGAAGGTGAGTGCGAGAAGTTGCAGAGCAATGCGCGTTGAGACGGTGCTGTAACCATCGATCGCTCGCAAAAGGGCGCCGAATGGAGCTGGCGCCAAAATGGCGGCGCGATGGACAGGCTTTGGCCGAACGAGCGCGCCGCGTAAGGCGATGGTGGGATCGTTCTCACATCGGCCTGTCGCTATCGCGTAGCGAAAAACCTCGCCAACCCTGCCTCGAATCCTGACTGCCGTCTCGTGCTTGCCGGCCATCTCGACGGGGCGGATCGCCGCGAGCACTTCGGCCGCGCTGATTTCTCCGATCGGACGCTTCCCGAGCGTCGGGGCAACGTGGGCGAGGAGCCACTCGAATTTCTCAAGCGTGACCTTTGCAAGTCCCTCCCGGCGCTTCTTGTCGAGAAGCTCCGCCGCAATCGCCCGAAAGGTGTTGGCCTCGGCGGCCGCCTTGTTGGCTTTGTCCAGACGCTTCTGCTGGCCGGGATCCTGCGAGAGCGCGAGAAGCCGCTTGGCATCCTCTCTGGCCGAGCGCGCCTCTTTCAACCCAATCGCCGGATACTGCCCGATGGTCAGCTTCTTCTGCTTGCCGGCAAAGCGATAGGCGAAGTTCCAGGATTTCACACCCGACGGGAGAACCCATAGTTGAAGGCCTCCCCCATCGGAGAGCTTCAAAACCTTTGACCGTGGCTTCGCGGCGCGGATAGCTGCGTCTGAAAGAGGCATGTTGGCCTCGCGGGGCTTCCCGGGCCAACGGCTGATGGCTTTTCAAGCAGGTCAATGCCGCCGCGCCGGTCCAAGGCCAACAGTAGAGCCAACAACCGGAGGCGATGTCAACGGACCACCCCGGACTATCCCGGAACCAGTCCCTCAGTTATGCAAGGGATTTTGAGGGTCTCTCGAAGGACGCCGGAGCGGCTGAGAGGGATATATGGTGCCCAGGAGAGGACTCGAACCTCCACGGCTTTCACCACTGGTACCTGAAACCAGCGCGTCTACCAATTCCGCCACCTGGGCATGTGGGCGCTCTCTTAGGGGCGCCGGCCGGGGTCTGTCAATGCGAACCTCGGCAAAAATCGCGCGCGTCCTCAAATAAGATCGTCGGCGCCCGCCCGAAGCGCCGATGGCGCATTTCCTTCCGGGCCGATTTTCGCTAGAGCACGGGCGACGAATTTTGCAAGGCCGGCGGCGCCGGCGCGGCGAATGGAGCATAGAGCGATGAGCGGCGTGAACATGGGCGCGGGGCGCGTGGTGACGGTGTTTGGCGGATCGGGCTTCGTCGGCCGGTATGTCGTTCGCGCGCTGGCCCGCGACGGCTGGCGCGTGCGCATCGCCTGCCGCCGCCCCGACCTCGCCTTCCATCTGCAGCCGCAGGGCCGCGTCGGGCAGGTCATGGCGGTGCAGGCCAATGTGCGCCATCCCGAATCGGTCGCCGCGGCCTTGCACGGCGCTTCGGCGGTCGTGAACCTCGTCGGCATTCTCTCGGAAGCCGGCGCGCAGAAATTCTCCAAGGTGCAGGCGGAAGGCGCGCAGGTCGTCGCCGAGGCCGCGAAGGCCGCCGGCATCGACAATCTCGTTCATATCTCCGCCATCGGCGCGGACGCGAATTCGGCCTCCCAATATGCGCGCAGCAAGGCGGCTGGCGAGGCGGCGGTTCTCGCGGCGGTCCCGTCCGCGGTCATTCTGCGCCCCTCGGTGATCTTCGGCATCGAGGATAATTTCTTCAACCGCTTCGCCACCATGGCGCGCTACTTCCCGGTCATCCCGGTTGTCGGCGCCGAGACAAAATTCCAGCCGGTCTATGTCGGCGACGTCGCGGAAGCCGTGGCCAAGGCCGTTGCGGGCGAAGCCAAGCCCGGAGCGACCTATGAGCTCGGCGGGCCGGAAGTGAAGAGCTTCGCGTCGCTGATCGACTATGTGCTGAAGGTGACGGAGCGCGACCGCCGCGTGGCGAAATTGTCCTTTTCGACCGGCAAGCTCGTCGCCTCGATCACGCAGTTCTTCACCAAGCTGTCGCTCGGCCTCTTCCCGACGCTGCTGCGCATGACGGGCGATCAGGTCGAGCTGCTCAAGCACGACAATGTCGTGAGCGAAGCCGCGATCAAGGAAGGGCGAACGCTGCAGGGCCTCGGGATCGAGCCGCAGTCGATCGAAGCGATCGCGCCGACCTATCTCTATCGTTATCGCAAGACCGGCCAGTATCAGGCGCAGCGCCTGGGAGCCTGAGTCCGGCGCCTTGCGCGTCATGTCCGCGCGATGGGCGCGGGCATGATGCGGAGCGGTCAGCGCTCCGCCCAATGCGCGCGCCCGCGCGGCAGCATTTTGTGAATGCGCGACATGAAGGCGACGCCGAAGAGCGGCGTCAGCACGTTGAGGCCCGGCGTCATCACGAAGGCGGCGATGAACAGGCCTGCAAGGAAGAGCTGCGGCGCATGGCGGCGGCGCAGCTCCGCCGCCTCCTCCAACGTACGGAAACGTGTGGCCGCGAAGAGAAAATATTCGCGCCCGAGCAGATAGGCGTTGGCGAGCAGGAAGGCGATCGCGTTGATTCCCGGCACGAGCAGCAGGAAGAGCGCGAGAATATTGACGCCTGCCGAGACGGCGGCGAACCGCAGGCCCATCATGATCGCCTGAGAAACGGGAATCGCCCGCCCGCGCTCTCCCGGCGGGTAGAGATCCGCTTCGACGACGTCGGCGAGATCATCGAGAAACAGGCCCGCGACCAGCACCGAGATCGGGCCGATGAAGAAAGCCAGGAAGAGGAAGAGGCCGAGCCCTGTCGCATATGTCAGCGCGATCTGCAACCAGGGATGACTCACCGCGATATAGGAAAGTGCGAGCTTGTCGAGGCCGACCCAGGCGAGCGCCAGGAATAGCAACGTCATCCCGAGGCTCTTGAAAAGCACGTTGCGGAAGGGCGGAGAGAGAACCTCGCGCAGCGCCGCCAGAGCGGCGTCGAACATGAAAGTCATGCATGGCCTCGAACCGCCGCCCTTGCGGCGGCCGCCCTGCAAATGGCGACGGAGCGGCGTCGACACAAGGGGACGAGTCAAGCCCTTCATCCCGCCCTCCCTGTTTGAGCGGAGCCAACACGAAAACTCCCGCCGCCGAAAGCCGGCGCGGGCTGTTGCAGGAAGCCGGGGCGCCCCGGCCCCGTTCGGCCGAGTGCGTGAGTGAAAAGCGCGTCGGAGCCAAGGCGTCCCGGCTGCGGTCTTTATTCGCGCGCACCTTTCCTTCCGGGGTGGGGTCGTCGCGCGACCTTGGCCCGTCCGGCGCGGCCGCCAGGCGGCGGCCGTTTCTTTCCCGGGGGCGCTTTGGAGCAAGTTCTGATCGAAAAAGTCTGACAACTTTTTCGGAACGTGCTCGCGCTCCCGGGCGCGCGCAAGGGTTCACATGCGCCGCCTCCGGCCCGCCGGCGCTTTCCCTTTCGGTACTCGCCCCGCGTGTCGCGGACACGGAAACTACGCCCAGCCTTCGCGCGGATTTCCCCGCGCTTCTCCCCACCAAGGAGAGACCCGGCAGGCGGCGCCGTAACTCCCGCGCGGAACGAGGGTCGCCGCTCCGCGCTTAACCGGCCCCGCCAGCGCCGCCGACCCGACGACGCCCCTGTTGGTTGGCGAGGCGGGCCAAGCATAGGCGAGGTTTGCGGGGTGGGGATAAGTCGGGGAGATTTGGGCGCGTGAATGCGGGCCTGAAGGCCCGCGCTCCACGTCGTCATGCCCGCGCTTGTCGCGGGCATCCACGCGACGCCCGCTTGACGCGCCTTGCGGCGTTTGTGCGATGTCCAGACGTGGATGGCCGGGACAAGCCCGGCCATGATGCGCTTTTCGCCGGCCCGGGGGCGTTGCGTAAGGGCGCCGATATGCGGGCCTGAAGGCCCGCGCTCCTCTTCCCGCATTTACGCCGTCGCCGGCTCGCGCTGCGCGAATCCCAGCCGGATGTTCAGTTCGTGCAGAAGCTGCTCGGCGGCGACCGGGATGTTGGTGCCCGGCGGGAAGATCGCCGCGGCGCCGAAATCGTAGAGCGCCTGGAAATCGTCCGGCGGAATGACGCCCCCGACGACCATCATGATGTCCCGGCGGCCGACACGCGCCAGCGCGTCGCGCAGTTCCGGGGTCAGCGTCAGATGGCCGGCGGTCATGGTCGAGACGCCGACGATATGGACGTCCGCCTCCTTCGCCTTCTGCGCCACCTCGTCCGGCGTGGCGAAAAGATCGCCGATCACCACGTCAAAGCCCATATCGGCGAAGGCCGAGGCGATCACCTTCTGGCCGCGGTCATGGCCGTCCTGGCCCATTTTGGCGACCAGGATGCGCGGCTTGCGGCCGGTATTCTCCTCGAAATCGCGGGTCATGCCGACGACGCGGCCGACCTGCGCGCTGTCCTTGCCGGCCTCTTTCGCATAAACGCCCGAAATGACGTTGGCCTTGGGCTTGTGGCGCGTGAAAACCTTTTCCAGCGCGGAGGAAATCTCGCCGACGCTGGCCTTGGCGCGCGCCGCCTTCACGGCGAGGTCGAGGAGATTGGCGCCGGAAGTCGCGCCTTCGGTCAGCGCGCCCAGCGCCGCCTGCGCCTGCGCCTCGTTGCGCTCGCCGCGCAGGCGCTTCAGCTTGTCGAGTTGGGCGGCGCGGACGGCGGCGTTGTCGACCTTCAGCACGTTCGGCTTGGCGTCGTTCTCGGGGCGATATTTGTTGACGCCCACGACGACCTGCGTCCCGCTGTCGATGCGGGCCTGCGTCTTGGCGGCGGCCTCCTCGATGCGTTGCTTGGGCACGCCCGCCGCGATGGCCCTGGCCATGCCGCCGAGCGCCTCGATTTCCTCGATATGGGCCCAGGCCTTCTTGGCGAGCTCCGCCGTGAGGCGCTCGACGTAATAGGAGCCGCCCCAGGGGTCGATCACGCGCGTCGTGCCGCTCTCCTGCTGCAGAACGATCTGGGTGTTTCGGGCGATGCGGGCCGAAAAGTCGGTCGGCAAAGCGAGCGCCTCGTCCAGCGCGTTGGTGTGCAGCGACTGGGTGTGGCCCTGCGTCGCCGCCATCGCCTCGACGCAGGTGCGGATCGAATTGACGTAAACGTCCTGCGCGGTGAGCGACCAGCCGGAGGTCTGGCAATGGGTGCGCAGCGTCAGGCTCTTCTCCGACCTGGCGCCGAGATCCTTCATGAGACGCGCCCAGAGCAGACGGGCGGCGCGCAGCTTGGCGACCTCCATGAAGAAGTTCATGCCGATGGCGAAAAAGAAGGAGAGGCGCGGCGCGAAGGCGTCGATGTCGAGCCCCGCCGCGACGCCGGCGCGCACATATTCGACGCCGTCAGCCAGCGTGTAGCCGAGTTCGAGGTCGGCCGAAGCGCCCGCCTCCTGCATGTGGTAGCCGGAGATCGAGATCGAGTTGAATTTCGGCATATGCTGCGAGGTGTAGGCGAAAATGTCCGACACGATCCGCATGGAGGGCTCCGGCGGATAGATGTAGGTGTTGCGCACCATGAATTCTTTGAGAATGTCGTTCTGGATCGTGCCGGTGAGCTTGTCGGCGGAGACGCCCTGCTCTTCCGCCGCGACGATGAAGAGCGCGAGGACCGGCAGCACGGCGCCGTTCATCGTCATGGACACGGACATCTGGTCGAGCGGAATGCCGTCGAATAGCGTGCGCATGTCGTAGATCGAGTCAATGGCGACGCCCGCCATGCCGACATCGCCCATGACGCGGGGATGATCGGAATCGTAGCCGCGATGGGTCGCGAGATCGAAGGCGACCGAGAGGCCCTTCTGGCCGGCGGCGAGGTTGCGGCGATAAAAGGCGTTGCTATCCTCGGCCGTGGAGAAGCCGGCATATTGGCGGATCGTCCAGGGCTGGGCCACATACATGGTCGAATAAGGCCCGCGCACGAAGGGCGCGACGCCCGGATAGCCGTCGATGAAGGAGAGACCCTCGACGTCCTGCGGCCCATAGGCGCTCTTCACCTCGATCCCCTCGGGCGTCAGCCAGCTCCGGGCGGGCGCGTCCTGCGCGACATTGGTGGCGGCGAAGGGGATTTTGGTGAAATCGGGGATCGCGGACATCGTTTCCTCGGGCCTGTTTCCGGGCGTTTTAGACCAGCCGCCCGGCGAGCGCAAAGGCGGCTTGCCCCTTGCGCGGACCGCCCCTCGGGAGCCCGCGGATAATTAACGCTTCTGAATGGAAGCCAGATAAGCGAGCAGCGCCTCGACCTCTTTCGCGTCGAACTGGAACTGCGGCATTTCCGGCCCTTCATGGCCGACGACGATGCCCTCGCCCAGCGCCTCCTCCAGATTGGAGAGGGGATATTTGCGGGCGAGATAACGAAAAGGCGGGGATTGGGGTTCGGACTCCCGCCCGCGCGGCCCACGGCGTGGCAGCGGCCGCAATTCGCCTCGGCGATGGCCTCCCCCTGTTTCAGAACATCCTTGCCCGCGGCGGCCGGGCCGGCGAGGAAGGCCGCAATCGCGACAGCGAGGGGGACGAATCGAACCATGTTCGACAGTCTATCCCCCGCCCGCGGCCCCGCAAGACGCGCCCTATTGCCGCACCACGAGCACCGAGCATTTGGCGTGGCGCACAATGGTCTTGGCGTTGGAGCCGAGAAGATAGGTCGCCATGGTCGGCCGGTGCGAGCCGACGACGATGAGATCCACGCCCCAATCCTCGGCTTCCGCGAGCACTTCCGGATAGACGGCGCCGAAGCGCACGGTCGAAGAGACCCGCTCCCTGGGCAGATCGACCTTCTGCGACAGATCCGTCAGGTCCTTCTCGGCGATCTCGCGCAGCTCCTCGTCGAAATTCGGCGGGATGTAGTCGACAAAGGCGACCGGAACGAGCGGCTGCACGTTGATGAGCCGCACTTGCGAGGCGGCGTCTGTCTTCGCGAGCGCCTGCGCGGCGTCGAGCGCCAGCTTCGCCATGTCGGCGTCGCCCAGATCCACAGGCACGAGAATCTTCTTGTACACGGCCGCCTCCCTCGAATCTCTTGTCTATATTCGATCATAGATAGGCGAAAGGCGGCGGGTCCGCGAGGGGGGCGGCTGTGAAGGGTCGCCGCACGGTTTCCCGCGCTACTGCTTGCGCGTGAGGCGGCTCACCGCGGATTTCGTCGCCATGATGGTTTCCATCGACTGGGCGCGCCGCGTCGTGGCGCGCGCGATGGCGGCTTTCACGTCGTGAACCGAATAGGGTTTCGGAATCACCAGCACGGGCTCCAACTCGCCGGTCTGCAGCCATTGCGGGACGGCGGTGACGAAAATGACCGAGGCGTCTATGGTTTTCAGCATCTCGTCCACGGCGACGATCCCCGAGCTGCCGTCCGCAAGCTTTACGTCGGCGACGACCACGGCGGGCCGCGTCTTCAGGGCGAGCGACAAAGCTTCCTCATGCGTGCGCGCCGGCCCCACCACGCGATGGCCGAGATCGCTCACGATCAGCTCGATGTCCTTGGCGATGATGGATTCGTCCTCGACGACCAGAATGTCGAGGGCGCGTTGCTGGCGCTTGGGGCGCGGGCGGGGCGTCGTCTCCGGCGCCTGCGCGTCTTCGAAAGGAATGTTCACGGGCGCAGCCTCTTCCGTCTCAGCCGTTGGGGGTCGGATGTCGCCTTGGAAGACTGCGTATGCGTCTGCGCTCGCGGCGCGGCCATGGCGTCACCCCTGCTTAACGCGCGTGGGCGTTAACAGTTCCGTCAAGTTTTCGCGAAGCGCGCCGGTTCTGTTACGGCCACGCTCGCGGGAAGCAATTGCGCGCTGCGATATCTTTTTCCGAACCGGCGCCGCCATCCGAAAGCCCGCTCGACGGCCATGCTGACGTAAATCCCCGGGCCGCTTGAATAAATGCGCCAGCCGCCATCGACGGGGATCGTCCCTTCCTTGACGCGCGCCCACTCGGCCGACGCCTGATAGCGAGTCGAAAAGGCCGCGTCGCTGCTGCTGAAATAGGCGTTGCGCTGCCGGAGAGACGCATTCGGCAGAATTTCGGTGACCGAGATCGGATTGACGACCAGCAGCGCGTCCCAAAACGCGTCGGCCTCGCCGAGGGCGGCGAGAGCCTCCGCGAAGCGCAGATGCGAATGCGTGTACATGAGGCCGATTTCGCGACCGAAAAAGGCCGCCGACTCGGCGCGCCGGAAAATCCGCTCGGGACCGCCATGATACGCCAGCGGCTTGTCCATGAGACGGGCGCCGTCCGCAAACAGCAGGCGTTCGCGAATGAGGTCGAGATGCCGGCGCGCGCTCTCATCCGTGAAAATTCCGCCCGAAATCCCCTGCGCCATTGGCAGCATCGAGAAGGAAATGCCCGTCAACTCGTCCGACGGATGCAAGAGGAGTCGCGGCGTCCCTCCGTCCCGGTCGAACACCGCATAGCCTGCGACGATTCCGTCGCGAATGAGATGGCGGTTGAAATCGTCGCGCATGGAAAACGTGGCGGCGGCGATATCTTCGGCCGTTTCGGCGCGCCCCGCAAGGCGCAGAATGTCGGCGTAACGGCGAAGCTGCTGGTAGAGGAGCGCGACCGTCCAACTGCTGACCATCCACTCCCGCTGCTCGCGGGAGACCGGTTGCAGCGAGTCGTTCCAGTCGCCGTTCCCGTATCGAATGAGATGCGTGCCCGGAATGAAACGCGCGCGCATCGTCGCAAGCTGTTTCTCGACGTGAACGGCGATCGCATCCGCATGCGCGGTTTTCTCGAACGTCCCCTTGCGCCGCCAGGCGACCTGCTCGTTCAGAAAATCGAAATCGCCGGTCGCCTCGATATAATCGCACAGCGCCTTCAGCGGCCAGACGATGACGTCGCCATGCGCCTCGGCGTCGCGAATCGACGAATAGGGCTCGAGCATGAACCATTGCGGCCAGTCGCCATGCGCTTCCTCCTGCTCGCCATAGACGATGCGCAGAATCCTTTTGACGGCGTCGTCATGTTCGAGACCGAGCAGCAGTTCCACGGGTCCCTGACAGACGTCGCGCGTTCCCCAGGCCGCGCCCGTATATTGTTCGAGCCCATGCGGCGCCTTCAGATGCACGATGGCGTTCTGCGCGAACCATGGAAGAATGGCGTTCGTGGCTTCGGCCGCGGCGTCCTCGCCGGTGACGCGCAATCCGCGAGTCAGGTTGCGCCAGCAATGCTCGGCGCGAATGCGTAGCTCCGCATCCGTTTCGTCGAGCGCCTTGTCCGCCAGGGCCTCGGCGCGCGCCGGGTCGGTCAGCGAACCGACGACAGCGAAAGAGAAGCGCGCCGTCGGCCTGGTCCGGATCGCGACATAGGCGCCGGACCGACGCTTGCCGTCGTCATAAAGAAGCTCGTCGCCGCCGGCCGCGTCGATATCTTCCGGCGCGCCGACGACGAGGCGATAAACGGCGTCGGGATAGCGCTTGGCCCACAGCCATTCGCCATCGGGCCGGAACGAAAAGCGCGCCTTGCGCGCATCGAATTCGACATGGCTCGCATGGGCGAATTCGGATTCGCCCATGACGAGATGACCGACGATCAGAAATCGGGTCGGCGCGCCTTCGACGGCGATGCGCCATCGCATCGCCGGCGCGTCGGCGTCGACGATAGCCTGCACCGTGACGGTCCGCGCGCCAAGCCGGTAAATCCAGCGGCAATCGCCGAGCCCCATTTCGAACGCCGACGGGATCGTGAGCAGCCGCCAGCCGCCGTCCAGTTCCACGAGAATGCGCAGGCCGTTCGCGCGCGCGACGTTGTACGGATCGCGCGAAACCGAGAAGAGTTTATGAAAGGAGCTGTTGCCGATCGTCAGTTGCGCGCTGAACACGCCATGCATCCAGCACGTGGCGCTCAGGGTCTCGTCCGTGGGCAGATAATCGTCGGCGTTGACGAGAATCGCGCCGTGGCGGCGCGCGACCAGGCGCTCCTTCGCACGCAGAACGACATGCCGGCTGTGGCTCTCCCCGGGAACGAAAAACGAGAGAAGCTCCTCGTCGCGTCGCTCGACATGCGCGAGGCCGGGATAGAGGGCCTCGATCGCTTTTTCATCCAGATCGTCCGCGACGGCGGCAGGCGCGTCGATGAGGGCGTTGCGCACCGGCGTCGACAGATCCGCCATGCGGGGCCTCCAATCCCTGAAGGCGCTTTCGGCCGCGTCGGCGGCGGCGAGATCGCTTTCGCCCGACGCGTGCGGATGATCCGATCGATAGACGGCGAATATCGTCCAGACCGCCGTTTCGCCCGGCGCCAGGACGACAGGCCTCGTCTGCAGGGCGGCGCAGCCCGTCTCATATTGGAGGACCGTCGAAGGGAGATCGGCCCCGAAAGGCGGATCGAAGCGCGCCGCGTCGCGAAAGCCCGGCCCCGCGAATTGGCGGAAATCCGTCGCAAACCCAGCCGCCCCTTCGAGACAACCATGCGCGATCCAGGGATGGGCGCCGTTCTGGGAGAGATTTTGGCGGCTCATGACGATGAAGCCGCGCTTAACGTGTTCGAGGACAAAATGGTCGATATACTGGCTCGCATAGGCCTCATTGTTCATCACGAAGCCCGGCGATCCGAGACCGAGATCCTGAACGAAGAGGCAGTCGCAGGGAATTGCGACGCCGCCGCCATTCGTCGCCTCGACGCGCCAGAACCAAACGTCCCGGCTCGGGTGCAGCCAAAGCGTCGCGCGATGGCGCATGCCGCCTTGCTCCGCCTCCCAGACAGCGCGATCTTCGGCGACGCCGAACCGGGCGCGCGACCGGGCGCCCGAGATCGGCAGAAGTTCGGAACGCGCGCCGCCCGCGCGCAGATAGAGGCCGCCCATTTCTCCCGCGAGGGGCGATCCGAGCAACTGGTTGACCATGACGCCGTGGCCCGGCTGCGCATGCTCGATCGAAAAAAGCGCGCCGCTGGGCAGGAAACTGATCGCCGTTCCCGATTGATTCGCGATCGAAACGAGGCCGAGATCCTCGCGACGAGGCGTCTTCATTCGGTCGATCGAAATTTCCGGCATCGCATATCCTCGAGCGTCGCAAAAACGGCCGGGCCGGGCCGCGATCCGACCAAGCTAACTGCGTCGCGGCGGGTTTTCCATCCTGCCCGACGGTTTTGATGGACCGCGCGCGCAACCCCGCGCGCGCGATTTCGGAACACGGCCGCGAACGCTTCGTTGACTCCGGGATCGTCGAAACATCCGGGAAGCGTGACAATGCCTGCGTCTTCGAAGCGCGCGCCTGAAGTCGAGCCTGCGGTTCTCGCGCGCGCCCGGACCGGGGAAAGCCCCGTCTGGAGCGAGGGGGAGCTGGCGCTCTACTGGATCGACATCGAACAGCCGGCGGTCCATCGCTTCGCGCCCGAGACGGGCGCGGATGAATGGTGGGAGACGCCTTGCGCCATCGGCGCCGTCGCGCTTTGCCGCAGCGGCCGGATTCTCGCCGCGCTCCGCACGGGTCTCGCCCGGATCGACCTTGCGAGGGGCGATTACGCGCCGATCTGCGCCCCGCCCTACAATCCGCTGCGGCACCGCTTCAACGAGGGCAAATGCGACGCGCGCGGGCGCTTCTGGGTGGGAACGAAACATGAGCCGCTTGGAACGTCGCATGGCGGCGAGGCCGGCTTCGCCGACGCGGCGCAGCCCCTGCAAGTCCTGGAAAACGGGCGGCTGACGGAAAGACAGGCCAGCGCCGCGATCGCAAACGGTCTGGCATGGAGTCCCGATTCCCGCATCATGTATTTCGCGGACAGTCAGGCGCGAACGGTGTGGGCTTTTGATTTCGATCCCGATAAGGGGAAGCTGTCGTCGCGGCGCGTTTTCGCGCATTTCAGCGCCGCCGAGGGAACGCCGGACGGCGCGGCGGTGGACGCGGAAGGATTCTACTGGTGCGCCCTCTATGGAGGCGGGCGCGTAGTCCGCCTCTCTCCCGACGGCGACCTCGATCGCGAGATCCGCCTGCCTGTCAGTCAGCCGACCATGTGCGCTTTCGGCGACGCCGATTATGGAACGCTATACGTCACCACCGCGGCGCATGGCGTCGCGATCGAACAGGAGCCCCTCGCCGGCGCGCTGTTTCGCGTTCGCCCGGGCGTGAAGGGACTCCCCGCCTCCCTCTTCGCGGACGAGTGAATCCCATGCGTTTCCCGTTGAGACGGCTTAATCGGGAAGACGTCGAAGCCGATGCGACCGGCGCACGGCTGGCCCGGACGCCCGCCGCCCAAAACGGAACGCCCGAACGGCGGCTTTACGCCGGCCGCAAGCTCTCTCGCGCGCGCACCATCGCCGATCTGCGCGCCATGGCGCATCGCCGCCTGCCGGCCTTCGCCGTCGAATATCTCGAAGGCGGCTCCGAAGAGGAGGCGACGCTGTCGCGCAATCTGGCGGCGCTTGCAAGCTGGCGCCTGCTGCCGCGCGCCCTTGTCGACGTGTCGCGGCGGGACCAAAGCGTCGCCTTGCTCGGGCGCGCCATGCCCCTGCCCTTCGCCATCGCGCCGACCGGCTTGAACGGGCTCTTCTGGAGAAAGGCGGACGTGCTCTTGGCGAGAGCCGCCGCGCAGGCGGGCGTTCCCTTCGCGCAAAGCACGATGTCCAACGACGCTATGGAGGAGGTCGCCGCGGTTCCGGGGTTGCGACATTGGTGGCAGCTCTATGCTTTCGGCGAGCGGCCGATCCGCGACGCGCTCGTCGCGCGCGCCGAACGGGCGGGCTGCGAAGCGCTCGTCATCACCGTCGACGCGCAGTTTTACGGGGACCGCGAATGGGAGCAGCGGCGCTTCGCGCATCCGGGGCGACTGACGATGCCGTCGATTCTGGAGAGCGCGCTGCATCCGCACTGGATCGCCACGACGCTGAGCGGCGGCATGCCCTCCTTCGCGAATGATGTCGGTTATGTTCCGAAGGACAAGCGCGGGTTCTTCGACAGCGCTTTCTGGATTCGCGCGAATATGGATCATTCGCTCGATTGGAACGAAGCGGCGCGGTTGCGCGCGCTCTGGCCTCGAAAGTTCCTGATAAAAGGAATTCTCAACGCGAACGACGCCGAACGCGCGCAGCGGATCGGCGCCGACGGCGTCGTTCTGTCCAACCATGGCGGCCGGCAGCTCGACTGGACGATTTCAAGCCTCGACGTTCTTCCGGAAGCGCGGCGGCGCGTGGGGAGTCAGTTCACGCTCGTCGTCGACGGCGGGATGAGGCGCGGAACCGATGTGCTGAAGGCGCTGGCGCTCGGGGCCAACGCCGTCTTTCTTGGCCGCGCGACGCTTTATGGGCTGGCGGCGGCGGGCGAAAGCGGCGTGACGCGCGCAGTCGACATCATGCGGGAAGAGATCGACCGCGATCTCGGCCTGTTGGGCGCGGCTTCGGTGAAGGAGCTGGACGCTTCATTTCTTGCGCGTTAGAGCGCGGCTCGCGAAAAAATGGGACGCGCGATCTAGAGCTCGCCCGCCGCCGCGAGCGCGCATATCCGATCGGCCGCGCGGCAGGCGAGCGCCTGTATCGTCAGCGAGGGATTGACGCCGCCACAGGTGGGAAAAATCGAACCGTCGCAAATCCATAGATTGGGAATGTCCCAGCTTCGGCCATCCGCATCGACAACGCTCGTCTCGGGGCTGTCGCCCATGCGGCATGTGCCGAGCAAATGGCTCGTATCCTTGTCGTTCGTCCAGATGTCGTAGCCCCCGGCCGCCGTGAGGATGTCGCTCATGAAGCGCAGGGCGTGGCGCTGCAGTCTCTTGTCGTTTTCCGAATAGGAAAAGATCACTTTTGCGATCGGCAGGCCGAAGCGATCCTTCTCGTCGGCGACTTCCACGCGGTTTTGCAGGCGCGGCTCCGTTTCTCCGACGGGCACGAAGCCCGCCACATGATTATATTTGCGCATCTCGGCCTTGAGCGCCTCGCCCCAGAGGCCGCGCGTGGTCGCGAGCGTCTGCGCCCAGGCCATGGGCAACGGTCCCTGGCTCATGAAGGCGTAACCGCCGACGAAATCCTTGCCTTCGTCCACGTAATTCCAATGCTCGGTGACCGCCATGTTCGGCGGCCCCTTGTACCAGCGGATTTCCTCGTCGAACGTCGCCCAGGCGCCCGGGCCGGCGTGGGTCGTCAGATGGGTGCCGACCAGGCCGGAGCGGTTGGCGAGGCCATCGGGGAAAAGCGGACAGGCGGAATTGAGCAGAAGGCGCGGCGTTTCGATCGCATAGCCCGCCAGGACGACGTGGCGCGCAGGCTGGAAGCGCCATGCGTTTTCGCGAAAGTACTCGACGCCTTGCGCGCGGCCGAACGAGTCGATCCCGATGCGGCCCGCCATTGCGAGATCGCGTATTTCCGCGCCGGCCCGGATCGCGCGCGGAATCCACACGGTCAAGGCGCTCTGCTTGGCGTTGGTGGAGCAACCATAATTGCAAAAGCCCCGATAGACGCAGGGAGGGGATTTTCCGCGCGGCGCGGAGACCGTCGTAAGCGGCGTCGCGGCCCACGCCACGCCGAGCTTCTCCGCCCCGCGCGCGAGAACGAGTCCGGCGGCGTTCACCTCGTGGGGGCGATAGGGATAGCGGCGGCGCGGCGGTCCCCAGGGATAGCGCACAGGACCGGCGACCTTCAGCGCGTCCTCGGCCTCCTCGTAATAGGGCGCGATTTCTTCGTAGCCGATCGGCCAGTCGAATCCATAGCCCAGCGCGCTGCGGCATTTGAACCATTCCGGACGGAAGCGCAGCGCGATCATGCTGTAATGAACGGTCGAGCCGCCGACGCCGCGGCCCGAATTATTGCCGCCGAGCGCGATGGGATCGTCGCCGCCGATCATGCGCTCATCCGTCCAGAACAGGACTTGCTGCTCCAGCTCGTCGGAGGCGAAATCGTCGAGCGGCCGCCAGAAGGGACCCGCTTCCAGGATCACCGCCGAAAAGCCCCGCTCCGCCAGCCGGCAGCCGAGCGTCGCGCCGCCGGCGCCGGCGCCGACGATCACGAAATCGACAGGTTCGGCTTGCGAATATTCGCGCATCGGCGTCCAGCCGCCCGGCGTGAAGACATCGGGGGCGCGCCCGTTTTTCGCGCGGGGCCGTTCGACGTTCATCGCCGCGCCTTCGCCTCCCATGGGTCGCGCGCGTCGAAACCAAGGCGCACATAGCCGCGCGGACTGGCGGGGCCGCCGAATCCGATGTCGCTCCAGGCGGAAGGATGGGCGTAGACAAGCCCCGCCACGGTCTTTAGCAGCGCGTCGGCGAAGAAGGATGCCGGGTCGAGCCCGCGCCAGAGCGCGGCGTCCGTCTCGCCGGCTTGCGCCGCGCGCAGCGTGGCGTCGCGACCGTCGGGCGCCAGCGCCGCGAACGCCGTCGCAAATTTGCGGCGCGCTTCGCCATCGATGGCGGCCAGTCCGATCCGCCAGGCCTCCTGCATCGGCGGCGCGCCTTCGCTCCTGAATCCTTCGCCGATATTGCGGTGGAGGCGGTCGTCGATCCAAAGCGCGATCAGCGACGCGGGCAAAGCCGGAAAGGACGGCGCGAGGCGCTCGACGACGGCCGTGAGAAGCGCGAATTCCTCGTGGGAGAAAAAGCGCCGCGCCGGAACCTCGTTCAGGCGCCGGGACAACGCGTCTCGCGTGACGTCGTCGAAGGAAGGCGTGTCCCATTTGGCGAGAACGTCATAACCCGCATAGGGCGCGAGCGCCTTCTCCTCCCGTTTCATCGGCTTCCTTTTCGATCAGCGACAGCGCCGGCAGGGCGGCGAGAGACAGGGCGGAAAAGCTCGGCGGCGCCGGCAGAGGCGGCCCGTCGATCACGTTCTGGCTCCAATTGCGCCAGCCGCCCATGCCGCGGGAGACGCCATAAGCATGAAAACCCGCGCCGACGACGCCGAGCAGCGCCGTGGCCCACAGCCAGACGCGCGTAAGCGGATGCGATTTTGCAGGCGTCTCGACGGCCGCCTTCGCCATGAGGCCGGCGGCGACGGGAGGAAGCGTTAAGGGCGCCCACATGAATGGATTCTGGAATGCGCCCCGGAAATGAAAGAGGGCAACCTCCGCAACGGTCCCGGCGAGCGCGGCGCTCGTCAGTCCGGCGAGCGCGCGGCCGGCGGGCAGGCCAAGGAGGCGCGGCGCGCGCGCGGGCTGCCCGGCGACGCTTTCGCCCGCCTCCCCGATGAGGCCCGCAAGGGTGAGCGCCGCCGGCGCGCCGATGGGCGCGCCATAGAACAGGTTCAGCCAGCCCAGCCCGCCGGGCCTTTTGAAGATGTTGTAGACGTGAAAAGCGAGGCCGGCGGCGCCGACGCCGATCGACAGACGAAATGCGCTTTGGCGGAATGCGCGCGCGCCCGTCGCCCCTGTGGCGGCGCCTTCGAGCCCGGCGACGAGCGCCGTCGCCGCGCTGACGAGGGGCGCGAACATGCCGGGATTTTCGAAAGAGCCGCGGTAATGCTCGACGGCGCTGTCCGCCAGAACGCTCGCCGCCAGAAGGGCCGCGGCGCCTTCCAGGGCGCGCGCCTCGCCAGAACCGCGCCCGCCCTTCTTCGACGACCTCCGCGCCATGTCGGCGGCGCCCCGCCCCGCCGAAACGACGACCGCCCCCAGAAGGAGGGCGCCGAGGACGGCGGGCGGCTTCCTTGTTCTCATTCGCCTCGCCCGGGCAGTATGGGCGCGAAGACCTGCCGCGCGGCGCCGACGATGAGGGCGCCCTCGTTCGGGTCGCCCTTCGCCAGCGTCGCGGCGAAATTGCGGGCCTGCTCGAAGGAAATATGCGCCGGCAGCGGCGGCACTTCCGGGTCGGTCTTCACTTCCAGGACCACGGGCCGGGTGGACGACAAGGCCTCGTCCCAGGCGCTTGCGAGATCCGCCGGATCATCGACGAAAACGCCCTTGAGCCCGATAAGCTCCGCGAAGCGGTGATAGGGCACGTCGGGAATGTCCTGCGTCGCCTCGAATTTCGGATTGCCCTGCATGACCCGCTGTTCCCAGGTCACCTGATTGAGATCCTCATTGTTGAAGACGCAGCAGATCCATTTCGGGCTTTCCCAGTCGCGCCAGTATTTGGCGACGGTGATCAGCTCCGCCATATTGTTCATCTGCATGGCGCCGTCGCCGACGAGCGCGATCACCGGCCGTCCCGGATGCGCGAATTTCGCGGCGATGGCGTAAGGAACGGCGGCGCCCATTGAGGCGAGCCCGCCGGAGAGCGAACACATCATCTCGCCCCTGATCTTGAGGTCCCTCGCATACCAATTGGCGCAGGAGCCGGAATCGCAGGTGAGGATGGCGTCGTCCGGCAGCCGCGGCGACAGCTCCCACGTCACGAGCTGCGGATTCACCGGATTGGCCGGCGCGCGGGCCCGGCTTTCGAGCACGCGCCACCAGTCGGAAACGTTCTTTTCGATCCTGTCGCGCCAGCGATGATCCGTCTTCTCCTCCAGAAGCGGCAACAGTTCGCGCAAGGTGACGGCCGCGTCGCCGTGGAGATTGACCTCCATCGGATAGCGCATGCTCAGCATGGAGGCGTCGACATCGATCTGCACGCCGCGCGCCTGCCCCTCCCGGGGAAGGAATTCGGAATAAGGAAAGCCCGAACCGACCATCAGGAGCGTGTCGCACTCCATCATCATGTCGTAGCTGGGCTTCGTTCCGAGAAGGCCGATCGACCCCGTGACCCAGGAGACCGTATCAGGCGCCGCGGCCTTGCCGAGAAGCGCCTTGGCGATCCCGGCCTTCAGCTTCTCGGCGACGGCGATGACCTCTTCCCGCGCCCCGAGCGCCCCCGCGCCGATCAGCATCGCGACCTTCTCGCCCTCGTTGAGAACCTGCGCGGCGCGACGCATGTCGTCATAACAGGGAATCACCAGCGGGCGCGAATAGCCGACGCCCGTTCGCACGGCGCCGTGCTTTCGCGGCGGCTCCTCATAGTCGAGATCCTGCAGGTCGCCCGGCAGCACGATCACCGAGACCGCGTTCTGCGCCTTGGCGATGCGAACGCTGCGATCGACGAGCATCCGCACCTGCGCGGGCGTTTCGGCTTCCTGCACGAAGGCGGCGGCGTCCGAAAACATGCGATCGAGATTGAGTTCCTGCTGATAATGCGCGCCGCGCGCCGTTCGCGGCGCCTGTCCGGCGATCGCCAGCACGGGAACATGGTCGCACTTCGCGTCGTAAAGCCCCGTCAGGAGATGCGCGGCGCCGGGGCCGCCGGTGGACAGGCAGACGCCGAGCTCCCCGGTGAACTTGGCGTGAGCGGCGGCCATGAAGGCGGCCATCTCCTCATGCCGCACCTGTATGAACTCGATTTTCTCCTTCGCGCGCTGCAAGGCGCCGAGCACGCCATTGATGCCGTCTCCGGGATAGCCGAAGATGCGTCGCACGCCCCATTCATAGAGCCTGTGGACGATGAAATCGCCGACGGTCGCGCTCATGGCTTTTTCGCTCTCCCGATCGCGCCGCGTTTGGCGGAATCGCCTAAACGTGATCGCTTCTAAAGATTTAGAGCGCGCTCGACGCGAAAAGCCGGTTTCCCGCTTTTTCGCAGCGCGCTCCAGGCAATAGCCGTCGCCTCGCGCCGGTCTGTTCGAGATAACAGGCGTTCCGCCGCACGGTTCCGACAAAATCGCACGCCGCCGTCACGAGGCTTCCGCTTCCCAGGCGCTGTCCCAGATAGGATGCTTTGGAGACCGGATGCAGAGAATGTCGATCTGGCGCAGATTCGCCGTCTGGGGCGTCTTCATCGGGATGGCGGCCGGCGGCGTTTACGCCTGGTCGGTTCGCCAGCGCATGGCCGAGCGGAGTCCGCCGCCCGCCCCTGCGGCCGCGCCGGTGGCGGTGACGGTGGCCCAGACGCGCGACGTTCCGATCATCCTGCGCGGTTTGGGCGCGGTCACGGCCTATGCGACGGTGGACGTCAAAAGCCGCGTCGCCGGCAACATCGTCAAAATCAATTTTCGCGAAGGGCAATCGGTGAAAGCCGGCGACCTTCTCGTGCAGATCGATCCGCGTCCGTATCAGGCCGCGCTCGCGCAAGCCGAGGGGGCGCTTGCGCGAGACGCCGCCAATCTGGCCAACGCCCGCGTCGATCTCGAGCGCTATCAAAAGCTGGTCAAAGGCAATTTCATCTCGAAGCAGCAATACGCCAACCAGCAGGCGACGGTGAGCGCCGACGAAGCGACGATCAAAGTGGACCAGTCCGCAGTCGACGCCGCGCGGTTGAATGTCGAATATTGCGCCATCGTCTCTCCGATCGACGGCGTCGTGGGCATCCGGCAAGTCGACATCGGCAATCTGGTTCAGCCGAATTCGCAGACCCTCGTCGTGGTGACGCAGATCCGCCCGATCTATGTCGTCTTCACGCTGCCCGAGACGGATATCGATCGCATCCGAACCGCGATGGCGGCGCGCAGGCTTCAGGTCGCCGCCTTCGACTCGCGCGACGAGCGGCAGGTCGCGCAAGGCTTGCTCACGCTCATCGACAACCAGGTCGACCAGACGACCGGGACCGTGCGTCTGAAGGCGGAGTTCGACAATAAGGACCTGTCGCTCTGGCCAGGGCAATTCGTCAGCGCGCATCTCGTCCTAGACGTCGACCGGGACGCTGTCGTTCTCCCGAGCGTCGCCGTTCAGACCGGGCCGCGGGGCCCCTTCGTCTATGTCGTGCGGGAAGACGACACGGTCGAAATGCGTCCCGTCGTCGTCGCGCAGACGGAGCGCAACATGTCGGCCCTGCGCTCCGGCGTCCGTCGCGGAGAGCGCGTGGTCGTCGCGGGGCAGTTGAACCTGACCCCAGGCGCGAAGGTGACGATTTCGGGGACCTCGGGCGAAGCGCTGGCGCAAACGGGGGCGGCGGCCATCCAAGGCGGCAGATGAATATTTCGGCGCCTTTCATCGCGCGGCCGGTCGCCACCTTTCTCCTGATGCTGGCGCTGCTGGCGGCGGGCGGCGTCGGATACTATCTGTTGCCGGTGGCCGCCATGCCGGAGGTGGAGTTCCCGACGATTTCGGTCACGGCGAATCTGCCGGGCGCTGATCCCGAGACCATGGCGTCTTCCGTCGCGCAACCGCTCGAACGGCAATTCGCCGCCGTGCCCGGCGTCAACGAGCTTACCTCGACAAGTTCGCTCGGCTTCACGCAGATCACCCTGCAATTCGATCTCTCGCGAAACATCGACGGCGCCGCGAGCGACGTGCAGGCGGCGATCAACGCCGCGCAAGGCAATCTGCCGCGCAACCTCCCGACGCCGCCGACCTATCGCAAGGTCAATCCGGCCGATCGGCCGGTGATCATTTTCGGGCTCACCTCCAGGGTGACCCCGCTCACCCGGCTCGACCAATATGCGGATCTCGGCGTCGTGCGCCGCGTCTCCACCATGCCGCAGGTCGGGCAGGCGCTGATCTTCGGCCAGCAGAAATTCGCGCCCACGATCAAGGTGAACCCCGCGGCGCTCGCCGCGCGCGGCATCGGGCTCGACGAAATCGCGAGCGCAATCGCCGGAGCCTCCGCGCAGCTTCCGGTCGGAACGCTGCAGGGGCCGCAGCAATCCTTCTCGATCGGAACGAACGGACAGCTTTTTTCGCCGGCCGATCTCGGTAAGGTGGTCATCGCCTACCGCAATGGCGCGCCTGTGCGCCTCAGCGACGTCGCGCGCGTGGTCATCGGGGCGGAAAGCTCCTTGCAGGCGAGCTGGGTGGGAACCGAGCGGGGCGAAATGATCGGCATCTGGCGCGAGCCGGGCGCCAACACGATTGAGCTCGTGGACAGGATCAAGGCGTCGATGCCGCAGCTTCAGGCGGGCATTCCGCGCGCCGTCAATCTCTCCGTCATCAGCGACCGGTCGCTGTCCATCCGGGAAAGCTTCCGCGACGTCGAATTCACGCTGCTCGCCGCGATCGCGCTCGTCATCGTCGTCATCTTCCTTTTCCTGCGGAACGTCGCCGCCACGTCGATCCCGAGCGTCACCGTGCCCCTCTCTCTCGTGGGCACGTTCGGGATCATGTACGTCCTGGGCTACACGCTCGACAATCTTTCGCTGATGGGACTCACTCTGGCTGTCGGGCTCGTGGTGGACGACGCCATCGTGATGGTCGAGAACGTCTATCGCTATCTCGAACAGGGCGAGTCGCGGCGCGAGGCCGCGCTCAAGGGCGCCGAGGAAATGGGATTCACCATCGTCTCGATCACCATTTCGCTGATCGCCGTCTTCATTCCGATCCTGTTCATGAGCGGAATCGTCGGCCGTCTCTTCAGGGAATTCGGCGTCGTGGTCAGCGCCGCCGTGGGCCTTTCCGCCTTCATCGCGCTCACCCTGTCGCCGATGATGGCGTCGCTCATCCTCAACAATCCGAAGATGGCGCGACATGGCTGGATATACAGGCTCAGCGAAAGGGGCTTCGACCGTCTCGCGGCCGGCTATCGTCGCGGCCTCGAATTTTCGCTGCGCCATCAGCGGCCGGTGTTCCTTCTCAATCTCACTCTCATCGCGCTGTCGGGATGGATGTTCTACGCCATGCCGAAAGGCTTCTTTCCGCAGGAAGACACGGGCCTCCTGTTCGGCTTTACGAAAGCGGATCAGGATGTCTCCTTTGCTGCGATGACGGAGCGCCAGGCCGCTGTCGGCGAGATCATCGCCAAAGATCCCGACGTCGACTCCTTCGGCTCCTTCGTCGGCGGCGCCGGAGGGGCGGGCTTCAATACCGGGCGCTTCTTCATCCAGCTCAAGCCGGTCTCGGAACGCGCGGCGAAGGCGGACGACATCATCCGCCGGCTCCGCCCCAAGGTGAACGGCATTCCGGGAATAACGACCTTTCTGCAATCCATACAGAACATTCAGATCGGCGCCCGCCTGGAGGCCACGCAATATCAATACACGCTTCAGGATGTCGATCTGGACGAGCTCAACGCCTGGGCGCCGCGGATCATGGCGGCGTTGAAGCCGCTTCCCATGCTGCGCGATCTGACGAGCGATCAGCAGACCGGCGGTCAGCAGCTCATGATCAATATCGACCGGGACGCCGCCGCGCGACTCGGCGTCAATGTCGCCGGCATCCAGCAGACGCTCTACGACGCCTTCGGACAACCTTATGTGACGCAGCTCTACAGCGCGACCGACACATATCACGTCGTTCTGGAGGTCGCGCCTCAATATCAGACGGACATCGCCGCCTTGTCCCGGATCTATGTGCGCGGCTCGGGCGGCAAGCTCGTCCCTGTCAGCCAGTTCGCCACGCTGGAACGCAAGCCGACGCCGATCACGGTCAATCACCAGGGACAGATTCCCGCCGTCACCCTGTCGTTCAACCTGGCGCCCGGCGTGTCTCTCGGAGAGGCCGTCCGCGCGGTCGAAAGCGCGGTGAACTCGCTTGGAAAACCCGCGGCCGTGAGCGGTTCGTTCCAGGGCTCGGCGCGCGAGTTCCAGCTTTCGCTTTCGACGCAGCCCGTGCTCATAGCGGCCGCGCTCTTCGCGGTCTATATCGTTCTGGGCATGCTGTACGAGAGTTTCGTCCACCCGGTCACGATCCTGCTCACCCTGCCCTCGGCGAGCGTCGGCGCGTTGTTCTTCCTGTGGGTCTTCGGTTTCGAGCTCACGATGATCGCGATCATCGGCCTTTTGATGCTGATCGGCATCGTCAAGAAGAACGGCATCATGCTCGTCGATTTCGCCGTCGAACGCGTGAAGACGGGCATGTCGCCGCGCGAGGCGATAGAGGAAGCGGCGATTTTGCGCTTCCGTCCCATCCTGATGACGACGATGGCGGCGGTGTTCGTCACGCTTCCGATCGCGATCGGCGTC
Organism: Methylocystis sp. JAN1; assembly: GCF_052186135.1. Classification (GTDB taxonomy): domain Bacteria; phylum Pseudomonadota; class Alphaproteobacteria; order Rhizobiales; family Beijerinckiaceae; genus Methylocystis. Next base: position 873,095 of record NZ_CP181499.1, on the reverse strand, counting down.
GGCGCGGGCGCGGATCTCCGCCAGCCGCTCGGCGTCGCGGTCGTCGGCGGGCTGCTCGTTTCGCAGCTCCTGACGCTCTTCACGACGCCCGTGACCTATCTTTACATGGAACGTTTGCGGGAGCTTCGCCTTGGACCGCCCTGAAGCGGCTCGGGGCGGCGGCGCCCAGGGAAAATTTTTCTCGACAGATGCGGCGGCAAGGGCGAAAGTCTCCTTCGCCTTGGCTGGACGGGCCCCTGCCCCACTCGACAGACGACTGCATGAATTCGCCGGAGCCGGTTCGCTCGCAAGAACAAGAACAATCGAACGCCCCGAGCGCGCGCCTCGCGAAGGTGAAGGCCTTCCTCCAGGATCATCTCGTCGGCTCGGAGGCGCTTGTCGAGCGGCTGCTGATCGGCCTGCTCGCGGACGGTCATGTTCTCGTCGAAGGCGCGCCGGGGCTCGCCAAGACTCGGGCGGCCAAGCTGTTGGCGCGGGCGCTCGATCTCTCCTTCGCGCGCATCCAGTGCACGCCGGATCTGATGCCGGCGGACATCACCGGCACGTCGGTCTGGCGGCCCGATCGCGGCGCGTTCGAGTTCGCGGCGGGGCCGATTTTCCATTCCCTGCTGCTCGTCGACGAGATCAACCGCGCGCCGCCGAAGGTGCAGTCGGCGCTGCTCGAGGCGATGGCCGAGCGGCAGGCGACGGTCGCGGGAGAAACGCGCGCGCTGCCCGATCCCTTCATGACGATCGCCACGCAAAACCCGATCGAGCAGGAGGGCACCTTTCCGCTTCCGGAAGCGCAACTCGACCGCTTCATGCTGCATGTCGAAGTCGCGCTGCCTGACGCGGCGGCCGAGCGACGCATTCTCGATCTCGTCGAAAGGGAGAAATTCCGGGAGCCGCCTGCGCCGCCCGCATCGCTCGAAGCCTGGCGGATCGGCGCGGCGCGCGCGGAGGCGAAGACGGTTTTTCTGTCTCCCGCGATCAAGGACTATATCGTCCGGCTCGTCACGGCGCCGCGCGACAGGGATCGCGCGCCGGAGCTTGCGGCGAAGATCGAACATCCTGCATCGCCGCGCGGCACGCTCGCGCTCGCCGCCGCGTCCAAGGCGCGGGCCTATCTCCTCGGGCGCGACTATGTTCTGCCGGACGACGTCGCCGCGCTCGCCGTGGACGCGCTCGCGCATCGCACGATACTTTCCTGGCGCGCCCTCGCGGATGGCGAGACGGCGCGCGAGGTGGTGCGCGCTTATGTCGAACTCGTCGCGCCCGCATGAGCGCGCAGGCGAGCGTTCCCGGCGTCGATCTGGACGTCGAGGCCCTTATGCGGCTGCGGCTGCTTTTCTCTGGAGCGTCCGCGCGCCGGCTCGTCGGCGCGCCGCCCCCGGGAACCCTTCCGCGCCGGCGGCGCGGGCGCGGCGTGGAGACTTACGACGTGCGGCCGTGGTCGGAGGGCGACGACATTCGCCGGCTCGACCGCAACGCCACGGCCCGAACCGGCGCGCCGCATGTGCGGACATTCCACGACGAGCGCGAGCGCAACGTTCTCTATCTCGTCGATTTCCGTCCCTCCATGCTGTTCGGGACGCGGCGCGCCTTTCGCTCCGTCGCGGCGGCGGAGGCTGTCGTCGCCTCGGCCTGGCGAACGCTCGACATGCAGGGCCGCGCCGGCCTCGCCGCGGCGACGTCGTCGGGCCCGCATTTCCTCGGCTGGGCCGCGAGCGGGCGCGCGCTCGCGCCGCTACTCGACAAGCTCGTCTCCGCCCATCGCGACGCGCTCGCCGCGACCGGAGGCGCCGAACCGCCGCTCGCGGAGGCGCTGGACACGATCGACGCCGCGGCCGGATCGGCGGCGATGGCGGTCGCGACCGGGCTCGATGCGCCGGGCCAGCGCTTCGACGCCGTTACCGAGCGCATCGCGCGGCGACGCGATCTGGACATTCTCCTGATCGCCGACCGTTTCGAACTCGCGCCGCCGCGGGGCGTCTATCCTTATCGCACGCGCGAGGGCGAGGCGGGGCGCCTGCGCGTCGCGCGGGGCGCGGCGCCGGCGACGGACGGAAGGCCGGCGCGTCTGCGGCGCCTCGGCGCGCGCGTCTTGCAGATCGATGCGGGCCTGGACGCGGCGGCGATGGCGCGCGCATTGGAGCGCTTCGATGGCCGACCTTTCTAGCGTCGTCGAAAGACTGCGTCCGTTGCGGCCGCCGCCGGACGGAACGGCCGAGATTCTCGCGATGGCCTTGGTCGGATGCCTCGCCGGGGCGGCGACGTGCGTCGCGTTGCTTCGTCTCTCCGCGCGGCGCTTGCCTTTGCGCCGCGCCGCGCTTGCGGCGCTCGCGGCGTCGCGCGCGCTTCCGGCGCCCGAGCGTCTCGCCGCGCAGGCGCGGATGCTGCGCGACCTCGCCGGCGCGCTCGATCGCGGCGCGCTCTCGCTTCGCGGCGAGGCGTGGCTGGCGCGCCTCGACGCGATCTTCTCGACGCGGCTTTTCAGCGACGGGCCCGGGCGCGCTTTCGGCGAGGCGCTGTATCAGCCGCGCAACGACATCCCCGCGGAGGCGCTCGACGGCGAACTCGAGCGGCTGCTTATGAGACTTCGCAAATGAGCGGGCTCGAATTCGCGACGCCGGAGGCTCTCGCGTTGCTTCCCGCGCCGCTGCTGGCGCTGGCTTTCGCGAAACCCAAGCCAAGGGCCGCGGGCGGCCTGGCGCTTCCCGCCACCATTCGTGACAGGTTTCGCGCGAACGCCGCAAAGGCCTACGTCGCCCGCTTCTCCTGGCGGCGCGCCGCGGCCGTTCTCGCCTGGATCAGCCTCGCCCTCGCGCTTGCGGGGCCGCGCGTCGCCGACGCCGTCGCGGCGCTTCCGGCGGCAGGGCGCGACATCATGCTTGCGCTTGATCTTTCGGGCAGCATGACGAGGCATGATTTCCAGCTTGACGGCGCCTCCGTCAGCCGGCTCGACCTCGTCAAACATGTCGCCTCCGAACTGATCCGCCGGCGCGAAGGCGACCGCATCGGCCTCGTCGTCTTCGCCGAAACGGCGCTCGTCGCGGCGCCGCTCAGCTTCGACGTCCACGCCGTGGACCGGACGCTGCGCGAGATGGAAATCGGGCTCGTCGGCCGTTCGACGGCGATCGGCGAAGGGCTCGGCCTTGCGCTGAAGCGGCTTGCCGACTCGAGGGCGCCGTCGCGCGTCGTCATTCTGCTTTCGGACGGCGCGAACAACGCCGGCTCCAGCGACCCGGCGGCCGTGGCGGCGCTGGCGCAACGGCTCGGCGTCCGCATCTATACGATCGGCCTTGGCGTCGACGACACGACGGCGAACCCGAACAAATACGACGCCGTCGATTTCGCCGCGCTCCAGAAGGTCGCCGCGATCGGCGGCGGCGCGGCGTTCCGCGCCCGCACCGGCGCCGATCTCGACGCCGCCGCGCGCGCGATCGAGTCGCTCGCGGCCGGAACTGCGCCCGCCCCGCCGGCGGTTATTTTTCATGATCTGTGGATCTGGCCGGCGACCCTCGCTTTCGCGGCCTGCGCGGCGATCGCGCTGGCGTCGAGAACGCCGCTATGATCGCTTTCGGCTCCTTTGCGTTGTTGCGGCCTTTCTGGCTGCTCGTTCCGCCCGCGCTGCTTGTTCTGTTGCGCCTCACGCGGCCGCGTGACGCTTCGCTCGGCGGTTGGAGCCGGGCGGTCGATCCGCCGCTGCTCGCCGCCATGCTGCGCCGACAGGGCGCCGACAGCCGGACGCGCCCTGAATTGGCGATCTATTGGGGCGTCGCCTTGATCGCCCTTGCGCTGAGCGGCCCCGCCGTCAGATCGGCGGACGCCCCGCAATTCCGTAATCTCGACGCGTCGCTGATCCTGCTCGACGCGTCGAAGAGCGAGGGACTGCGCCAGGGCGCGACGGCGGCGCAGCTCATTCTCGAGGGCGGCGGCGCGCGGCAGACAGGGCTCGTGCTTTACGCCGGCGACGCCTATCTCGCGAGTCCGCTGACCGACGACGTCGAGGCGCTGGAATCGCTTCTTTTCGCCGTCGACGACGAAACCGTGCCGGACGGCGGCGCGCGACCGGACCGCGCGCTCGCCTTCGCGCGTCGCGTGCTGCGCGAATCCGGGACGCTCGCCGGGGACGTCGTCCTCGTCTCCGGCGGCGCGGGGGTCGACGCACGCGCGCGCGGGGAAGCCGCGGCGCTCGCGGCCGAAGGCCATGCCCTGCACACGCTCGTCGTCGCGCCGCGCAACGCGGCCGCCGCCGCGGATTCCGCACGCGCGACGATGAGATCTCTCGCGGCGGAGGGGCGCGGCGTCGCGGGAGAGGCTTCCCGCCCCCAGCCCGTCGTCGAAGCCGTCGCCGGCCGGCGCGCCGCGCGCGTCGAGCAGGGCGCGCGGCGCGCGCTCGAATGGCGCGATTGCGGACGCTGGCTTCTGCTCGCCGCCGTGGCGCCGCTCCTCCTCTTTCTTCGCGTGGGGGAGTCATGAAAAGAGCCGCCCTCCTCCTCGCCATTGCGCCCGTCTGCGTCGCTTTCGCCCTCTTCGGCCCCCAGATGGCGGGACGCGCCCTGTTGTCGCTCGGATTCGCGACGGCGGCGGCGCGCATTTTCGACGACCCCGCCTGGAAGGGCGCGGCCCTCTATGCGGCCAGTCGCTGGGGCGAAGCCGCCGACGCTTTTGCGAACGATCCCGCGAGCGACTACAATCTCGGCAATGCGCTGGCGCGGGCCGGACGTTTCGACGAGGCGATCGCCGCTTTCGGACGCGCGCTCGCCGCGCATCCGGACGATGGCGACGCGGCCTTCAACAAGGCCTTGCTGGAAGCCGCCCTGCAACGCGAACCCAAGCCCGCCAGCGGCGGCGCCGAGGGCGTCGTCGCAAATTCCCCCGGATTCAAGGCCGGCGGCTCCCGCGACCGCCCGCCGACGGAGGGGAAGACGAGCGGCTATGGCGAGGGCCTCGCGAGCGGTCGGGAAACCCAATCCGAGACCCCCGCGGCGGGCGGCGCGGCGAAGGAGGGAAAAGGCGGCGGGGCGCCGGCCGGGGGCGACCGCGCCGCCGCTGGCGGAGCGGCCAGCGCCTCGGAGGGCGCCGGCCGCTCCGGCGACATGAACGCCCTTGTGGCCGAATTGCTCCGCGAAAGGGAAAGCCGCGTGCGGCGGCGCCTGCAGATTGGCGGCGTCCATCCGAGCCTTGAATGGCTGCAGACTCTCCCCGACGACCCGGGACGCTTCCTGAAACTCAGGATTCTCGCTGAAAAGGCGCGGCGACTGCGCGCCGCCGGCGGACCGGTCCCGGAGGACGACTGAAATGAGGGACGCCCGCCTGCGCTTCCTCGTCGCGGTTCTTTTCGTCGTCTTCGGACGCGCGGCGGGGCGCGCCGAGGACGCCCCGGTCGGGAGGTTCGAGGCCTTTGTCGAGTCGCCGAAGGAAACGCCTTATGTCGGCGAGCCGCTGCGGCTGGTTTTGCGCGCCGCCATTCGCGCGCGCGTCGCGAGCGAAAGGATCGAGCAGCCCGCGCTCACCGATTTCGACTGGCGGCAATTCGGCGTCGACGCCTCGAGCGAGGCGCTCATCGACGGCTTCTGGACGCCCGTCCATACCCGCACGCTGATGATTTATCCGCTGCGCGCGGGACGGTTGACGATCGAGCCTTTCAAATGGCGCGTCGCCTATGTCGCCGGCGACGGCGGCAGAGCCGAAACCGAGGCCGTGTCGCAACCGTTTGCGATCGACGTGCGCACGCGCGACGGCCTCGGCGATTCCGGGGATTTCTGGCTGCCGGCGACAGCGCTGCGCCTCGCCGACCGCTGGGAGCCCGAGCCGGACAAGATTCCCTTCGGCGAAACCGCACAGCGCGTCGTCACCGTCGAGGCGGACGGTCTCACCGCCGACCGTCTGCCGACTCTGCCGCGTTTCCGCGCGCCCGGCCTTGTCACCTTCTCCGGGCCGGTCGAGCGGCAGACGATCGTCACCGACCAGGGGCCCGTCGCGCGGGCCGTCTATCGCTGGAACGTCCGGCCGCTTGCGCCGTCGGGAGCGGTCGCGCCGGCGATCCGCCTGCGCTGGTTCGACGTCTCGGCCCGCACGATGCGTGAGGCTGCGGCGCCCGAGCGCCGGGTCGCCTTCATCGACGCGCCGGAATCGACGGAAGCGGGCGAATTTCACAATTTTTTCGCCCCGCGCCCGCTCCTCGCGGCGCTGCTCGGCTTCGTCTCGACAGGCGCCGCGGCCTATCTCGTGGCGTCGTCGAAAGCCGCGCGGGGCTCGTGGCGGCTCGTCGCGAAGAGACGGCGCCTGCTTGGCGCGCTGGACGCCGCCGCGCGAAACGGCGACGCCGCCGCCTTCCGCCGGACGCTCGATGAATTGTCGGCGACGGATCCCGATCGCTGGCGCCAAATTGCGGCGGGCGACGACCTCGCCCCCGCCCTCGCAAGGATTGACGCGGCGATCTTCGCGCGAGAGCCGCCGACGGCTCCGGCCCTCGCGCCCCTGGCGCGCAGAATCGCCCGCGCCCTGCGCCGCGCCGATCCGTGACCACGAAAGAGTCAGGCTTCGACGTGGCGCAGATCACGCTGTGTTCAGGCGGGAATCGCCTAACTGCGGATAACGCGATCGTTTCCTGGGCACGCCCTTAAGCTTGCCGCGAAGGAGCCGCCTTGAACGCCGCGCGGCGTTAAATCTCGGCCGACTCGTAGCTCGTCACTTCCATGCCGACGCAAACTTCGACGATCACCGGGCTCGACCACGTCATGACATTTCCTCCTTGACCGAGCCCGAGAGCAGGCCCTTGACACTAGATAGCGAGTGAAGTCGGTTTGTTCAGCCCGAAAATCGCCGAAGGAGCGTTCCAAACATTCCCTGCCGCAGCGCGCGTGCTTCCGAGCATTGGCCTTAATCGCGAACCGGCTCTTCTTCGTCGTGAATCGGGAGCGAGACGATCACTCGCGCGCCGCCTGATCTCCTCGTCCGACCATGCGCCGTGACCTTTATCCCGATGCGCTGATATTCCATGCTGCGCCGACGCCCGGAGAGGCGCGGAAGATCCCGCCGCTGCGATAAACAGAGGTTATCAGCCAATAATTACTCCGAATTGGACGACCTTTGACGCGTGCTCCACATGGAGGCGGCGTCATTCGTCGTGACCGCTCGGGCGCCGGCCGCGAAACGGCTGCTGCCGGTGGCGGCAGGCTAGCCTGCCGAAACACCGCCTCTCGGACTGGCCGAACCCGCCCTCGATCCGGTTGTAATCGAACCGCAAACGAAACCTTCCAGGTTTTCGTTTGCGGTCAGTTTGTTGACGAACTTCCCAAGGCGGCCTCGTCCTTCGTGACATGAGCTTCGCTCGTTCCTCAGGATGAGGCCTAAGTGCTTGGCGCTGAAGGAAGAAGCCCCTCATGCCGAGGAGCTTGCGCAGCAAGCGTCTCGAAGCACGAGGGGCGTCGCCGCTACTTTGTCAGTAGCCTGACCGCAAACGAAACCTTCCAGGTTTTCGTCTGCGGTTTTTTCCTGCGCATCCCCCTTAGGCTGCGGACGGGGCGACCGATAAGCGCGGCTTATCAGAAGATCAGCCGAAACGAATGGAACCGTTTTCTCATTCATCTACGAAACTCGCGACGCATTCGAAAAATCAATGACAGCGCAGCGGCGAAGCGTCTCGCCTTAGACAGGCCCGCTGTCGCGATCAAGCAAGAGGAATCGCACATGGCGAAGGTAGTTTGTGTCCTTTACGACGATCCGATCGGCGGCTACCCAAAGACCTATGCGCGTGACGACGTCCCGCAGCCGAAAGTCTATCCGGACGGGCAGACCTTGCCGACGCCGAAAGCGATCGATTTCAAGCCGGGCGTCCTGCTCGGCAGCGTCTCGGGCGAACTCGGCTTGCGCAAATATCTGGAGGCGAACGGCCATCAGCTCGTCGTTACTTCCAGCAAGGACGGCGCCGACAGCGTGCTCGACCGGGAGCTTCCCGACGCGGAAATCGTGATCTCGCAGCCTTTCTGGCCGGCTTACATGACAGCCGAGCGCATCGCGAAGGCGAAGAAGCTCAAAATGATCGTGACGGCGGGCATCGGCTCGGATCACACCGACCTCGAAGCCGCGATCAAGAACAATGTCACCGTCGCCGAAGTCACCTATTGCAACAGCAACGCGGTCGCCGAGCACGTTCTGTTGTCCATTCTGGCCCTGGTGCGCAATTTCGTGCCGGCGCACAACATCATCGTCGAGGGAGGCTGGAATATCGCCGATGCGGTCTCGCGCTCCTACGACCTCGAAGCCATGCAGGTCGGAACGGTGGCCGCCGGCCGCATCGGCCTGCGCGTGCTTCGCCTGCTGAAGCCGTTCGACGTCGGTCTGCACTATATGGACCGGCACCGCCTCCCGGAATCGGTCGAAAAGGAGCTGAACCTCACCTACCACGCCAATCTCGAGAGCTTCGCCAAGGTTTGCGACGTGGTGACGCTGAATTGCCCGCTGCATCCCGAGACCGAGCATATGGTCAATGAGAAGACGCTGAAGTTCTTCAAGCGCGGCGCCTACATCGTCAATACCGCGCGCGGCAAGCTGGTCGACCGCGACGCCTTGGTTCGCGCGGTCGAAAACGGACATATCGCCGGTTACGCGGGCGACGTCTGGTTCCCGCAGCCGGCGCCGAAGGATCATCCGTGGCGCACCATGCCGCATCACGCGATGACGCCCCATATCTCCGGCACCAGCCTTTCGGCGCAGACCCGCTACGCGGCCGGCGTTCGCGAAATTCTGGAGTGCTATTTTGAAGGCCGTCCGATCCGCAACGAATATCTGATCGTGCAGGGCGGCAAGCTCGCCGGCGTCGGCGCGCATTCCTACAGCGAAGGCAATGCGACTGGCGGCTCCGAAGAAGCGGCTCGCTTCAAGAAGTAATCCGGCTTAAATCCAATGAAGGGGCGCGGCAATGTCGCGTCCCTTTCCCAACGGTCGCGAATCCGCCGCTGGACGGACATCGAGCGCGAGGCCAATCGCTCGGGCGACCGCGTGAAAATCGCCATCTCCGGCAGGTTTCTTCCGTATAAGAGCTGCTGAGCCGCAGCGCGGAGCGGCGCCAGATCGCGCCCGCGCGTCCAAGCCGCCTTTTTCGGCGGATCGGCATTGATCCCCGGTTTCGCTTCCTTCAAAATCGTTTCGGCGGACGAACCAAAATACTCCATGACGTTGTGGGGTTCGCAACAAAGGCGTCGCCGGACATGTTTTTTCGTCAGCTCGAATATCTTGTGACGCTGGCGCGCGAAAAGCATTTCGCGCGCGCCGCGGAATCCTGCAATGTTTCGCAACCCGCTCTTTCCGCGGCGATCCGGCGACTCGAGGAAGAGCTGGGCGTCTCGATTGTCGAGCGTGGGCAAAAGTTCGTGGGCTTTACAGACGAAGGCGCGCGCATACTGGGCTGGGCGCGTCAAACGCTCGCGGCGTGGGACGGGTTGAAGCAGGAAGCCTCGATCTCCCGAAGGGAGCTCAGCGGCGCGCTGCGCGTCGGCGCCATCCCGACGACCTTGCCCATCATGTCATTGCTGAGCGGTCCCTATCTGCGCGCATTTCCGAACGTCCGGCAATTGGTGCAGTCGCTCAGCAATGAGGAAATCATACGTCGGCTCGAGAAATTTGAGCTCGACATCGGCGTCACCTATCTCGAAGACGAGGACCTGCACCGTTTTCGCGTCCTGCCTCTTTACCGCGAGCGTTACGTTCTGCTCGCGCGCGACGCGTCGGCGATCGGCAATTGCGTTTCCATGAGCTGGCGCGACGCCGCGAAATTGCCGCTCTGTCTTTTGACGCGCAATATGCAAAACCGTCGCATCATAGACGCGGCGTTCCGGCGGGCGGGCGTTCACCCGAATGTGGTGGTTGAAACCGACTCTGTTTTCGCTCTTTACTCGAACGTGCGTTGCGCGGAGATTTTCAGCATCATGCCGCATAGTCTGCTCGCGCTCTTCGAAATGCGCGAGGAATTGACGGCGATCCCTCTCGTCCCCGAACTTTTTCGAAAGATCGGCATCGTGGCGCTCGATCACGAGCCGGCGGCCCCGATTGTGGCGGCCATCTGGAAATTGACGGGCCAGATGGATCTCAGTCCGCATTTCGATTTCGTCGACGCGGATCGGCGCCGGGTCTGATCTCTATCGCGCGCTTTGATCGAGCCAGGATCGCCAATACCGCAGCGCCGCCCGTTCGAGCTTCGTTTCCGAGATATGCGCGGCGGTTCGGCGGAGGCCGGGGAACGTCACTGGCGGCGCGCCTCCGACAATTCGGCCTGCATTCTTTCATATTCGTCCGGTCGCGTAGCGGCGGGCGTCGTCGGGCGTGATGATGCGTTTTCCGGCCTCGTGTTCGAGATAGTCGGGGAGCTTCCAGCCACGATAGGCGACGGCCGCGCCGGAGGTCGCATATCCCGCCATTTCCCTCGCACGCGCGAGCCTTTCCGCCGCCGCCACATCGATGCGATTGCGCCTCTCGGCCGCGAATGCGAATTGCTGACGTGGCGGCGATACGGTCATTTTCGTCCTCGCTGCAAAATCCCGATCCGAAACGGCTCATTCCGCTTATTCCGCCGGCGGCGCCGCGGCTTCGATCCTGCGGCTGTTCTCGGCCATTGCGCGATAGCGTTCCTGCCATTCGGTCGGACCGTTGGAGGGTGAGACCTGCACGGCGGTGACCTTGTATTCGGGGCAGTTCGTCGCCCAGTCAGAATTGTCCGTGGTGACGACGTTCGTCTGGCAGAGCGGATGATGGAAGGTCGTGTAGACGACGCCCGGCGCCACGCGGTCGGTGATCTTCGCGTGCAGCGTCGTCTCGCCCGCGCGGCTCTGTACGCGCACCCAGTCGCCGTCGCGCACGCCGCGCAGCTCCGCGTCATGCGGATGGATTTCCAGCACGTCCTCGGGATGCCACTGGCTGTTCTCGGTGCGCCGCGTCTGCGCGCCGACATTATATTGCGAGAGAATGCGCCCGGTTGTGAGCAGCAGCGGGAAGCGCGGGCCGGAGCGCTCGTCGGTCGGCACATATTCGGTGATGACGAATTTGCCCTTGCCGCGCGCGAAGCCGTCAATATGCATGATCGGCATGCCGTCCGGCGCCGCGTCGTTGCAGGGCCATTGCACGGAGCCGACCTCGTCGAGCCTCTCATAGGAAATGCCCGCGAAAGGCGGCGTCAGGCTCGCCATCTCCGCCCAGATTTCGCTGGGATGGCTGTAGTTCCAGCCGCAGCCCATGGCGTTGGCGAGCATCTGCGTCGCCTCCCAGTCGGCATAGCCGGCCTTCGGGCTCATCACCTTGCGCACGCGCTGCACGCGCCGCTCCGCATTGATGAAGACGCCGTCCTTCTCGAGGAAGCTCGCGCCCGGCAGGAAAACATGCGCGTAATTGGCCGTCTCGTTGAGGAAGAGGTCCTGCACGATCAGGCAGTCGAGCGCGCCAAGGCCCGCCGAGACATGCTTGATGTCGGGGTCGGATTGCAGAATGTCTTCGCCCTGAACATAGAGGCCCTTGAAGCGTCCTTCGATCGCGGCGTCGAACATGTTCGGGATGCGCAGGCCCGGTTCGGGATCGAGCGCGACGCCCCAGGCCTCTTCGAAAAGCGCGCGCGTCTCGTCGCCCGAGACATGGCGATAGCCTGGATATTCATGCGGGAAGGACCCCATGTCGCAGGAGCCCTGCACATTGTTCTGCCCGCGCAGCGGATTCACGCCCACGCCCTTGCGGCCGAGATTGCCGGTCGCCATGGCGAGATTGGCGATGGCCATGACGGTCGTCGAGCCCTGCGAATGCTCGGTGACGCCGAGGCCGTAATAGATCGTGGCGTTTCCGCCCGTCGCGTAGAGCCGCGCCGCGCCGCGCACGAGATGCGCCGGCACGCCGGTATATTTCTCGACCGCCTCGGGACTGTTGCGCTCTTCCGAAACGAAGGCCGCCCAGTCCTGATATTCGTCCCAGTCGCAACGCGCGCGCACGAAGCCCTCATTGACGAGGCCTTCCGTGACGATGACATGCGCCAGCGCGGTGACGATCGCGACATTCGTGCCGGGCTTCAGCGGCAGGTGATAGGCCGCCTCGATATGCGGCGTGCGCGCCAGTTCGGTGCGGCGCGGATCGACCACGATGAGCTTCGCGCCCTCGCGAAGCCGCTTCTTGATCTGCGAGCCGACGACGGGATGCGCGTCGGTCGGGTTGCAGCCGATGATGAGAATGACGTCGGCGTCTTCGACCGAGTCGAAATCCTGCGTGCCGGCGGACGTTCCAAAAGCCTGGCTCAGGCCGTATCCGGTCGGCGAGTGGCAGACGCGCGCGCAGGTGTCGACATTGTTGTTGCCGAAGCCGCTGCGGATGATCTTCTGCATGAGATAGGTCTCCTCGCAGGTGCAGCGCGAAGAGGTGATGCCGCCCACCGCAAGGCGGCCGTATTTTTCCTGAATGGCCTTGAAGCGCGACGCCGCATAGGAGATCGCCTCCTCCCAGCTTACTTCGCGCCAGGGATCTGTGATCTTCTCGCGGATCATGGGCGAGAGCACGCGGTCGCGATGCAGCGCGTAACCATAGGCGAAACGGCCCTTGATGCAGCTATGGCCGTGATTGGCCTTGCCGTCCTTCCAGGGAACCATGCGGACGATCTCCTCGCCGCGCATCTCCGCCTTGAAGGCGCACCCCACCCCGCAATAGGCGCAAGTCGTCACTTGGGAATGCTCGGGCTGGCCGATGGCGATGACGGAGTTCTCGACAAGCGTCGCGGTCGGGCAGGCCTGCACGCAGGCGCCGCAGGAGACGCATTCCGACTCCATGAAGGCTTCGCCGATCCCCGGCGAGACGCGCGAGTCGAAGCCCCTGCCCTCGATCGTCAGCGCGAACTGCCCCTGCACTTCCGAACAGGCGCGGACGCAGCGATTGCAGACGATGCATTTGGAAGGGTCATAGGTGAAGTAGGGATTTGACTGATCCTTCGGCAGCCACTGGTCGTTGAGCTTGCCGTCATTGCGCGCGAAGACGTGGTTCGCGCCGTCGAAGCCGTATCGCACGTCGCGCAGGCCCACCGCGCCGGCCATGGCCTGAAGCTCGCAATCGCCATTCGCCGCGCAGGTGAGGCAATCGAGCGGATGGTCGGAGATATAAAGCTCCATGATCCCGCGCCGAATGGCGTCGACGCGCGGCGTCAGCGTCTTGACCGAAATGCCCGGCGCGACCGGCGTCGTGCAGGAGGCGGGCGTTCCGTTGCGCCCCTCGATCTCGATGACGCAGAGGCGGCAGGAGCCGAAGGATTTGACCATGTCCGTGGCGCAGAGCTTCGGGATCTCGATCCCGGCCTGCATCGCCGCCCGCATGATCGACGCGCCCTCGGGAACGGTGACGCTCTTGCCGTCGATCGTCAGCGTGACGGGCGTTTTCGATCCCGACGCCGGCGTGCCGTAATCGATTTCCTTGATCAGAGCCATGATCGCAAATCCTCGCTCATATGAGGCGGGCGCGCAGCGTCATCCGCGCCTGCCGGGTCGCCAGCGAGACCCCGGCGCCAACGCAGACTGGTGACTCCAAAGCATTAGTCGATCAAGCCTGCAATATCCATTAACCCATAAGAGATTTGAATTATGAATGCGGCGTCATTTATCTATAAGGTTAGATAACATACTATAATATTGTGCATCGCACAATTCTGTGTTATCTTGCCGTATTATATACAAAATATTTTTGATATACATAACGCTATGGCAGTCAAATTGCCGCTGGCTTTCGGCGACATTTGCGCGGCGCATCCGCGCCGCATCGCCTTCGCGCTGTCCCGCTGGACAATACTGGCGAAAAGACAGCCAAAACCCCGATTTAACGCGGGGAACGGCCCGCTTTGTAAAATTGCGGGACCCGCAAGCCAGGACATCATTATATATATATATATGTGATATATTGCGATGATCCCGGTCGCTAAGCCGAGCAGTAATGTCCTTGACGGCAAACGATTAGGGGATCGCCGGCAGCGCGTTTTCGATGCGCGTGTTCCAGCGCTCTATTCGGCCGACTTTGACGCATAATTGGGGTTTTTTCACCTCGAAGCCTTCGAGCTTCGGACCGCCAAGATACAGATCCCGGTTCCTGCCTTCCTCTCGTCCCTTCACGATCTTGAAGCGGTTCATCGCGTAGCTTATTGAGGATTGCTTCGAGGAACCATCGCGTCGAACTCCTCCATCCGCGTGCGATCCGGTCCGGAGACGGGGAGCCAATCCTGCCGACCGATCAGGCCGAATTTCCAGGCGAGGAAGCTTTCTTCATTCGCCCAGACCGTCAAAGACAGGTAGACGACGCCGTCTTCGCTTTGACTCCCCCTGGTGAAGCGGCAGGAAATGTAACCTGGCGCCGATTGGAAACTCAGTTGCTTAACGGCCCAGCGCCTTTCGAAGGCCGCCTCGTGACCTTTAAACACTTTGACCTGTTCAGACGCCATGAACATTTCCGTCCTCCTTTTCGAGCCTGACGCCGCCGGAGCCGTAAATATTGGACGTCGGCCCCCTCGGCCTGCGGACCGATCCCCGGAAGAGATTGTTGCGCGGCCCTCCAGCCGGGAAAGTTCGTTAACTTGGCTGGCTGGCTTGGCGCGCGGCCTTGCTGGCTGGCTTCGCCTCAGAAGGCGATGTGAGGAAAACGTAACCACAGCGTTTGGGCCTTTACAATCCAAAATCAGTTCAACCATCGTATAAGATTTCCAATTTAAGCGCTCGGGTGGTTACGTTGAAACGATTGCAGCAATGCGCGGGCGCAATTCTTCCAAATGATGCAATTCTTCCAATATGCGATCTGTCGTATTGACCTTCGAATTGAAGAACGAAATTTTCGAGTCATGACAGACGACGAAAATCGATCATGGCGGATGTCGCGCCGACGAAAGCAGGCCTCTCATGGAGGGCTCGCTTCACGGAGACACGCCGGAAGAGAGCCGCTCGTCCGAACATGCGGGCGCCCGCTTGGATCCGACCGCGCAGGAGGCGGCGATCATCCATTCAGGCAACCGCTACAGACTGCGCGGCGATTGTCGGAAGTTGTGCTCAAGGCTTTGAGGGAACATTACGACAACAAATGCCCGGACAAGTGCATGCGCAAGCGCTGCGACGAGTTCGCGCTTTCGATTATGACGGCCAAAAAGGCTCGTGAGCCCGCTTAACGGCTCCGGGCCGGGCGTTGTGACGCAACTCCTCCGAGATTGTCTTGCCGCCCGATGGAACCGGCCGAAGCGACGCTTTTATATCCCGGTTCGTCGGTCCTGGACACGACCGACTTTCGCGACCGTGATCGGATGGCCACGATGACCATATGGATAACCTACGCTCACAACTAGGTGAGCGGGCGTGCCCCCGCATGGTTTGCGGAATATGGGGGTAAAATGGTAGCGGAGGAGGGATTCGAACCCCCGACACAGGGATTATGATTCCCCTGCTCTGGCCAACTGAGCTACTCCGCCCCGGGCCGTCTTGAAGCGGCCTTGCTGAGACGGGAGCGATATAGGTCGCGCGCCTGCGCCAAGTCAAGCGCTTGTCGCGGGGCCGCGATTTTTCCGTCATAAGCCGCTCGCCCCCTCGGGAGGGGCGCTTCAAAAGCCTTTTCTTTGCCGGGCCGCCATGCGACAAGCCCTGCGCGGCAAGCCTGGAGGCGGGGTCGCCGCCGGCTTGTGAAGGAACTCTGTGGGTAGCGCGCCCATGTCCGTCAAACACCCAATCATCTCGATCACCGGCTCCTCGGGAGCCGGCACGAGTTCCGTGAAGGCGACCTTCGAGCAGATTTTCCGCCGCGAGCGCATCGAGGTCGCCTATGTCGAGGGCGACAGCTTCCACCGCCACGACCGCGAGGAGATGAAGGCCCGCATGGCCGAGGCGCAGGCGAGCGGCAATTATCGCTTCAGCCATTTCGGCCCCGACGCCAATCTCCTGCCCGAGCTGGAAAATCTCTTCCGCGAATATGGCGAGACCGGCTCCGGCCGCTACCGCCATTACGCCCATGACGAGAACGAGGCCGCCCGGCTCGGCGTGCCGCCCGGCTGCTTCACCGACTGGGAGGAGCTGCCGCCCAATACGGACGTCCTGTTCTATGAGGGCCTCCATGGCGCGGTGGTGACGGACGAAGTCAATGTCGCGCGCTACGCCGACCTCAAGATCGGCGTCGTCCCCGTCATCAATCTCGAATGGACGCAGAAGCTCCATCGCGACCGCCAGGCGCGCGGCTACACGACCGAGGCCGTGACGGAGACGATTCTGCGCCGCATGCATGATTACGTGCATTATATCTGCCCTCAATTCTCCGAGACCGACATCAACTTCCAGCGCGCGCCGACCGTCGACACCTCCAACCCCTTCGTCGCGCGCTCGATCCCGACTCCCGACGAGTCCATCGTCGTCATCCGCTTCCGCGATCCGCGGGACGTGGACTTTCCCTATCTCGTCGCCATGATCGCCGGGAGCTGGATGTCGCGGGCCAATTCCATCGTCATTCCGGGCAACAAGCTCGATCTCGCGATGCAACTCATCCTCACGCCGAGGATCCTCGAACTTGTCAGGCGCCGTAAGAGCGCGACGTGAAAGAAACGGGAAATGTCAGAAGCAAAAGTTGATGCGCGCCTTTGCGCCAACGCGATCCGCGCGCTCGCCATGGACGCCGTCGAAAAGGCCAAGTCCGGCCATCCCGGCATGCCGATGGGCATGGCCGACGTCGCGACCGTGCTCTTCCAGCGCTTCATGAAGTTCGACGCGAGCCGCCCCGACTGGCCCGACCGCGACCGTTTCGTGCTTTCCGCCGGCCATGGCTCCATGCTGCTCTACGCCCTGCATTATCTCCTGGGCTATCCGGGCATGACCAAGGCGGACCTTGAGAATTTCCGCCAGTTCGGCGCCCCCACCGCCGGCCATCCCGAATATGGCCACGCCCCCGGCGTCGAGACGACGACCGGCCCGCTCGGCCAGGGCCTCGCCACCGCGGTGGGCATGGCGATCGCGGAGCGCCTTGCCGCCGCGCGCTTCGGCGACGACCTCGTCGACCACAACACCTATGTCATCGCGGGCGACGGCTGTCTGATGGAGGGCCTTTCCCACGAGGCGATCGATCTCGCCGGCCATTTGAAGCTCTCGCGCATGATCGTCTTCTGGGACGACAATTCGATCTCCATCGACGGGCCGACCGACCTCGCCACCTCCATGGACCAGTGCGCCCGCTTCGCCGCCGCGGGGTGGCACACGCAGCGCGTCGACGGCCACGACATGGAGGCCGTCGCCCGGGCGATCGAAGCCGCAAAGGCCGATAAGCGCCCGTCGATGATCGCCTGCCGCACCGTGATCGGCTATGGCGCGCCCGGCAAGCAGGGCAAGGAATCGGTCCACGGCGCGCCGCTCGGCGCCGCCGAGATCGAGGCCGCGCGCGCGGCGCTCGATTGGCCGCATGCGCCCTTCGAGACGCCAGAGCCGATTCTCGCCGCCTGGCGCGCCGCCGGCAGGAGGGGCGCGAGCGCCCGCGAGGCCTGGGAGAAGCGCCGCGCCGCCTCGCCCAAGGGCCGCGCCTTCGAGACCTTCCTGACGAACGACGTGGCGAAGGAGATTGCCGGCCCGCTCGCGGATTTCCGCGCCACGCTCGCCGCGGAGAAGCCCAAAATCGCCACGCGCAAATCCTCCGAGATGGCGCTCGGCGTCATCAACGCCGCGACGGGCGCGACCATCGGCGGCTCGGCGGATCTGACCCATTCCAACTTCACCATCACCAAGGGGATGGGTTCGGTGCGGCCCGGCGATTTCTCCGGCCGCTACATTCACTACGGCGTCCGCGAATTCGGGATGGCGGCGGCGATGAACGGCGTCGCGCTGCATGGCGGCTTCGTGCCCTATGGCGGCACCTTCCTCGTCTTCTCCGATTATGCGCGCGGCGGCGTCCGCCTCTCGGCGCTGATGGGCCTGCGCGTCATCTATGTGCTCACCCACGATTCGATCGGTCTGGGCGAAGACGGCCCCACGCATCAGCCGATCGAGCATCTCGCCTCGCTGCGCGCCATGCCCAATCTCCTCGTCTTCCGCCCGGCCGACGCGATCGAGACGGCGGAATGCTGGGAGCTGGCCATTGCGCAGGAGGCGACGCCTTCCGTGCTCAGCCTTTCGCGCCAGAACCTGCCGACGCTGGAGCGCCCCGTCTCCGAAAATCTCTCGGCCAGGGGCGCTTATGTTCTGCGCGAGCCGGCTGGCGGACGCGACGTGACGATCCTCGCGACGGGCTCCGAAGTCGAGATCGCGCTCGCGGGCGCCGACGCGCTGGCGGCGAAGGGGATCAAGGCCGCCGTCGTCTCCATGCCCTGCTGGGAGCTTTTCGAGGCGCAGCCCGCCGACTACCGCGCCAGGGTGCTGGGCAAGGGCCCGCGCATCGGCGTCGAGGCGGCGGCGCGGCTCGGCTGGGACCGCTGGCTCGGCGAAAACAGCGTCTTCATCGGCATGTCCGGCTTCGGCGCGAGCGCCCCGGCGCCGGAGCTTTATAAGCACTTCGGCATAACCGCCGAGGCCGTGGCCGACGCGGCTCTCGCACTGGTTCGGGCCGGGCAGACGGAAGCTTTACAATAAGAGACGTCGCGAAGGAGAATGTGCTAAGATGCCTCGGCCGGGCTGCCCGGTTGAGGCGCATTGACACGATGGACGCTGCATTGAGCGACGAACCCGAAAACCTGACATTGGCGCTGCTGCGCAAGATCGACAAGAAAGTGGACGCCGTCGACGCGAAGGTCGATGCTCTAGGGACCGAGCTTCGTTCGGATATGCAGTCCCTTCGCGCAGATGTCGCATCCGACATGCTGAACCTCGAAAGGCGTCTTGGCGACCAGATCGTGGGACTGCGCCGCGCGGTGGTGGAATATCACTCTTCGGCGGTGGGACATGGCGTCCTGCTGAACGAATTTGAGGAGCGCCTGCGCCGCCTCGAGCGCCATGTCGGTCTGCCGCCAGAGACGCACTAAGGTGTGTCGACAGCGGCGGACTTTCCTTCTTGACCACGAGCGCCCTGGCGCGGGCCGGCCCAGTATGCGGAGAATAGGCTTCGCCCATGGCCCGACTGGCCCTCGTTTCCGGTACGCTGTAAATAACCGCGCAAGCCCCGGCCCATTCCATCGGCATCCGCCTCTCGAAGGGAGAATCGTCCCCATGGCCCTCATCACCCTGCGACAGCTTCTCGACCACGCCGCCGAGCACGATTACGGCGTGCCCGCCTTCAACATCAACAATATGGAGCAGGGGCTCGCCGTGCTCGAGGCCGCGTCCTCGGTCGACGCGCCGGTCATCATCCAGGCCTCGCGCGGCGCGCGCAGCTACGCCAACGACATCATGCTCGCCAAGATGATCGAGGCGCTGATCGCCATGTATCCAGACATTCCGATCGTGATGCATC
Organism: Methylocystis sp. JAN1; assembly: GCF_052186135.1. Classification (GTDB taxonomy): domain Bacteria; phylum Pseudomonadota; class Alphaproteobacteria; order Rhizobiales; family Beijerinckiaceae; genus Methylocystis. Next base: position 853,715 of record NZ_CP181499.1, on the reverse strand, counting down.
AGGACCACGGCAACAGCGAAGCGACCTGCGCCAGCGCCATCCGCTTCGGCTTCTCCTCGGTCATGATGGACGGCTCGCTGAAAGCCGACGGCAAGACGCCCGCCGACTACCAATACAATGTCGACGTAACGCGCCGCGTCGTCGATCTCGCCCATTGGGTCGGCGCCTCGGTCGAGGGCGAGCTCGGCGTGCTCGGCTCGCTGGAGACCGGCGAGGGCGAGAAGGAGGATGGCCACGGCGCCGAGGGCAAGCTGTCGCATGACCAGTTGCTGACCGATCCGGCGCAGGCCGAGGATTTCGTCGCCCGCACCAAGGTCGACGCGCTCGCCATCGCCATGGGCACCTCGCACGGCGCCTATAAATTCACCCGCAAGCCGGACGGCGCCATCCTCGCGATGAATGTCGTGGAGGAAATCCATCGCCGCCTGCCCAACACCCATCTCGTGATGCACGGCTCGTCGTCGGTTCCGCAGGAGCTGCAGGACGCCTTCAACGCGGCGGGCGGCGAAATGCCCCAGACCTGGGGCGTGCCGGTGGCGGAGATTCAGCGCGGCATCAAATTCGGCGTGCGCAAGATCAATATCGACACCGACTGCCGCATCGCCATGACGGCGGCGATCCGCGCGACGCTCGGCAAGAACAAGGGCGAGTTCGACCCACGCAAATACTTAAAGCCGGCGCAGGAAGCGATGGTGAAGGTCTGCCGCCAGCGCTACGAGGAATTCGGCACGGCTGGCTGGGCGAGCAAGATCAAGCCGGTTCCGATGGCCGAGATGGCCAAGCGTTATGCGTCGGGCGCGCTTGATCCAAAGTTCGCGACGAAGCAGGCGGCGGAGTGAGGTTTGCGCCCCGGTCGGGGGGCGCGCTCCGGCCGGGGTGATTTGCTGGTTCCGTAGTGCGCCTTATCCGAGCCGTTCCCCACGCGCCCGATTTGGCATAAGCGGCAATTACGGAAACAGGCTGCCGGGGCGTCGTGTGGAGGAGGCGTGGAAACCACGCGAGGGGGCGCCCAGGGCGCGCCCGTCGGACAGTTCGACCTACATGCTGTCGTCGTCGAAACACAAGGATTTAGCTGAAATAGTCACGCCATGTCCTTTCGAGGAGGGCAGCTTTGGCAGCATTCCAAGCTGTTTTCCTCCCCTCATCCTGAGGAGGCCTCGAAGAGGCCGTCTCGAAGGACGAGGGGAGGAAAACAAGCGGCCATCCTACATCCTCGCCCTTCGAGACGCCGGCTTCGCCGGCTCCTCAGGGTGAGGATGTCTTTATGGATTTCGCCACGCGCTATAGACCGGCTCGCGCGGGTCGCCCCTCGTCCGAGTAGAAAAAGAATTTGTCACCGTCACGCCGAAAGACCACAAGCATTTTCGTCGCGCCCCGCCGCCGCGCCATGCTAAGGATCGGCGAACTCAAATCGAGCAGCCCCCATGCCCGACACCGTCATCGCCCCCTCCATCCTCTCCGCCGATTTCGCCAAGCTCGGCGAGGAGACGCGCGCGATGGAAGCCGCCGGGGCGGACTGGATACATCTCGACGTGATGGACGGGCATTTCGTGCCCAACCTCACCTTCGGCCCCGGCGTGGTCGCGGCGTTGCGGCCGCATACGACGCTGCCGCTCGACGTGCATCTGATGATCTCGCCCGTCGACCCCTATATCGGCGCCTTCGCGGACGCCGGCGCCGATATCATCACCGTCCATGCCGAGGGCGGCCCGCATCTCCATCGCTCGCTGCAGGCGATCCGCGCGCGGGGCAAGAAGGCGGGGGTTTCGCTGAATCCCGCCACGCATGAAAGCTGCCTGCAATATGTGCTCGACGACCTTGATCTCGTCCTCGTCATGAGCGTCAATCCGGGCTTTGGCGGCCAGAGCTTCATCGCGCCGCAGCTCAAAAAGATCCGCGCCATTCGCGAGATGATCGGGCGGCGCCCCATCCGTCTCGAAGTCGATGGCGGCGTGACGCCGGAGACGGCGACGGCCATCGTCGAGGCCGGCGCCGACGCGCTGGTCGCGGGCTCGGCGGCCTTCCGCGGCGGCCCGTCTCAATATGCCGGCAATATCGCGGCGCTGCGCGCTGCGGCGGCGCAGGCGGGCGCCGTCAGCGTCTGATCCCTTGTGGCGCCGCTCCCGCAACGGCGCCCGGAGCGGAGAGCGCTTCCGGCAAAAAATCGATTTTCACTTTCCGCCTCGCGCTCTAGGTTTGCGCCGCCCCTTCCCTGCCCGTGAGACGCCATGGCCGGCCACGCACCCTTCGTCATTCTGCTCGCACTGCTGACCGCGGCGCTCGCCCTTTCTCTCGTCGCGAGGCGGCTGAACATGCCGCCGGCCGCCGCCTATGTCATCGGCGGCATGGCGCTCTCCTTCGCGCCGGCGCGGCTGCCTTTCGAAATCGACCCCGATTTCATCCTGGTGCTGTTTCTGCCGCCGCTCCTGCAGTCGAGCGCCTATTTCACCGTCTGGCGGGACTTCCGCGCCAATCTCCGTCCGATCCTGATGCTCGCCATCGGCGCGGTGGCCTTCACGACGCTCGTGGTCGGCCTTGTGGTCCACGCCTTGCTGCCATCCCTGCCGCTCGCGGCGGGCTTTTGCCTCGGCGCCATCGTCTCTCCGCCTGACGCCGTGGCGGCCAAGGCGGTGCTGGCGCGGCTTCCCGTTCCCGCGCGGCTCGTGACGATTCTCGAAGGCGAGAGCCTCGTCAACGACGCCTCGGGCCTGATGCTCTACCGCATGGCCGCGGCGGCCGCGCTGACCGGCGTCTTCGACTGGGGCGACGCCGCGCTCCTCTTCGCCCGGCTGTCTCTCGGCGGGGTCGCGGTGGGCCTCGTCGCCGGCTATCTGGTGAACCTCATTTTCAAGCGGCTGCGCGATACGCAGCTCGTCATCCTCGCGAGCTTCCTCATCGCCTGGATCACTTATGTCGCCGCCGAGGCGCTGCATGTCTCCGGCGTGCTCGCCGTCGTCGCCTGCGGCTTGATTATGGGATGGGCGCAGCACGCCATCCTCGATGCGCAGAGCCGTCTGGAGGCGCAGGCGGTCTGGCGCTCGGCCGTCTTCGTGATGGAGGCGCTGGTCTTCATCCTCATCGGCCTCGCGCTGCGCAAGGTCGTCGACGAACTCGGCGGCTTCGGCCCGGCGCTGACCTCCTCGCTGCCGCAGGCGCTCATCGTGACGGGCGCGGTCATCGCCGCGCGCTTCATCTGGGTCTTCCCGGCGAGCTATCTGCCGCGCCTGCTCATTCCCGCGATCCGGGCGCGGGACCCATATCCGCGCGCCGCTATCCCCGTTATCATCGGATGGGCGGGGATGCGCGGCGTCGTGAGCCTCGCCGCCGCTCTTGCCCTGCCGGTTGACTTTCCGGGCCGGAGCTTCATCGTGCTGGCGACCTTCGTCGTCATCGCCGTCACGGTGCTGCTTCAAGGCGGAACGCTCGGGCCGATCGTCAGATGGCTGAAGCCGAGCGCGCCGCCTGTCGGGTCCCGCGCGCATCTCGGCGACCACGAGGCGCGCGAGAAGATCTACGCGGCCGCGCTCGAGCTGATTTCCGCCGAAGTCGACGAGGAAGGCCGGGCGCTGCATCCGAAACTTGCCGAGGAATATCGCCGCCGCGTCTTCGTCTATCGCCGGAATCACGAGGACGAAGCGGCCGTGAGCGAAATGAGGAAGGCGCATTTCGACATGGCGCTCGCCGCCGTCGCGCGCGCGCGGGCGGAGCTGTTGCGCCTCCACCAGCTCGGCAATGTGCACGACACCACGCTTCACGCGGTGGAAGCCGAGCTCGATCTGGAGGAAGCGCGGCTGCGGCGGCTCGCCGGCGAACATCCGAACGGGCATTAGATCGCGCCCTTTAGGCAGGATCGCGCAAACGCCGATGATCGTTGCGAAAGGACCGGCGTCGGCTTTTTCGAAGCGCGCTCTTGCGCGCTGTAACACTCCCGTCGTCTTGCCGTTGAAAATAAATTTGGCGAGAAGGATGGAAAGCATGCGCCGAGAACAGCCTGACCCCGCGCAACGGGAGCTTGCCGCGCTTCGAGACGACGTTGCGGCGCTGCGCGAAGCGGTCGCGCGCGAGGGCGACGGGCGTCTGGCCGACTGGGGCGCGGCGGCGGAAGCCGGCGACGGCGCGCGCAATCTCGCGCATTATCTCGCAATGCGCAGCCGCGATCTGCGGGCGCTGCAAATGCGCCTCGCCGCCTTCGGCCTCTCCTCGCTCGGGCGCAGCGAAGCCGATGTCCTCATCTCGCTCGACGCGCTGCTCGCCACTCTGCGCCGGCTCTGCGGCGAAAAGGCGGACTACCCCGCGCGCGCCCGCGACGACGGGCTGCAGCGCGCCTGCGACGCGGTTTTCGGCGCGAGCCCGACCCGCCGCGCCCGCATCATGGCGACGCTGCCCTCCGAGGCGGCCGACGATCCGAGCCTCGTCTCCGCCCTCATCGCCGCCGGCGTGGATTGCGCGCGCATCAATTGCGCCCATGACGACGCCCCCGCCTGGCGGCGCATGGCTGTCAACGTGCGCGCCGCCGCCGAACGGCTTGAGCGCACGTGCAAGGTGCTGATGGACGTCGCCGGTCCGAAGCTGCGGCTTGAAGAGATCCGCGCTCCGGAAAAATGCCGGCTTTCGACCGGCGACCGCCTTCTCCTGACCGCGCGCCTCGACGGGAAGGGCAAGGGCGTCGCGGCTACGCTGAATTTTCCGCAAGTCGTGGCGCAGTTGCGGCCGGGAGCCGAAGTCTCGTTCGACGACGGCAAGGCGACCGGCCGCGTCCTTTCCCGCGACGATGCGGGCGCGGAGGTCGAGATCGTCGCCGCGCGAGCGAAAGGGCTGCGCCTCAAGCCCGGCAAGGGCGTCAATTTCCCGACCGCCGAGCTCGATCTCTCGCCCCTCACCGAGAAGGACATGGCCGATCTCGACACGGTGGCGGAACTGGCGGATCTTGTCGGCTTCTCCTTCGTCCAGCGGGTCGAAGACATTGCGCTTCTGGAGGCGGCGCTCGCGGCGCGGCGCCGCGAGAAGCCTCTTCAGGCGCTCGTCTTGAAGATCGAGACGCCGCTCGCGCTTCGTAACCTGCCGCGCCTGATCGTGCGAGCGGCGGCGCGCCATCCGACGGCGGTGATGATCGCGCGGGGAGACCTCGCGGTGGAAGTCGGCTTCGCGCGACTTTCCGAAATGCAGGAAGAAATGCTCTGGCTCTGCGAAGCCGCTCATGTTCCCGTGATCTGGGCGACGCAGGTGCTGGACCAGCTCGTGCACGAGGGCGTCGCCAGCCGCGCCGAGGCGACCGACGCCGCCATGGCCCAGCGCGCCGACTGCGTCATGCTGAACAAGGGCGCCTATCTCCCGCAGGGGGTGCGCTTCCTGCGCGACGTGCTGGCGCGGATGGACCGCCACCAGTGGAAAAAATTCTCCCGCCTCGCCCGGCTCGACGCCTGGGCCTGATCCGCCGGGTTGCGAAGCCGCCCGCGCGGCATTATGGAGAGCGGGCCGCTTTGGGGCGTCGCCAAGTGGTAAGGCAGCGGATTTTGATTCCGCCATACGGAGGTTCGAATCCTCCCGCCCCAGCCACCTGGCGCTAGACAGGCTAAGCTAAAGAAAAACAGCATATTATCTAGTCGGTGAGCGGGCTTGGCGCCAAATGGCGCGCGGTTCGCCTAGGACGAGGACGGATTTACGTCTGCCGCGCGTCCCGCCCGGTATGGCTCGCCGTGAAAAACATTGCCGGCCCAGCATCGTGCTTGGGGTTGTCAACCCCCATCTGTATGTCATCGAACCCGAGAAAATCCAAAACAAAGAGGATATCGTCGCGCTCCATCCAATAAGAGAAATTATCCTCGCCTCCGGCAAACAAAACCTGCCCGGCTTCGAGATAACTGCGGTAGTGCAGCCTAATGCGCCGGCCTGCGAACACAACCTCCTTGTCTTTTGATGGATCGAAGAATCGAGCGTTTGCTCCAGAAATATTTGCTTCATCATAGTATTGCGTCCAGATAAACGCTTTATCGGAAACGCGCCTGATCCCTGTCAACAGTTCGATCGGCGCAGTCATATGGTACAGAACGCCGCTCGCCCAACAGATATCAAACCTAGACGTTGTCTCATGCATATATTTTATAAAATCACCGTGCAAGAAAGTTGCCGATAAATTGAATATATTCTTTATTACAAGACACTTTAGAAAATTGATTTTATTCGCTTCGATAGAAGCGATGCTGGCGGCGCCGGCCATTTGAAACTGATATGTGTTGAAGGCCTCGAAGGGGCCGAGCTCCAGGATCGAGCGCCCGGCAAGTCCGCCAAAAATCGAAGCGCCCCAAGAAACCCGGCCGTCCTCGAAGACACCGGGAGTCGGCCCCGCTTTGAGCCCTGTCTGCGCCGGAAAGTCCGAAAACCACGACCCGGCAAACAGATCCAGAGCGTTTTGGTGAGAAGGCGTGCGTTTCTCATAGCCGAGAAACGAGGCGAGGTCGGTCATTCTGGCTCCATTCGATTACTGGACCGCGTTTTAGGCGGAATCGCCCAAATGCAGGCAACGCGATCGGTTCTAGAAATTTTGGACGCGCTTCAGGCGAAAAACCGGTTCTCGCTTTTTCGTCCGAAGCGCGCTCCGGCCCTGGATCCTGAAATGCTTCCGAGGAAGCCGGCCACAATGGAATTCACGCGACAATATCTTCCGGATTGCTTCCCAGATCGGCTTTATGATCCGCCAGCAATAGCGCGATCGGCCAGTGTGAACCAGACCCTGTTGAAAAATTCAGCCCCTACCGCGTCGCCCCCGGCTTCCACAGCACGTCGCCCTTCTCGCGATTGACGTAGCGCGACGCCACGAAGAGGAAGTCGGACAGGCGGTTCACATAAGCCAGCGCGGCGGGCGACAGCTCCTCGCCTTCCGTCTGCATCAGCGTCACCATCACGCGCTCGGCGCGGCGGCAGATGGCGCGGGCCAAATGGAGATGCGCGGCGGCCGCCGCGCCGCCCGGCAGCACGAAAGAGCGCAAGGGCGCGAGGGCGGCGTTGAGGCCGTCGATTTCCTTTTCCAGCCGCTCCACCTGCGACGGGACGATGACGAGCCGCATCGCCGGATCGAGGGGCTTCGACGGATCGGGCGGCGTCGCGAGCTCGGCGCCGAGATCGAAGAGATCGTTCTGGATGCGCTCCAGCATCGCGTCGAGCGCGGAGTCTTGCGGCTGGATCGCAAGACGCGCTACGCCGATCGCGGCGTTGGTCTCGTCAATCGCGCCATAGGCCTCGACGCGAATATCGTCCTTCCGGCGGCGCGCGCCGGTCGCGAGCGAGGTTGCCCCCTTATCGCCCCCCCGCGTGTAAATTCTGTCGAGCTTGACCACTTGCCTAACGTCCCCGGAAGTAGAGCACCGTCAGCGCAATGACGAGCGCCAGAAATTGCAGGCCGACGCGCCACCGCATCAGGGTCTGCGAGCGCTGGGGCGACCCGACCCCGCCGCGGATCATATTGAAGAAGCCCGCGAGCACGACGGCGAAGACCGCCGCCGCAGCGATGAAAACCAGAAGATTGGACAAGGTTCGCTCCCCGCCGTTTCAGTTGAGCAAGTAGAGAAAGGCCCGCGCGGGAGCAAGCCGTTTATCGGGTCAGCAGCCTTTGCAGATAATCGAGCTCCTCGCTTGGGCGCTCGGGTTGGCCGAGGCGGCGGCGAAGCTCCTCCTGCACGCGATGGGCGCGCTGGGCCGGCGGCAGGCCAAGCGGATCGTATTTTTCGTGGGACGCGCGCTGGCCGCCCTGCGAGCGGCCGAGCGGATCGCGGCCCTGGCCGAAACGGCCGCGCCCGCGGCCTCGGCCCTGCCCCTGGCCGTCTTCGCCCTCCTCTCCTTCCTGCCCTTCCCGCCCACGCATCTGCTCGGCGAGCTTGTCGGCGCCCTTGCGCAGCGCCTCGACGGCGCGTCCCTGCGCGTCGACGGCCTTGCCGCGGCCTTCGCCGCCGGGCTTCAGCGCATCCTCCGCCTCCTTCATCGCCCTGCGGGCGTCGTCGAGCTCTTCGCCGGCCTCGCCGGCGTCGCCCTTCAGCGCGTCCTGCTGGCGTTCGAGCTTCTCGCGCAATCCCTGCTGGCGCTGCCGCTCCGCGCCGGCGTCGTCGTTCGACGAAGGCTGGCCCTTCCGGGCGCCGCGCGGCGGCGGACGGCCGTCGTCGGTCGGGTTTTTCATTCCCTGAAAGGTGTCGTCGCGCAGCTGCTGCTCCTCGCGGGAGAGCTGGTCGAGATCGCTCAGCGCCTTCTGCATCTCGCGGCGGCGCTGCCGCCGGGCGGCGCTCTGGGCGCCGCTCTCGTCGCCCGTCTGGGCGTTCTCCATAATGTCCTGCAACTCGTCGAGAAGCCTCTGCGCCTGCGCCGTGTCCCCCGACTTCATCGCCTTTTCGATGTCGTCGAGCATGCCCTGCAGATCCTCCGCCGTCACGCTCTCGGGATCGTGCGCGGCCTCGCGCGGCGGCTCGCCGGGCTTTGGCGGACGGGCGCCGAGCTGTTCGAGGAATGTGTCGAGCGCGGCGCGCAGCTCTTGCGTTCGCCTGGCGATCTCTTCATCCGAGGCGCCGCGCTGCATGGCCTCGCGCAGCGCCTGCTCGGCCGCGCGAAGGTCGCGTTCGGCTTCGGACGTGTTTCCGTCCTCAACGCTCAGCGCCATGGCCCAGAGCATGTCGGCGACGCCGCGCAACTCGTCGTCGCCGGGATGTCCCTCGAGACTGCGGCGCGCCGCGCGCAGGCCGAGATGAACGGCGGACGGCGTCTCGAAGATTTCCGGCGCAAGCGACAAAGCCTCCAGCGCCGCGCGGACATTGGCGCGGGCGTCGGGATCAAGCGCGAGGACGCGCCGCTGCTCGACGAGCGCCCTGGCGAGCGGCTTCACGAAGCGACGCTGGGGCAGCGTCACCTCGACCGGATCGGAGGCGCCCTCATTGCCGGCGGCGTCCCTGGCGACGAGGCGCATCGTCACTTTTGCGCCGGCATAGGGGCTGTCGGCCAGATCGAGCGTGGCCCGGCCCTCGCCGAGCCCGGCGGCGCCGGCGGGGAGGTCGAGCGGCAGACGCGGCGGTTCGTAAAGGGCGCGGCGCGCGCCGGATTCGCTGAACACGGCTTCCGCGCCCATCACGCCGTAATCGTCCTCGGCGCGATAGGAGAGCGTCATGGAGCCGCGCGCGTTGTTGCGCGGCCGGCCGGACAGCGCGATCGCGGGCGCGCGGTCGGGAATGGCGGCGACATCGAAGCTGCGGCCGTCCGGCAGATAGACGCGCCCGGCGCCGGCGAGCGTGAAGCCGCGCTCCTTCTTGTCCGCGCTTTCCACGGGCGCCAGCGCGCCATCGACGGAGACGGCCGCGTCGGCGGGCCGCAGGCGCAGGGTCGAGTTCACCGGCGCCTCCAAGGCGCCGCTCGCCTGCCCAAGCACGATGGGCGGGCGGCCGGTATAGGCCGGGGGATCGAACCAGGCGTCGATGCGCTGCGCGGGCGGGAGGAGATGAACCGCGCGCCAGTCGAAGGCTGCAGCGAGGCGCGCGCGTTTCTCGTCGCCCGCCACAAAAGCGGCGGCGACGGCGGCGACGAGCGCGAAGGCGCGGAGGGCGTAAGGGTCGCGCTCGGGCAGGCGCGGGCGCGGGGCCGCGACCGGCGTCTTCGCCAGCGCCTCTTCCAGCCGCTTGCGATGCAGCGCCCAGAGCGCGGCGGTCGCAGGATCGGCGGCTTCCGACTCGGCGAGCGTGTCGTCGAGCGAGGCGGCGGGTTTCAGCGGGCCCTGGGCGGCCGCGTCGAGACGGGCCGCGGCGGCGCGGCGGCGCGGCAGGCCGCGCGCGATCTCGCGGGCGACGAGAAAGAGCGCCGCGAAGCCGAAGAGCGCGACGCCGCCCATGCGCGCATCGGACGGAAGAGCGCGCCACAGATCGATCCAGGAGAGCGCGATGAAAAAGAGCGCAAGCGTCGCGAGGCCGGCGCCGAGGCGCAGCAGGCGCTCGGCCAGAATCGCGACGGCCGAACGGCGCAGCGCATGTTCGAGCGCGGCCTCGCCCGCGTCCCGGGTTTCCGGCCGGGGCTCCTGCATTTCGGGGATGTCGTTCATTCGCTCTCCGGCGAGAGGCATATGCGCCTAGATGGCGGCTCGACAGCGACTATACAATCTCGCAGAGGCCGGCGCTAAGCAAGGGACCAGAAATTCGCCTTTTGCGGGGCGGCGCGGTTAACATGCGCCATGCCCCGCGCCAAAACGCAAGATCGAGCCGACATCGTCTCGCCGCCCTCGACCGACCTCGCCGCGCTGCCCGCGCCGGTGCGGGCGATCCGCGACAAGATCCTTGCTGCGCTCGACAGGAACGACGTCGAAGCGCTGCGCGTTCCGATCGACTGGAACGAGGTTCGCCCGCTCTTCGCCAAAAGCGGCGTCTTCCGGGCGGGAACCGACCCGATCGAAATTTTGAAAGCGCTGTCCTTCGACGGCAAGGGCCGCGAGACGGTGGAGGTCATGCGCGCCGTGCTGTCGCAGCCCTATGTCAAGATAACGCGCGGCCCCGTGACGCTTTATGAATGGCCGGCCTTCGCGCGCAGCGGGAACCCGCCCGCCGGCGAAGAAGAGGCGGCGGCGCGCTGGCGATGCGTGCGCTTCGCCGATCTGACGCGCGCGAACGCCGAAAGGAAGCCGCGTCCGACGCGGCTCGGCGTCGCGTCGGACGGCGTGTGGCACTATTTCTGGAGCGAGGATTAAATCTCGCGCTGCTGCTCATGCGGCTTGGCGTGTTTGCGGCCTTCCTCCTCGGCGCGCTTCAATTCTTCGGCCTCCTTCGTCTCCAGAGCGCGTTCGGCGTCCTTGGCGGCCGGCTCCACCTTGCCGCTTTCGACGAATTTGCGCTGCGCCTCGTTATAGTGCTTCGCCGCCGTGCGATTGCCTTCGCCTTCGTTGCGGGGCGTCGTCTCGTTCGCGTTGCCCATGTGCGTCTCCTCGTTTCGAACCAATGAGCTAGCGTCTTCGCCGGAAGCGGAAATCCTTGTTCGTCGCGAAATTTCGCCAAAGATCCCAACTCATTGTCCGCGCAGGCGCATAAGCATTTCGGCCTCAGGCGGGCGGCCGTCTGCCTGCCGAAGAAAAACCGGAACAACGAAAACGGCTTCGCGTTGCAGGGGTGGCTTGGGGCTGCGGCGGACAACGACCCAGGAGATTCGGCGATGAAAAATGTTCGAAAGGCCATGATGGCCGCCCTCGCGGCGACAGTTGTCGCGAGCTCGCTTTCGGTGGCGACGCCAGCGGAGGCGTGGGGACGCTTTGGCTGGGGCGGCGGCGGTTTCGGCCGCGGCGTCGGCTGGGGCGGCGGATGGGGACGCGGCGTCGGTTGGGGACGCGGCGTCGGCTGGGGCGGCGGATGGGGTCGTGGCGTCGGCTGGGGCGGCGGATGGGGCCGTTACGGCTGGGGCGGCGGATGGGGACGCGGCTGGGGCGGCGGAGTCGGCGCCGGCCTGCTCGGCGGCCTGGCGCTTGGAACCCTTGCGGGCGCGGGGGGGTGGGGTTATCCCTATGGCGGCTACGGCTATTACGGCGCGGCCTACCCCTATTACGGCTATGGCGGCGGCTGCAGCTGCTGGTGACGCCGTCTCGTCCGGTTTATGATCCGACGGGCTTCAACGACATCTGCAACCGCGCTCCTTGCCCGCGCGGTTGCAGCGGGGGCGGATAATGAATCTTTCACGGCGGAAGAACGGGCGGTTTCGTTTCGCGCTGCTCGTGGCGCCGCTATCCGCGCCCGCGGGCGCGCTGGCCGGCTCCGTCGCTTCCCCCAATTGGATGGTCCCCAACAAGGACGTGGCGCTGCATTGCGCCCCGCTCCCCTACGAGATCCACTGCTCGATCTCGCGAATGGCCAATCCGCAATACAGCTCCTTCTGCTTCTATGTGGACGGAAGCGGCTACTCCCACCCGATGAAGCGCGATTATCGCTTCGGTTTCTACAACGACGTCGTCGCCATCAAGGTGAATGACGGTCTGCGCATCACCGGACAGTTGACGGAAGCGCGCACGGGAAGAAAGGCGATCTGCTCCGAGTAGCTCTCGCCGTCATAACGCCGACTGAAAACGCATCGGCCGCCCGGTCGAGGACGTGACGAGTTCACCCTCCCACATCACTTTTGTCCCGCGCACGAAGGTTCCCACCGGCCAACCGACGACCTCGGTTCCGTGGAACGGCGTCCATCCGACGCGCGAGGCGACCCATTCGTTGCGAATGGTCTCGCGACGCCTCAGATCGACCACGGTGAAGTCGGCGTCGTAGCCCTTGGCGATGCGGCCCTTGCCCGCGAGGCCAAAAACGCGGTTCGGCCCCGCGCTCGTCAGATCGACGAAGCGCGCGAGCGTGAGCCTGCCCTTGTTCACCGAGTCGAGCAGCAAGGGCACGAGCGTCTGCACGCCGGTCATGCCCGACGGGCTTTTCGGATAAGGCTGCGCCTTTTCCTCGAGCGTGTGCGGCGCGTGGTCCGAGCCGATGACGTCCACGACGCCCTGCCGCAGCCCCTCCCACAGCGCGTCGCGATGGCGCGCTTCGCGCACGGGCGGATTCATCTGCGCCAGCGCGCCGATGCGCCGATAGGCCTCGGCGTCGAGCGTAAGATGGTTGGGCGTGACCTCGACCGTCGCAATGTCCTTGTGCTGCGCGAGCAGATCGATCTCTTCAGCGGTCGTGACGTGCAGCACATGGATGAGCGCGCGCTTTTCGCGCGCGATTCGCAACAGACGCCGGGTCGAGCGCAGCGCGGTCTCGACGTCGCGCCACACGGGATGCGAGCTGGGATCGCCGTCGACGCGCAGGGGCTTGCGCTCTTCCAGGCGATATTCGTCCTCGCTGTGGAAAGCGGCGCGGCGGCGCGTATGGGAAAGCACCTCCGCAACGCCTTCGTCGTCCGCGACGAGCAGCGAGCCGGTGGAGGAGCCCATAAAGACCTTGATCCCCGCCGCGCCCGGCAGGCGCTCCAGTTCGGCGAGGTCTTTGGCGTTCTCATGCGTGCCGCCGACCCAGAAGGCGAAGTCGCAATGCATGCGCCCCGTCCCGCGCGCGACCTTTTCGGCGAGCGCCGCCTCGCTGGTGGTGAGCGGGCTGGTGTTGGGCATCTCGAAAACCGCCGTGACGCCGCCCATGACGGCGCTGCGGGAGCCGGATTCGAGATCCTCCTTGTGCGAAAGGCCAGGTTCGCGAAAATGCACCTGCGAATCGACGACGCCGGGGAGAATGTGCAGCCCGCGGCAGTCGACCGTCTCGCCGGCCGAGGCGTGGGAGAGATCGCCGATCTCGGCGATCCTGCCGTCGCGGACGCCGACGTCGCGCAACCCCTCGCCGTCCTGGTTGACGAGCGCGCCTCCGGAGAGGATGACGTCGAAAGTCTGCGGCATGAATGGCGCCTCGCTTGCAGTGACAACGCCCTAGATAAGCACAAGTCGCTGATGCGCCAAGGCGCGCGCTTCAACCCATGGAAAGAACCAATGACCACGGCGATCCTGCTCAGGGACCGCGGCGTAATCGAGGTTTCCGGCGACGACGCCGCCAAGTTCCTGCATAATCTGGTGACGAACGACATTGCGTCGCTGAAAGCGGGCGAAGCGCGCTTCGCGGCCCTTCTCACGCCGCAGGGGAAAATCCTGTTCGATTTTGTCGTATTCTCGCTCGGCGAGGGACGTTTCCTACTCGATTGTCCGCTTTCGCTCGCCCCCGAGCTCGAGAAGCGCCTCAACACATACAAGCTGCGCTCGAAGATCGCGGTCGCGAATCGGAGCGACGCGCTGGAGACGATCGTCTTCCCCGACGCGACGGCGCGGCCCGAGATCGAGGCGGCAGCGCTCGCGCCCGATCCGCGCGCCGAGGCGCTGGGCTGGCGGGCGCTTGCCGAAAAGGGAAAAATCGCCGCGACCGGCCCGCTCGAAGACTACGAGACGCGCCGCATCCGCGCCGGCGTGCCGCAGGGCGGCGTCGATTTCGCCTATAGCGACGCTTTCCCGCATGAGGCGGACATGGACGTCTTCGCGGGGCTCGACTTCAAGAAGGGATGCTATGTCGGGCAGGAAGTCGTCTCGCGCATGAAGCACCGCAATCTCGTGCGCAAGCGCGTGACGCCCTATCGCGCGGCGGGCGGCGCGCCGGCGCCGGGCCAGTCGATCCGCGCGGGCGAGATCGAGATCGGCGTCACGGGCTCGGCCGTCGGCGACGAAGGGCTTGCGCTCATCCGGCTCGACCGTCTCGCCGACGCAAGGGAAAAGGGCGACGCGCCGATCGCCGGCGGCGTCGCTTTGGAGTTCGTCGAGAAAGGCTGACGCAACAAGGAGGCCGCCCTTCGACGCGTCGAAAGGCGGCCCGAGCTCGACGGACGGGAATTCGGGATACGCCTCTGGCGCGGCGCACCCTTTCCCGGTCACTCGGCGAGAAGGGCGACGCCCTCCTTGCCAATCAGACGATGGATGTTCAGCAGGAGCTGCAGCACCACGCCGAAGACGCCGAGCGCCATCCAGCCGAAGAACACGAAGCCCCAATGCAGCGGCGCGACGAAGAGCTCCTCCATGAACCAGAAGGTATGGCCCCATTCGTTGAGGCCGACATTCGGGATGATCATGAAGGGGCCGATCGAGACGATGAGGTAGGCGAGCGAATAGCCCTTCGAGAAGTAGGGAATGCGCGTCTTGGCGTGGAAGAAGCAGCCGATCGCCAGCACCGAGTAGATCGGATAGCTCATGTAGAATTCGATGATGTGCGAGGGCGTGAAGTCCGTGTCGCGGATCACCGTCATGTGCCAGGTGCCGTCCTGCTCGGTGAAGAAGGACGCGCCCCAATAGATCGCCGCCGAATAGACGACGAGCCATTTCACATTATCGGCGATGGCGCGCATTTCCTGGCGCGGCGTGACCGTCGACATGTCGCGCACGCGCGTCTTCCACAGATAGCCCGCAAGCGCGAGGCCTGAAACCAGCTCCAGCGGGATTTCCGACCAGAGGATCGACATCCAGTAGGTCTGGAATTCGGGCGCGAAGGAGTCGAGGCCGGCGCGCCAGCCATAGATCTGCTCATAGACGCGCACGAGCAGATAGAAGCTGTTGAGCAGCGCCAGCCCGATCCACATGCCCCTGAGATCGACGATCGGCTTCTCGGCGGCGACGGCGCCCGAAGCTGTTTGGGTTGATAGGCTCATTGTCTTTCTCCGTTTCCGCCGGAATGCGCTCGGGCGCTTCCGGCAAAACAGGAGGATACGGACCCGTTCGGCCTTGCCAGCATGGCGGATTTGCCATTACTCTTGCAAAGTCTGACAGCGAATTTGCCAATAGTAAGGCAATTTCCGCCATGGAGCTGGCGATGGACATTGCGATTTTGGGTTATGCCGACTGTCTCGGGCAGGGCTTTCTCGGCGCGGCGGATCTCTTGCTGATGAGCCGGCGCATGCTCGAATCGAAGGGCCGCCCCGAGCCTTATCGCGTCGTCACCGTCACCCATGACGGCAAGCCGTTTCGCGACGGTTTCGGGCGCATGCATGCGGTGGACGCCTCCTTCGCCATGCTCGACGCCTGCGCCGCGGTCATCGTCCCCCCTTTCCTGTGCAACTGCGACGATCTGTTGCCGCCGGCGGGCGACCTCAACGCCGCGGCCGGCTGGCTGCGGCGCCAGCACGCGCTCGGCGCCATCGTCACGGGAGCCTGCAACGGCGTCTTTCTGCTCGGCGAGGCCGGGCTGCTGGACGGCCGCCGCTGCACGACGACATGGTGGCGCCATGACGCATTGCGCGCCCGCTATCCGCGCGCCGACGTCGCCTGGGGCGCCTCGCTCATGGCGGACCGCCGCGTCGTGACGGCCGGCGGGCCTCTATCCTGGATCGATCTGTCGCTGCATGTGATCCGCGAGCTTTGCGGCGCCGAGGCCGCGAAAAAGGCCGCCGATTTCACGGTGGTCGACACGGTTCCCTCGACGCAGACGATCTATATCCCGCCGGGCCATCTCACCGCCTCCAATCCCTTCGTGCTGGAAGCGGAGCGCGTGGTGCGGCAGGCGGGAGACGCGCCGCTGACCTCGACGCAGCTCGCGCGCGCGATGAACGTCTCCGAGCGCACGCTGCATCGGCGTCTGAAAGAGGCGACGGGGGAAACGCCGAAACATTTCCTCGACCGCGTGCGTTTCGAGGCGGCGCGCATGCTGCTCGAAACCACGCAGAGCTCCGTCAAGCAGCTCGCCACCGCGTCGGGCTATGCGGACGAGACGAGCTTCCGCCGCGCCTTCCGGCGCTACGCCGGCATGACGCCCGGCGCCTATCGCAGCTGGTCGCTCGCAAGACGCGGCGCGAAGGCGTGAGCTTTTTCTTCGCTCAACCGCTTAGAGCGCGGCAAAAAACTGGGCTGATCGCACGCGCCCCCTCCCCGCTTGCGGAGCTCAGGGAGTCACGCATCTCCGGAGGCCGTCATGGCCGGGCTCGTCCCGGCCATGACGGCGTTGGTGACTTTCGAGATGTGTGCGTCCGGTAGGCTTGCGGGGAGAGGGTGAAGAACGCCCCTCATTCGCACCTACATCGCCAGCGTCATGCGCTCGGGCGCGGCGGCGCGGGGCGGCCGCGTTGACGGCGCGCGTCCCTTGAAGACGAATTTCTCGCGCGCCAGATGATAGGCGGGATCGGGCCCGAAGAAATTCACCTTCATCCGCGCGAGCTCCTCCGCGCGATAGGCCGCGAGCGGCTTCGCCCGCTCGTCGCGCACGCGCCTGTCGTGCTTCTCTCGCAGAAGATTCCAGAAATCGGCGCGCTGCGCGATCGCCGCCGCCTGCGCCGCGACCTGGCGCTCGAAGGCGTCCGCATCGCCCGCGAAGACCTCATCGACGAAGCCGATCGCCTTCGCTTCAGTCATTCCCATCGGTCGGCAGGCTTCCGTCAATTCGCGGGCGCGTTCGGCGCCGACGCGCCGGGGCAGCGCATAGGTCCAATATTCGGAGCCATAGAGTCCGCCCATGCTCTTATAATGCGGATTGAGCACGACGCCGTCGCGCGCGAAGACGCGATCGGCGGCGAGCGCGAGAATCGCGCCTCCCGCGCCGGCGTTGCCGCGCATGCTCGCGACGACGACATGCGACATGGTGTTGAGGATTTCATGGACGACGTCGTCGATGGCGTTGATGTTGCGCCATGACTCCAGCGCCGGATCGTCGGCGGCCTCGATCACGTTCAAATGAATGCCGTTGGAGAAAAAATCCCTGCCCCCATGCAGCGCGATCACCCGCGTCGGACGGCTGCGCGCGAAGAGGAAGGCGTCGCGCAGGCGATAGCATTGCTCCGTGCTCATCGCGCCATTGTAGAACTCGAAATAGACATGCCCGACGCCGTCGCGCTCGACATAGCGGATTTCGCGATAGGTCCGGTAATCCAGCTCGGCGACGACGGGCAGCACGATCTCCGGGACGCCGCGCAGAAGCGGACCGAGAAGCTGCGCCGCGGGGAGCTTGATTCCGGCGGTGGGACAAAAGGCGGCGTCGCAATGCGCGCAACCCGTTTCCGATCTCGCGAGATCGCAATTGTCGGGATGCGCCTCGTTTCTGAGCTTGAGATGCGTGATCCAGACCGCGCCGTCGATCGTGGCGCGGCAGATGGCGCCGTCGCGCCGCGCGACGATCGCGCCCGGCGCGCCCTTCAGCCGGTCCTCGTGATGCGCGCCGTAGAGAAAGACGGGCAGGCCGAAAAGCGTATCGAGCACGCCCGGCGCGCTGTCCGCCGCGCGAATCTTGCGCACGACGTCGTCCGTGCGATCCCGCATCC
Organism: Methylocystis sp. JAN1; assembly: GCF_052186135.1. Classification (GTDB taxonomy): domain Bacteria; phylum Pseudomonadota; class Alphaproteobacteria; order Rhizobiales; family Beijerinckiaceae; genus Methylocystis. Next base: position 835,967 of record NZ_CP181499.1, on the reverse strand, counting down.
AGTCGATGGCGCGATCCTTCTGCCTCATGGCCGGCCGCAGGCGGCCGCGCATTTCGGGCCGCGAATAGTCGAGCGGGCTCGGGCGGAAGCGCCGGGACTCGAATTTCTCGACCGCCTCCAGCACGCCCTTGACCGCGGCGTCGGTGACTTCATTCCGATAGAGGCTTCCCTTGGCGTCGGCCACGCGCGGCAAAGGAAATTCATGGCTCGCCCAGATGGGCCCCGCATCCATCTCGGCGGCGGCCTGCAGCACGGTCACGCCCCAGCGCTTCTCGCCGCCTGTGATCGCCCAGTCGAGGGAGGACGGCCCGCGATCGCCCATAATTCCCGGATGAACGATGAGGCAAACGCGCTTCGACCAGATTTCTTCGGGCACGGGCGCCTTGAGCATGGGCGCGATGATGAGATCGGGATTTTCTCCGGCGACGGCGTCGCGCATCGCGGCTTCGCCGTCGGCGATCGTCACCGAAATTCGATGCCCCCGCCCCGAAAGTTCGATCAGCAGACGCTGGCTCAGGCTGTTATGCGCCGTCGTGAGAAAAAGAATGTTCATGGCTCCCCTCCCAATGTCTTTCACAAAGTCGACTGAAAGCGCTCCCTGTAGTCGTACGGACTCACGCCAAGGCTGCGCCTGAACGCCCGCCGCATGCGCTCGGGCGTCGCGAAGCCGCAACTCTCCGCAATTGTCTGAAGCGTGAGATCAGATTGCTCGAGGCGGCAGCGCGCCGCTTCGACCCTTGCATATTCGACGAAGCGCGCGGGCGTCATGCCGACCTCGGCATGAAAGCGGCGCGCGAAATTGCGCGGGCTCATCGCGACCTTGGCGGCGAGGCGCTCGACCGTCAGGCTTTCGCCGGCGTTGCCGAGTATCCAGGACTTCAGCTCGACGATGTCGCGGCAGTTCGACGCCTCTCCCTGCAGGAAAGGACTGAACTGCGCCTGACCGCCGGGGCGGCGCAGAAAGACGACCATCACGGCGGCGATCATGCGCGGGACTTCCCGGCCGAGGTCCTCCTCGATCAGCGCCAGAGCGAGATCAATGCCGGCCGTGACGCCGCCGGAGGTATAGACGCCGCCGTCGCGCACGAAGATGAGGTTGGGCTCGACATTGACGGTAGGGTGCGCCGCGGCGAGCCGGTCGCTGTAAAGCCAGTGGGTCGTGACCTTGCGATTGTTCAGAAGTCCGGCGCGGGCGAGAAGAAAGGCGCCGTTGCAGATGGAGGCGACGCGGCGCACGCGGCAGGACATCGCTTTGATCCAGTCGACGAGGGCCTCGTCGGCGCAGGCCGTCATCACCCCTTCGCCGCCCGAGACGATCAGCGTGTCGAGCCCGCCGGCGATTTCGGAAAAATCATGCGCCGCGAGAATTTCGAGACCGCATTTGGCCTTCACCAGGCCCTTCCTCGGCGCGATCACGACCGTCTGGTAGCCGGGCTCCTTGATCCGGCCGGTCATGCCCAAAGAGCGTTCGGCGTAATAGAAGGCGTCGAGGGGACCGCAGAGATCCAGAATCTCGAAATCCGGGTAGATCAGAAAGCCGATCCTGCGCGTCCGCTGGACTGCTGAACGGTCCGCTTCCCGCTCGAAAACAACTGGATCAAAAGGAGGCGTAACTCTGGTCATTTCAATAGTCTCTCGCCCCGCCCCGAACGGCGCAACGACAAAAAACTGATGAATTCTGCCATGTTCCCGGCCGCGCGAACTCACCCATTTGGGTGACGCCGGCGGGAAAAATCGCGAAAGGACGAGAAAATGAAAACCTTCCGCCGACGGGGGCGGAAGGCGCGTTCGGGCTGAAAATCGAGGCGGCGGGATCAACTCAGCGGCGGATGGCGTCCAGCGCGACGTCAAGGGCGCGCAAGACGCCGCAATTTCCCAGGATGATTGCGCCGATGGCGAAAAACACGATGGTAGATCCCTGAAAGAGACATGCGCCGCCGCCTCGCAGCCGGAGACCGGTCAATGTTTTCTCGATCCATCCCGCCCGCTTCGCAATCCCGGTTTCCAAATCGCCCTACGGGCGCCGCGCGACGCCGGCGCGACGCCCTTCAAGGCCTCGCGACTTTTGGACGCTTTCGTTTTGGCCGCAAAGCTCTATAAGTTCCGCCCGCGCCACCCGCGGGCGGCCTTTTTCGTCGTCAGACGGCGAAATTGGCGAGGGAAGAGCCACTGAGATTCGAGGGAAGGACCACAAGTGAGCGCAAGCGACAATACGGGCCGCGCGACGGCCAGCGTCAACACTCTTGCGGGCGAGATCGTCGACCGGCTCGCGGCCGGCGCCGACCGCTATCGCGTCGCCGTTTCGCGCGGCAGCCTCGGCGAATTGCTGATCGACGCGGGCGCCAAGGTCGCGGGCGGCGTCGACGCCGGCCTGCTGCTCACGGAAATCTGCATGGGCGGCCTCGGCAAGGTCACGCTCTCACACGCGCCGGGCGCCGCGAAATGGCCTTTCTGGCTGACGGTCGCGTCGAACGATCCGGTCGTCGCCTGCCTCGCCAGCCAATATGCCGGCTGGAGCCTCTCGCATGAAAAGTTCTTCGCGCTCGGCTCCGGCCCCGGCCGCGCCCAGGCGCGCGTCGAGAAGCTCTTCGAGGAGCTGTCCTACAAGGACCAGGCGGGCCGCGTGACCATCGTGCTCGAAAGCGACAAGGCGCCGCCGCCGGAAGTCGTCGAGAAGGTCGCGAGCAAATCCGGCGTGTCGCCCGACAAGGTCGCCTTCGTCTATGCGCCGACGCAGTCGCTCGCCGGCGGCGTGCAGGTCGTGGGCCGCGTGCTCGAGGTCGCGCTCCACAAGGCGCATGAGCTGCACTTCCCGCTGGAGAACATCGTGGACGGAATCGCCACCGCGCCGCTCTCGCCGCCCCACCCGGATTTCGTTCAGGCGATGGGGCGCACCAATGACGCGATCATCTACGCCGGCCGCGCGCATCTCTTCGTGAAGGGCCCGGCGGCGGCGGCCAGGGAACTGGCCGAGAAGCTCCCGAGCCATAATTCGAAGGATTACGGCCAGCCCTTCGCCGACATCTTCAAGGCCTATAAGGGCGACTTCTACAAGATCGACGGCAGCCTGTTCTCGCCGGCCGAAGCGCTTGTGACGGCGGTCGAGACCGGCGAAACCTTCCGCGCCGGCAAGATCAACGAAGAGCTGCTGGACAAGTCGTTCGGGGGATAATTTATACACCCTCCCCTTGAGGGGGAGGGTCGCGCTGCGAGGCAGCGCGGGGTGGGGTGAAAACGAGAAACGTGACGACAGGCTGCCCCACCCCCGCCCGAGCGCCTGCCGCGCTCGACCTCCCCCCTCAAGGGGGAGGTGGGAAACCCCGCGTCGTCGTCTTCACCGACAAGCTCGACTGGCATGTCGAGCGCACGCTCGCGGCCTTTCGCGCGCTCGGCGCGACGCCGGTCGCCGTGCGGCTCTTCGCCTGCCGGATCGACACGAGCCGCCCGCACGGGCTCGCCATTCCCGGCTTTCACGCTCTCCCCGACCTCGCCGTCGTGCGCGCCATCGGCGACGGCTCGCTCGAGGCGATCACCATGCGGCTTGCCGTTCTGCACGCGCTGGAGGCCCTGGGCGTCCCGCTCGTCAACGGCGCCCGCGCCATCGAACGCTGCACCGACAAGAGCATGGCGAGCTTCCTGCTCGCCCGCGCGGGCGTTCCCGCGCCCGAGACCTTCGCGACGCAGAGCCTCGCCCAGGCGCGGGCGATCGCCCGACGCGAGCTGCCGAAAGGCCCCCTCGTCATGAAGCCGCTTTTCGGGGCGCAGGGCTGGGGCATAAGGCTCATCGAGAAGGAAGACGACATTCCCTCGGCCGGGGAGGCGCGCGGCGTCTTCTATCTGCAGCGCTTCGTCGGACCAAGCCGCCCGCCATACGAGGACATGCGCATCCTCGTCTCGCGCGGAGAGGTCGTCGCGGCGATGAAGCGTCGCTCCAGCCACTGGGTCACCAATGTCCGACAGGGCGCGAAGCCCATTGCGATCGAACCGACCGAGGAGGAGCGCGGCATGGCGCTCGCCGCGTCGGAGGCCATGGGAGCGATCATGGCCGGCGTCGATCTCATCAGAAGCGCCGAGGGCCGGCCCATGGTGCTGGAGGTGAATTCCATGCCCGGCTGGAGCGGGCTGCAACGCATCACGCCCTTCTCAATCGCCGAACGTCTGGCCGAGGACGCGCTCGCCTTGGTTCCCTCTCGCCGCGACGCGAGGAGAGGGCTAGGGTGAGGGGCAAGGCGGGATCAACCACCTTTCCGTCCTGGCTGCGGATATGAGCTGACAGATTTGACCAGTCCCCCTGCCCCTCGCCCCGACCCTTCCCCCCCAAGCGGGGAGAGGGAGGCTGCCCCTGCCCCTCGCCCCGCCTATAGGGCGACGGAGCAAGCCGTCGCACGCGCCTTCATCGCCGCCTGCGAGGCGGAGCTCGCCGCGCCGAAACCAGGCAATGTCCATCATTTCGCGCCGGGTCACGGCATGGAGGCGAAGGACTTCATCGAAAGCGCCCGCGCCGCCGCGCCCTTCATCGCGGCGCCCGGGGCGAGCGTGGGCGAGCGCATTCTCGGCGCGGTCGAGGCCACATGGGCGGCCGTGAACCAGAACACCAATCTCGGCATCGTGCTGCTCTGCGCGCCGCTCGCCCATGCGGGGCTCGCCGCCGAAGTCGCCGAGCTTCGCCGCGAGACCGAACGCGCGCTCGGCGCTCTGAGCATAAAGGACGCCGACGCCGCCTTCCGCGCCATTTCCCGCGCCAGCCCCGCCGGGCTCGGCTCGGCGGAGGCGCACGACGTCGCGCGCCCGGCCGACGCCACATTGCTCGAAGCCATGCGCGCATCGGCCGATCGCGACCGAATCGGCTATCAATACGCCAATGGCTTCATCGACATTTTCGAAACGGGCCTCGGCGCGCTGGCGCGCGCGCGGGCGCGCGGGCGCGACGCGCCGTGCGCGACGCTCGAGATCTATATGGCTTTCCTCGCCGCCTTTCCCGACAGTCACATCGCGCGGAAATGGGGGCATGAAACCGCCCGCGCGGTGCGCGAGGAAGCTTCGGCGCTCGCCCGCGAAATCGAGCGCGCGACGCCCGACGACGCTTTCGCCCTGGCGCTCCGCCACGACCGCAAGCTTAAGGAAATCGGCGTGAATCCGGGCACGAGCGCGGACCTGACGGTGGCTGTTCTTTTCGCCGATTCGATCATGTCCATCTTGGCAAGCGCGCGCAAAAATGGTTGAGTCCGCGCCGCGCGGGGTGGTCTCGCGGCTATCTGGCCAACCGGTCGGGCCTTTCGCCTGACGCCGAAAACGAAGGATAGGAGCGCTTGCGGCGCGAGGCGCGCGGGCGCTCAGGGGGAACTGGAAAGGAAACGCACATGGCGAAGATCAACAAGATGCTGGTCGGCGAGTCGCTCGTCGGCGAAGGCAACGAAGTCGCTCACATCGACCTCATCATGGGTCCGCGCGGCTCGGCCGCCGAGCTCGCTTTCGCGAACGCGCTCGTCAACAACAAGGACGGCTTCACGACCCTTCTCGCGGTCGTCGCCCCGAACCTGCTCTGCAAGCCCAACACGATCCTCTTCAACAAGGTCACCATCAAGGGCGCCAAGCAGGCCGTCCAGATGTTCGGCCCGGCCCAGCACGGCGTCGCCAAGGCCGTCGCCGACTCGGTCGCCGAGGGCGTGATCCCGGTCGACGAGGCTGACGACCTCTTCATCTCCGTCGGCGTGTTCATCCACTGGGACGCCAACGACGACAAGAAGATCCAGGACTACAACTACCAGGCCACGAAGGAAGCCATCGCCCGCGCCGTCCGCGGCGAGCCGAAGGCCTCCGAAGTCGTCGCCAAGCGCAACGAGGCCAAGCACCCCTTCGCTCCGAACTGAGTTCGGGCGCCTTGGCGCAAGAGATTCGGGGAGCCCTCGCCGGCTCCCCGTTCAGCCGTACGAGAGACGCGCCGATGGCCGGGCGTCGACATAAGAATCAGGCTCCGCGCGGGTGCGCGCACAAATAGACGCCGCTCTACGCGAATGGCGCCGGGAGGGACGAAAAACATGGCTTCTTTCTTTGAAAAGATTCTGGGCGCGCTGTTTCCAAAGCCGACGGCCGGCGGCTTCGCGGGATCGAGCGCCAAGACGGGCGTCGGCGAGTCGCTCGTCGGCGACGGCAACGAGGTCGCTCACATCGACCTGATCATGGGTCCGCGCGGCTCGGCGGCGGAGAAGGCCTTCGCCAACGGCCTCGTGAACAACAAGGACGGCTTCACGACCCTGCTCGCGGTCATCGCGCCGAACCTGCTCGTCAAGCCCTACACCATGATGTTCAACAAGGTGACCATCAAGAACGCCAAGCAGGCCGTTCAGATGTTCGGCCCGGCCCAGCACGGCGTCGCCAAGGCGGTCGCGGACTCGGTCGCCGAAGGCGTCATCCCGCTCGACAAGGCTGAAGACCTCTTCATCTGCGTCGGCGTCTTCATCCACTGGGACGCCAATGACGACCAGAAGATCCAGGACTTCAACTATCAGGCCACGAAGGAAGCCATCGCCCGCGCGATGAAGGGCGACCCCAAGGCCCAGCGCGTCGTCCAGGAGCGCGTCACAGCGAAGCATCCCTTCGCCGCCAACTGATCGCGCGACCCCGCGCGCGTCTCTTAAGGGGGAGCCCGTGCGGCTCCCCTTTTATTTTGCCGAGAGCCGCAGAAGATCGTCGCGGCCGAGGCGCCCGTCATGGAGCGCCGTCGCGACGAGCGCGCCCGCCGCGCCGCTTCTTTCGAGCGCGCGCAGGTCCGCCATGTCGCGCACGCCGCCCGCCGCGATCACGGTCCGGTCTCCTGCGTCGCGCGCAATGTGGGCGACGCGCGCGAGATCAGGCCCTTCGCCCGCGCCGACGCGATGCAGCGTCATCACGATGACGCGACGGGGCCAGATTCCCGGCGAGAACAGCAGCGCCTCCGGCCCCAGAAAGATTCGTCCATTGAAATCCAGCGACAGGATCGCGCGCGCATTCTCCGTCGCCCAGGCGATTTCCTCCGGCGAGTCGATCGTTTCGCTGCCGAAAACGACATCGACATTATCGATTTCCAGCCAAGCGCGCGCATCTGCGACGCGGCGCAAACCCGCATCGACCCACAGGCGGAGTTGCGGGAAATCCTCCGCGATCGCACGGATCGACGCGCGATTGTCGCCGCGCCCTTCGACGGCGTCCAGATCCGCGATATAGAGCGCATTGAAACGATGAAGCGACATCAGCCCGCGCGCGACGTCGAGCGGCGCGCTCGACGCCGCGAGCGGCGTTGCGATCGGCGCGTATTCGGCGCGGCGGCCGGCGATCGCGCGCATGACGGCGCCGCGCCGAATATCGATGACGGGAATGATTTGCATGAGGCATTATAGGCGCATGCCAACTAGAAGAACGATCCGCTTTTTCCGCGCGCCGCTTTTCGCGCTCGCCCTTGGCGCCGCGCCTGTTTGCGCACAGACCATGCAGGGCGACTGGCCCTGCAGGCAGGTGCGCGTGCCGGAGATCGCGCTTGGCGGCGTCTGGACCGGGCCGTCCATCGAGCAGGAAAGGAAGAGCTGGCGCGACGACGCCGCCGTCGCCGATCTCGTCGCGCGCATTGCGCCCCGGCGCACGCCGCAGGAAGAGGCGGAAAAGCTCATCGCCGATTTTGCGAAAGGCGCCGGCGCCAACCGCAAGGCCCGCCTCACGCTGCTCTTTTCGGGGCTCTATGAGCGCCTGAACGGCGAACGGCTCGACATCGTCAACGGCCTCGACCGCTTCGGCCGGCGCTTGAAGGAAATGGCCGAGAAGACGCGCGAGGAGACGCAGGCCTTCTACGAATTGCAGAACAGGAAGCCGCCCGAGCCGGAAGCGGTGAAAAAGGCCGCGGAGGCGCTGCAATGGCGCGTGCGCCTCTTCGAGGAGCAGCGCAAAATGGTGAGCTATGTCTGCGAGAGTCCCGCGCTGATCGAGCAGCGCCTCGGCGCGCTGGCCCGCAAGATCATCGCGGAAATGGAGTAAGGACGCGCGGCCCCCCGCTGCGAGGGACGCAACCGGCGAAACGGCTCGCGCCAGTCAGTCTCTCGCTTCAGGCCTTCTCTCTTCCAGCGGATGTTTCGCCGCCGCCCAGCCGTCGGTTCCTTCGGGATACCAGTTCACATTGGCGTAGCCGAGCGCCAGTGCGCGCTTGGCGGCGTTCCAGGACATCCAGCAATCGGCAAGGCAGTAGAAGACGAGCGGCTTCGTCTTGTCGGCGCCGGTCGCCTTCTCCAGGCCTTTTTCGAAATAGCGCTGCGTCGCGTCGGAAAGCGCGCCGTAGCCCGTATCGGGCAGCCAGACGCTTCCGGGAATGTCGAAGCGCGGCTGCTCGCGCCACACGGCGTTCCCGGGCAGCCCTTCAGGCCTCGGCGCATGCGGCAACGCATCGATGAAGACCGCCGATTTCGCCCTCCACAATCCGAAGGCCTTCGGGGTGTCGACGATCGTGGCGCCCTTGAGGGTCGCGGGCACGGGCGCGCGATAGGCCTCCATGCGATAGGCGTCGGGCTCCGGCGCCCGCGCCTTCGTCGCGGCCTGCGCCGGCGCGGCGGCGGCGATAAGAGCGGCGACGGCGCAGCGCCTCATTGCGCGGCTTTCGCGATCGGCTGGCCTGCTTCATCCAGCAGGGGCACGCCATAATCCGCCAGTATAGCGTCAATCTCGCTTTTGTTCTGGGACAGCAGCGTATTGAGCTCGCGCTTCCAGTTCTGGTCCGAATGACGGACGCCGAAGGCGATGCGGAAGGCCATGCGCGCCCCGGGCGTTTCGGGAATCGGCGCGACGTTCAGTTTCGCGCTCGACTTTTTCGCGTAATAGCCGGCGATCGGCCCCCAAAGGAGCGCGGCGTCGATCTGGCCGCTCTCGAGATCGTGAATCATTGCGGCGCTTGAGGATTCGACGCGCGTATCGACCATCAGCGAATAGGGCTTCACGAGGCCGATCATGCCATTTTTCGCGAGGACATTGCCCGGCGGCGTATTGGCGACGAGGCCGATCCTGCCCTTTTTTTCCTTCAGGCGCGGATCTTCGAGGTTCCTTATGCCGTCGAGATCGGACCCCGCCCGCGTCACGATGGCGTAAGTCGTGCGGTAATAGGGGTTGGTCGGCTGCACGAGATCGTTGCCCTGCGGCATACCGAGAATGACGTCGCAGAGATGCGCGTTCAGCGTATTGCGGACAAATCCGGTCGCGCCGGGATAAAAGGCGTAGGCCAGCTCCTTGTGAAGCTTCGTCGCGAGGAGCTGCGCGATCTTGTTCTCGAAGCCCTCGCCCTTTTCATTGGAGAAGGGGAGATTGTTCGGATCGGCGCAAACGCGGAGGACCTTTGGATCAATCAGCTCGATGCCGCTCGCACTGTCCGAGCCCGTCGCGCCCGCATCGGGCCCCATATGCTGCGCGGCGGCGGAAGCGGCGGCAAGGCTGAGCGCGATGATGAGCGCCGGCTCGCGCCAAAGTCGTTTGAATTCGATCTGCCGCTTCACGCGATTCCACTCCCGATTTGGAGACGCAGCCCACTGATGGACCAAAGTTTTCCATCAAATAATCGCGGCTCGCCGAATTGGCCATGGAAAAAAACGGCCCGAAAAGCTGCGACAGCTTCCGGGCCGGAAAATCTCTGTCTCTCATCCGGAAGCCGGAATTACTTCTTCATGCACTCCGCTTCGGCCTTTTTGAAGGCTTCGGGCGCGGGTTCCTTTTTCTCCGGGCGGCCCGGCTGGACGGCGCCGGTCGAAAGCGCGCGGAGATAGATATAGAGGTCGTCGATATAGCAGACGGCGTTCTTGTTTTCGGCGAAGGCGGGCATGACGCTGTTGCCGTTCTGACGGCCGCCGATGACGATGCCGGCGAACTCCGCATAGTTGAAGCGCTTCACCGACTCCTTCAGCGCGGGCGCGTAGGTGGAGCCGCCGCCGTTCGGGCCATGGCAGACGTGGCATTCGGCGTGATAGCGGCGATAGCCGGAGAAGGTGTACCAGTCAACCGTGCCGTCCGCGCCGACATTGTAAGTGGGATCGCCCTTCGCGTCGAAATATTTGCCGTTCTCGGATTTGACGGCCTTGGGATCTCCGGGCGCCTCGGCCATGGCGGAGGTTCCCACAAATATCATGACGCCCAGGGCCAGCGCCCCGGCAAGCGACGATCTCATCACTCTCTCCCTGATCAGGTTCTTTTTTACCATCTAAACGATGGCGCCCGGCGTCACCTTTAAATTGGTGGAACGCCGAGCGCCAGTATTTTGATGTGCGACGTTTACGTCCTGCTTAGTTGGGCAGGGCGAAGACGGTCAGCACGCCGCCGAGGGCGGTGTAGTTGGCGAGCGAGGCGTAGTTGCCCACCGCGCCGAGGCCTTCGTTCGACTTCGACAGGCCCGCCGCCAGGCCGATGCCCGCCCAGCCGCCGACGCCCGACAGAACCGCCACATACTGCTTGCTGCCCGATTCATAGGTCATCACATTGCCGATGATGCCCGACGGCGTCTTATACTTGTAAAGCTCCTTGCCCGTCTTCGTGTCCACCGCCTTCAGATAGCCCTCAAGCGTCCCGTAAAAGGTCACGCCGCCATCCGTCGACACCGCGCCGCCCCACGCCGAGAACTGCTCCTTGTTCGACCAGACGATCTTGCCCGTCTTCGCGTCCCAGGCGATGAAGTTGCCCGTATGGTTCGTCCCGTCGCCCAGCACCTTCCCGGCCGGGAACATTTCCAGCGTCGCGCCGACATAGGGCTGGCCCGCCGTATAGCTCACGCGGAACGGCTCATAGTCCATGCAGACATGGTTCGTCGGAACCAGGAACAGCCCCGTCGCCGCATCGTAGGACGCCGGCTGCTCGTCCTTCGACCCCAGCGCCGCCGGGCAGACGTTCTGCGTGTTCGTGTCCTCGCCATTGTGCTGCGTCGAATATTTGTCGACCACCAGCGGGCGCCCATAGGTCTTGGACGACTTGTCCAGATCCACCTTCGTCGCCCAGTTCACCGCCGGATCGTATTTCTCCGCCACCAGCAGCTCGCCATTGGTGCGGTCCAGCGTATAGGCGAAGCCGTTGCGGTCGAAGTGAACGGCGGTCTTCACCGTCTTGCCGCCAATGTTCTGGTCGGCGAGTATCACCTCGTTGATGCCGTCATAGTCCCATTCGTCATGGGGCGTCATCTGGTAGACCCACTTCACCTTGCCGGTGTCGAGGTCGCGCGACCACAGCGTCATCGACCAGCGATTGTCGCCCGGACGCTGATTGGGGTTCCAGGTCGAGGGGTTGCCCGAGCCGTAGAAGATCTGGTTCAGCTCCGGATCGTAGCTATACCAGCCCCAGGTCGTGCCGCCGCCCGTCTCCCACTGATTGCCTTCCCACGTCGTAATCCCCGAATCCTTCTCGACCGGCTTGCCAAGATGCGTCGTCTTGCCCGGCTCGATCAGCGTGTCGGCGTCCGGGCCCATCGAATAGCCGCGCCACACCTGCTTGCCGTCCTTGACCGAATAGGCCGTGATGTGGCCGCGCACGCCGAACTCGCCGCCGGCGATGCCAACCAGCACCTTGTCCTTGAACACATGCGGCGCCGCCGTCGACGTCTGGCCCTTCGACGGATCGCCGTTCTTCACCGACCAGACCAGCTTGCCGGTCTTCGCGTCCAGCGCGATCAGCGTCGTGTCCGCCTGCGACAGGAAGATCTTGCCGTCGCCATAAGCCAGGCCGCGATTGACCGTGTCGCAGCACATCACCGGAACCACCGACGGGTCCTGCTTGGGCTCATATTTCCAGAGGATCTGATGCGCCGGGTCCTTCGCGTCCAGCGCGTAGACGATGTTCGGGAACGGCGTGTGAAGATACATCACGTCCGTCGTCAGCGTCTTGCCGGACGAATCCGTCACCTGCACATTGTTGAGAACCAGCGGCGCGCCCTCATGCCCGCGCAACACGCCCGTCGAAAACTGCCACGCCGGAGCAAGCTTGCCGACATTCTCCGACGTAATCTGCTTCAGCCCCGAATGACGCAGGTTCCAGTAATCCCCCGTCGGCAACGCCCACTGCTTCGGGTCCTTCTGTAAAGAAAGCAACTCGTCGTCAGCATTCGCAGCGCCGGCGGCAAACAGCGCGAGAACACCAACTGAAGTCGACAACAACAGCTTATGCATGAGCTTTTCCTCCTGACGACGCCACCGGCGCGCCTGATCGTTGCGCCGCCGCCGACGTCGCGCCTCTCAGGGCGCCTCGACATTGGGAAGGCGTTTTCCGTTATGGTCTCGCGCCGCTCGTGCAAAAACTCGATGGCGTCGAGTTGCTCCCGGTTCCCGTCCGGGAGACGTGTTCTAACTCGGAAACGGCGGGATAATATGTCGCGAACGGTTGAATCGCAATCGCAAAAAACGTAAGCCTCGGCGTGCGGCTCCGCGGCGGTGAAGCTCCGAGGCGAATCAATATGTTGCGCTTAGTTTTGGCTTTCGCGGGGACGCTTCTCGCGCTCCTCTCGGCGCCCCTTCCGGCGAGGGCTGGAGCGCCGTTCAGGCTCGACGAGATCGCGCCCGGCGCCTATGCGCATCCGGGCGAAACATCCCTCATGACCCGGGAAAATCTCGGCGGCATCGCCAATCTCGGCGCGATTGTCGGAGACGAGGCGGTCGCGGTGATCGACACGGGCGGGAGCCTCGCTCAGGGCAAGGTCTTTCTCGCCGCGCTGCGGGAGAAAACGCAAAAGCCCGTCCGCTTCGTGATCGACACGCACGCCCACCCGGATCATGTCTTCGGCAACGGCGCCTTCACGTCGACGGGCGCGACCTTCGTCGGCCACAGGAACCTGCCGCGCGCGCTCGCGGCGCGAGGCGAGCATTATCTCGCATCCTTCCGCCAGATCATGGGCGACGCGCTCGACGGCACGATCATCGTCGCGCCGACGCTGACCGTCGCCGATTCCATGACGCTCGATCTCGGCGGACGGGAAATCCTGCTACAGGCCTGGCGGACTGCCCATAGCGAGGCGGACCTCACCGTGCTGGACAAGAAGACAGGCACGCTCTTCGCCGGCGACCTGCTCTTTCTGCGACATGTGCCGGTGGTGGATGGAAGCTTGCTCGGCTTTCTCGACGTCGCAGACAAGCTGGCCGAGATAAAAGCCGAGCGCGTCGTGCCGGGGCACGGCCCCGAGGTCGCCCCCTGGCCCAAGGCGCTCGACGACGAGCGCGCCTATCTGACGAAGCTCGCCGCCGGCCTGCGCGCCGCGATCAGGAAGGGCAAGAGCGTGAAAGACGCGGCGCAGAGCGTCGGCGCGGAGGAGCGCGGGAAATGGAGCCTCTTCGACGACTACCACGCCCGAAACGTCACGGCGGGCTTCGCGGAGGTGGAGTGGGAAGGGCCATAAAGGAAGGCGCCGGGCGTTTTGAAAACGCCTGAGACGGATGACAAACCTCGAAAGGCGGCCTCCTCCTTCGAGACGCGAGCTTTGCTCGCTCCTCAGGATGAGGCCTAAGTGTTTGCTGCAGGAAGAAAAAGCCCTTCATGCTGAGGAGCCCGCGCGGCAGGCGTCTCGAAGCACGAAGGGCGTCAACCGACTTTGTCATCAGTCTGGGGCGTTTTGAAAACGCCTCAGATCACTGACAAACCCCCGTCATTTTTGGCGGGGGTTTTTGTTTTGGTTGGGGAGGAGGGCGAAGTGGCGGATTTTTCGAGGAGTGAATGGGCCCTCGGGCGTCACGCAAGCCTCGGATCGGCCCTGTTGGCCATGAGCAGGGCGATCTTCTTCATATTCTGCGCGGCGGCGGCGAGCAGGCATTGCCATCGCACGCGCAAGAGACCCCGGAATCTCGCGTAGCGGTGGCCGAAGAGCTGCTTGGCGTCGGCGAAGGAGCGCTCCACCGTTTCCTTGCGCCGCTTGTAGATAAACCTGCCCTCGATGGTGAGCCGATGGGCGTCGACCCGTTCGCGCGCGTCCTGCCAGACGTGGCGGGTGAGGGTGCGCTCGGCCTTGGCGTTGCCGGTGCAAGAGCCCAGCAGCGGGCAGGCGCGGCACGCGGCCGGGTCGGATTTGTAATGCCGGTAGCCCGTGCGATCCGTCGTCGCATAAGCGAGCGCCTGGCCCTGCGGACAGCGATAGACGTCGGCCTCGGGGTCGTATCGAAAGGCGCTTTTGCGCATCATGCCGGGCTTGGGCGGCGTCGGATTGCGATAGCCCGTCACGCCGTAAAGCCCACGATCCTCCAGCCCTTTGGCGATCCCCGCCGTGGCGTAGCCGGCGTCCAGCCCCACCGCGCGCACATTCAGCTCGAAGCGGTCCCGCTGCCGGTCGAGCCGCGCGAGATAGACGATGCTGTCATGCACATTGGCCGGCGTCGCGAAGCTGTCGGTGATGATCCCATGCCGCCCGTCCACCGTGCGGTGGTCGAGATAAAAGAAGCCCTTCGGCTTGCCATCGCGCGCCATATAGCCGCTCTCGGGATCCGTGCGGGACACTTTGGTCTCGACAACGGCGGGCTGGCGCTCCTTCTCCGGCAAGGGCTTCTTGCCGTGCGCGGCGCGGTCTTCGTCGATCGCGGCGTCGAGCGCCGCCCAATAGTCGGCGCGCGACTTCTCGACCACGGCTTTGTCGAACTTGTTCTTGTTGGCGCTCGCCTTCAGATGCGTCGAGTCCGTGTAAAGGACCTTTCCCGACACGAAGCCGTGCGCGATCGCCTGCTCGACAATGCGGTCGAAGATGTCCTGCGCGACGCTCTCGTCCTGATAACGCCGGCGGCGGTTCTGGCTCAGCGTCGAGGCGTCGAAGACCGGATCGGTCAGCTTCAGCCGCAGAAACCAGCGATAGGCGACATTGACCTCGATCTCGCGCACGAGCTGGCGCTCCGAGCGCACGCCGAACAGATAACCGATGAACAGCGCCTTGAACATCAAGGTCGGATCGAGCGGCGGCCGCCCATTGTCCGGGCAATAAAGCCCCGCGACCCGCTCGTGGATGAACGAGAAATCGACCGCCGCCTCGATTTTCCGAAGCAGGTGGTCGGCGGGGACAAGCTGGTCGAGCGTCACCATCTCGATCGCCGTCTGCTCAGGGCCGGGTTTGCGAAGCATGACCCAGTGAATCAAAAACCCCCAGCTTGCGCCAGGGGTTTGTCAGCAGTCTGGGGCGTTTTGAAAACGCCTATCTTATGCATGAGCCGAAAGCGCTCTGTGGCGAGGGACGCCATGCTGGTTTCGGCGGGGCTGGATCGCACGACAGGCGTAACTTCGGAGCCGTTTTAGCCCGTGACTTTGTCTCACCCGCCCGCCCCGACCTGCGCTAATCTTTGGCGAAAGTCCGGGAGGAAATCCATGTCAAGAACCCGCGCGGCGCTCGCCGCCGTCCTGCTCGCCGCCCTCGCCCCGTCGGCGCTCGCTGAATCCAATGCTCCCGATCCCTGGCCGGGGCTCGTCACCGACATCTTCCACGGCCGGCAGGTCGCGCCGGCCGACGGAACCGTGTCGCTCGAGGCTCCCAAGCGCGCCGAGGACGCGGCCATCGTGCCGATGACCATGCGTTTCGCCGATCCCGCGAAGGTAAAGTCCGCAACGCTCGTCATCGACCAGAATCCCATGCCCATGGCGGCGAGCTTCACGCTCGGCGACAAGGCGGGCGTCGACTTCATCGAGACGCGCGTTCGCGTGAACAGCTACACCAATGTCCACGCCGTGGCTGAGACTCAGGACGGGAAGCTGCATTCCGAAGTGAAATTCGTAAAAGCCTCGGGCGGCTGCTCGACGCCCGCCGGCAAGGACCCGGACGAGGCGCTCGCCAATATGGGCAAGATGAAATATCGCGAATTCAGGAGCGCGGTCGCGGGGAGGCGCGAGGCGCAGGTCATGATCCGGCATCCGAACAATTCCGGAATGCAAATGGACCAGATCACGCGCGCCTACACGCCCGCGCATTATGTCGACGCGGTCGAGGTCTGGCAGGGCGACGAATTGATCTTCAGGATGGAGGGCGGGATTTCCTTGTCGGAAGATCCGAACTTCCGCTTCACTTACGCGCCGAACGGCGCGAAGACGATGCGCGTCGTGGCGCATGACAACAAAGGCGGCGTCTACAAGGGCGAATGGCCCATAGCCGAGCCGTCCTGAGCGCTCTGAAAAAGCCGGAGGCCGAAAAAATAAAAGGGAGCCGCCGCCCCCTTTTTCATCCCAAGGCTTTTCATCCCAAGGCTTGACGTTCAGGCGAAGATCGTGACCGCCGCGCAAAAGGCCAGCGGCAGGGACGCCAACGCGCAAATCGCCGTAACGCACGCATATTTCTGAAATTCAGGCGCCTCCTGGCGCTTCCTTTTCACCAACGCCATCTCACTCACTCCCAGGCCACTCATCCCCGCGCGCTCATTGAGCTTGGCGCGCTCCCGTTAACGCGCGTCGGGGGGAAAAGTTGCAATTGTAATCGTCGCCGCGACCTTTTTCGCCACGGCGACGCGATCCAAAAACAGGGTGAAGCCTCGATTAAGCTCGGGCGGCGAGCGGGGCGGGACGCGCCCGGGCGGGCGCCGGCGCCGGCGCATTGTTTTCGCTGAAAAGCTCGGCGAGCTTTTCGGTCATGGCGCCGCCCAGCTCCTCGGCGTCGACGATCGTCACCGCGCGGCGGTAATAGCGCGTGACGTCGTGCCCAATGCCGATCGCGATCAGCTCCACGGGCGATCTGGTCTCGATGTCGTGGATGATCTGGCGCAGATGGCGCTCGAGATAATTGCCCGGATTGACGGAGAGGGTCGAGTCGTCGACCGGCGCGCCGTCCGAGATCATCATCAGGATGCGCCGCTGCTCCTGACGCGCGAGAAGGCGCCGGTGCGCCCAGTCGAGCGCCTCGCCGTCTATGTTTTCCTTAAGCAGGCCTTCGCGCATCATGAGGCCCAGATTGCGCCGCGCGCGCCGCCAGGGGGCGTCGGCCGCCTTGTAGATGATGTGGCGGATGTCGTTGAGGCGACCAGGATTCGGCTTCTTGCCCTCGTTGATCCAGAGCTCGCGCGACTGGCCGCCCTTCCAGGCGCGGGTGGTGAAGCCGAGAATTTCGACCTTCACGCCGCAGCGCTCGAGCGTCCGCGCCAGAATGTCGGCGCAAGTGGCCGCAACGGTGATCGGGCGCCCGCGCATGGAGCCCGAATTGTCGAGCAGCAGCGTCACGACCGTGTCGCGGAACTCCATGTCCTTCTCGCGCTTGAAGGAGAGAGGCTGCTGCGGGTCGATGATGACGCGCGGCAGCTTCGCGGGGTCGAGCATGCCCTCTTCGAGGTCGAACTCCCAGGAACGGCTCTGCTGCGCCATGAGGCGGCGCTGGAGGCGGTTGGCGAGGCGCCCCACGACCGAGGAGAGGTGCAGAAGCTGCTTGTCGAGATAGGCGCGCAGCCGGTCGAGCTCCTCGGTATCGCAAAGCTCCTCGGCCCGCACGATCTCGTCGAAACGGGTCGTATAGGCGTGGTAGTCGGCGCCGGAGCGGTCGCCGTTTTGCGGGGTTGGGCGGCGGGCCTCCGACGCCTCCTCCAGATCGCCGTCCTCAGACTCCTCGGGCGCCTCGCCATAGGGCGCCTCGGCGGACTCGCTCTCGCCTTCCTGCTCGGAATCCTCGGCGGCGAGCGCCGTCTCCATTTCGGCGGCGCTTTTCGCCTTGCTCTCCTCCTGCTCCTGCTCTTCGCTCTCGTCCGGATTCTGGGGCGCCTCGTCCGTCTCGTCCTCGGCCTCGATCTCGTCCGGCGCCTCGACGCCGGCCATGTCGAGATGCGAGAGCAGCTCCCGGACGATCTGGGCGAAATGCTTCTGGTCTTCGACGGCGCCGATGAGACGGTCGAGATCCGTTCCGGCCCGCTCCTCGACGAGCGGGCGCCAGAACGCCACGATCTTCGCGCCGTGGGGAGGCGGCTCGAGGCCCGTGAGGCGCTCGCGCGCCATCAATGCCAGCGCGTCCTCAAGCGGCGCGTCCTCGCGGCTCGCGATCTTTTCCGAATGGCTGCGCGTATAGCGATCCTCGAGCATCGCGCCGATATTGGCGGCGACGCCGGCCATGCGCCGCGCGCCGATCGATTCGACGCGGGCCTGCTCCATGGCGTCGAAGGCGGCGCGGGCTTCGAGCGTCTCCGGCGCGTAGCGGCGATGCACCGCGTCGTCATGGCAGGCGAGGCGCAGCGCCATCGAATCGGCCTGGCCGCGCACGATCGCGGCCTCCCTGGGCGACAGCTTTCGCGGCGGCTCGGTGATCCGCGCCTTGGCGCCTTCCTCGGTCTGGATCAGCGAGGGCCGCTCGGGCGCGAAGGCCACGTCGAGCTTGGGGCTCCTCGCCATGGCGCGCATGGCGCCGGCGACCGCCCGTTTGAAGGGTTCCTGCGGAGCTTCCTTGGGAGAGGCGGGACGGCGATTGGTCGGCGCGGGAGGCATTCGCCACTATATGCGCGGGCGCGCGGAAAGGAGCAAGTCGAAGGGAATCGGAGACGATCTTCGTAGAGCCCGATCCGCGATGAAGGCCGCAATCGCCCTCCGTCACGGAGATGTGACTCCTAGCGCCCCGCAAGCGGGCTTGCGGGGAGAGGGCGCGGCTCACGCCCGGCGTCGCCGGCTCGCCTCAAATCTTCCCGCGCTCGGCCTTGCTGAAATTCGACAGGTCGCCTTCCGCCGCGGCGCGGCGGCGCCAGGAGCGGGCGATGGCCGGATATTTGATCTCCCTGCAGATGCGGGAGACCTGCTGGGTCAGCTTCTGCGATTTGCAGGCCGGGCATTCCGGCGTGTCGGACGAGCGGACGAGAAGCTCGAACGCGGCCTCGCACTCATTACACGTATAGGCGTAGAGGGGCATGATTTCCTCGCGCGACAGGTCGTCGCGCGAGGGATGCAAGGCGCGTTCCGCCCCCTTACCAGCCGCCGCCCCAGCCATAGCCGCCATAGCCGCCATAATAGGGGCGCGAACCCCAGCCGCCCCAGGGGCGCGGACGCCAGCCATAGCCGTAGCCCCATGGTCGCGGATGCGGGCGCCAGCCATAGCCCCCGCCATAGGAATAACCGCCGCCGCCCCAGCCGCAGCCATAGGCGCCGCACCAGACTTTGTCCGCTTTCGGCCCCGCCCCGGCGGCGACGCCGGGGTCAATGCCGGGCAGCGCCCGGGCGGGGACGACCGCCGAAGCGCCGGCAATGACGAGCGTCGCGAGCGAAATTTTGACGATGGCGGATTTCATGGCGCATTCTCCTGCCTGAATTCGACAGTTGAAGTCTGTCGCGCAAGCGGTGAACCGGGGCTGAACTCCTTGTTCATAAGCCATTAAGCTAGCGAGGCTTTTCATGGCGCACTTCATCGGCGCGATCGATCAGGGCACGACCAGCACGCGCTTCGTCGTCGTGGACGAAGCGGGCGAGATCCGCGCCTTCGACCAGCGCGAGCATAATCAGATTTATCCCCGCCCCGGCTGGGTGGAGCACGACGCGGCGGAAATCCTCGCCAATACGAAGGCCGCGATCGCGGGCGCGCTCGAGAAAGCGCGGCTTTCTCCCGGCGACCTCGCGGCCGTCGGCGTGACGAATCAGCGAGAGACGAGCGTGCTTTGGGACCGCGCCGCCGGCGCGCCCCTTCACAATGCGCTCGTCTGGATGGACACGCGCACCGAGCCGCTCGTCGACCGACTGGCGGCGCAGGGCGCGGGAGACTTCGTCCGCGCAAGAACGGGCCTACCGCTCGCGACCTATTTCTCGGCGCTGAAGCTCGCCTGGCTCCTCGACAATATCCCCGGCGCGCGGGAAAAGGCCGAACGCGGCGAAGCGCTGTTCGGCACGATCGACAGTTGGCTGATCTGGAGCCTGACCGGCGGCCCGAATGGCGGACGTCATGTCACGGATGCGACAAATGCGTCGCGAACCCAGCTCATGAATCTCGCGACGCTCTCATGGGACGACGAACTCATCGCGCTTTTCGACATCCCCCGCGCCTGCCTCCCGGAGATCGTCTCGTCGAGCGAGGTTTATGGCGCCGGCGTCGCGCCGCTCGCGGGGGTTCCGCTCGCCGGCGCGCTCGGCGACCAGCATGCGGCCTTGCTCGGACAGGCCTGTCTGAAGCCGGGCGACGCCAAGAACACCTACGGCACCGGCTGCTTTCTGCTGATGAACACAGGCGAGACGCCGCATGTCTCGAAGACGGGGCTTCTCACCACGCTCGGCTACAAGCTCGGCGCGGCGAAGCCCGTCTATGCCCTCGAAGGCTCCATCGCCATCGCCGGCGCGCTGGTGCAATGGCTTCGCGACAATCTCGGGCTGATCGAGTCGAGCCGCGAGATCGAGGCGCTGGCGAAGTCCGTCGCCGACAATGGCGACGTCTATTTCGTGCCCGCCTTCTCCGGCCTCTACGCCCCGCGCTGGCGCGCCGACGCGCGCGGGATCATCGCCGGTCTGACGCGCTTCGCGAATAAAGGCCATATCGCCCGGGCGGCTCTGGAGGCCGCGGCCTATCAGACCCGAGAAGTGCTCGCCGCGATGGTCGCGGATTCGGGCGCGACGATCGGCGAACTCAAGGTCGACGGCGGCATGGCCGCGAACGATCTGCTCATGCAATTCCAGGCGGACATTCTCGACGCGCCGGTGGTGCGGCCAAGGCATTTGGAAACGACCTCGCTCGGCGCCGCCTACGCCGCCGGGCTCGCCGTGGGCTTTTTCAAAAGCCTGGAAGACGTCGCCGCCCATTGGCGCGCGTCGAAGCGCTTCGAACCCGCGATGCCGGCGGATGAGCGCGCGCGACTCATCGCCGGCTGGGAAAAAGCGGTCGAACGGTCCTTGGGGTGGAGGTAAGCAATGCCGCCGCGCGCCCGACTTGGCCTGAGCTTCCTACTCGCTTGCGCGCTCCCAGCATGGGCGACGGATAGGATCGCGCCGCCGCCGGCCGCCAATTTGACCCCGCCCCATCCGACGAATTCGGCCACCGGCGAAGCGCTCGTTCCGGTGGGTCGCAACTATGTCGGCGCGCGCGGCGGAATCCTTTATGTCCCCGGCGGGCCGAAAGGCGTTATCGATCCGCTGACCGGCAGATTCATGCCCCTGCGACCGTAACCGCCCGGGCGGCCGTCAGTCGAAATCCACCGTCAGCCCGTGCTTCGCGAGTTCCCTCTCCACGGCGTCGAGAATGCGCTGGAGATCCTCTATGTCGATTTCCTTATCCTGATCCGGCGCGTCCCACGCCTCGATCTCGTCGAGGCGCACGACGAAATCCGTCTCCTCGCCTGATTCCGCGTCGGGGGCCTCGGCGTGGATCGTGAGCGTGCGCCCGTCCTGACGCACGCGGATCGCGCCTTCCGTCATCTCGACCTTGATCTTCGCCCGCGCCATGGTCGCCCTCTTCGCCGATCGTCAGATAAGCCCAGCCAGCACGGCTGCCTTGCGCATGAGGGTGGGCAGTCCTTCTCTATCCAGATTGCGCCGCGCCGCCCAGCGGCAATCGGGAAGAAGCGGCGCTTCCCCTTCGGCCTGCGCGACGAAGACGGTCGCCGCAAGCGCGAAATGGGTGAAGACATGCGCGACAGGCTGCGGCAACGCCCGCCAGTCGGCCGCGCAGGGCGCGTGCCTCAACTGCTCTTGCGGCCCCACGTCCCGCGCGAAGGGGGTCGAGGGAAAGGCGCTCATGCCGCCGAAAAGGCCCTTTTCGGGGCGGCGGCTCAGGAGAGCCTCCTCGCCGCGCCTCAAAATAAAGATTGCGCCGCGCCGCTTTGGCTTTTCGACCTTCTTCCCCTTGGCCGGATAGGCCTCCTGCTTTCCGGCGGCGAAGGCTGCGCAACCCGCCGACCACGGACAGACGCCGCAATCGGGCGCGCGCGGCGTGCAGACGGTCGCGCCGAGATCCATCAGCGCCTGCGCGAAATCGCCGGCGCGGGCGGGCGGCAGCAGCGCCTCGACCTTCTCGCGAATGAGAGGCTTGGCCTGCCGCGCGGGCGTCTCAATGGCGTACAGCCGCGTGATGACGCGCTCCACATTGCCGTCGACGGCGGCGCAGGGCTGGTCGAAAGCGATCGCCGCGACGGCCGCGGCCGTATAGGGGCCGATCCCCGGCAGGGCGAGAAGCCCGGCTTCGCTTTCCGGAAATCGGCCGCCATAGTCTCGCGCGACCCTCGCCGCGACGACGTGGAGATTGCGGGCTCGAGCGTAATAGCCGAGCCCCGCCCAGGCCGCGAGAACCTCCTCGATCGGCGCGGCGGCGAGCGCCTCGACCGTGGGCCAGCGGGAGAGAAACTTCTCAAAATAACCCTTTACCGTGGCGACGGCGGTCTGCTGCAGCATAATCTCGGAGAGCCACACCGCGTACGGGTCCGCCCGCTCGCCCGGCCGCGCGCGCCAGGGCAGGTCGCGGCGATGCGCGTCGTACCAGGCGAGAAGGGCGGGACCGGGCTTTCGCCGTTTTGCGGGAGGCGTTATCATGGCCGATCATTAGGGCGCAGGGCGGCGCCCGGGCAAGGGAGAGCCGCATGAGCCTCGCGCCGCGCGTCAAAGGCGTCTTCGCCCGCCCGCTCGCCGAATATGTGCTGCGCGAGCTTGATCCGCTCGTGGCGAAGCAGGGCTTCGGCGAGGCGTCGCTCCTCATGCAGTGGCGCGAGATCGTCGGCGCGCGCGTTGCCGACATTTGCGCCCCCGAGCGGCTGCAATGGCCCGCCCGCGCCCGCAAACCCGCTCCCGGCAAGCCGCAGGAGCCGGCGTCGCTCGTCCTGCGCGTGGAGCCGGGATTCGGACTCGAGATCCAGCACATGGCCCCGGCCATTATCGACCGGGTCAACGCGCATCTGGGCTGGCGCTGCGTCGCCCGCGTCGCCCTGCGCCAGCAGACGCTCGCCCCCCAGACGGGGAAAAAGCGCCCCCGGCCCAGTCTCGCCGACCCCGCGGCGCGGGCGCGCGCCGAGGCCGCGACCGAGGGCGTGGACGAAGAAGCCCTGCGCGCCGCGCTGGTGCGGCTGGGAGAAAAAGCCCTGGCGGCGCGCCGCAAAGCCTGATCCGCGGGCCCGAACGCCCCGCCGCGCCGCGACTTTCGCGCCCGCGCGCAGGAACGCTTGCAATCCACTGCGCTTGCGAATAGTTTCGCGCCGCTTCGGGCCGCCATAGCTCAGTTGGTTAGAGCACCAGATTGTGGATCTGGGGGTCCCCCGTTCGAGCCGGGGTGGCGGTACCATTCTTTCCTACAATTTCTGATCGACAGAGACGCACGGGCGCGCATCCGCGTGCAACCGGGAGACGTAGGCGCGGGCGTTGGCGGACGGGCAGAGAGCGGGAGCGGGGCCGCGTGGTCTACATGGACCCGCCGGCCCACGCGGTCGTCGTCTCCATCGACGAGAAAAGCCAAATCCAGGCGCTCGACCGCACCCAGCCTGGTCTGCCGCTCAAACCCGGAAAATGCGGGACCCTGACCCACGACTACAAGAGAAACTGCACGACCACTCTGTTCGCCGCGCTGGACGTGCTGCATGGAATCGTCATCGGCCGCTGCATGAAACAGCATCGACATCAGGAGTTCATCCGCTTCCTTTCCGCCGTCGAGCGCGCCGTGCCCGCGGGCAAGGTCATTCACGCCATCCTCGATAAATACGCCACCCACAAGCACCCCGCAGTCATGAAGTGGCTCGCCGATCATCCGCGTTGGACCTTCCACTTCACGCCGACCTCGGCTTCGTGGCTGAACGCCGTCGAAGGCCTCTTCTCGACGATTACGCGCCGAAAAATTCGGCGAGGCGTCTTCAAATCCGTGCCCCAGCTCGAAAACGAGATCGCCCGACGCCAGCGCGCCGCCTGATCGATTTTCAACATATTCCACACAAATAGAACCTTTCGGCCCGTCGCATTCCGAGCGGACAATTTTCTCGCCGCTGGAGCACGTGGAAAGCATCAGCATCAATATCGACACAATAGCAGTGCTCCTCAAGGGAATCCCCGCCATCAAAGCCGCACCCGACATGCTGGTTGAGCGTCCTAGCGTCGTGACGCCCGCAGCCTCATCCCGCAAGCCCGCAACTATAGCCCACGCCTCCAATACCTAAGGATTGTATTGGCGACGATTGCAACAAAAGACATAATCGACGCGATTTGAATATCGCCGAGTGATCCTTGTCCATTTTTATCAGCAAAAAATCGCCACACCACTGTAAACAATCCAGCCGTCGCAACCACGGCTACGATAGTTGTAATCCGTACGCCAACTGTTACTACAAACTTCTCCATCATTCTCTACATTTAGGTTTACATTTTGTTTCGTGAAGTATTATCTAAGCCCCAACATCCTTCCTATGGACGGCAAGGTTAGACTGTAGTTCCTATAGCCACCTCCGCCGACATAAACTCCTATACCTTCTCCAATTCTAGGCGCGACAGGAAATCCAACATTTGAAACACCGTCATTATTTACCTGGACGCTACCGCCAACAGAAGGCCCCCACCCCAAGTCCCCGTCAGCATAAAGGCCCGAATCGTTACCGAAACCTACGGGCAACAAACCACACGACTTACTGTAATTACCGGCTATTCCAACGCCAGCGTACAGTCCAACACCAATCATCGCGTTACCTTGGATATTAATAAATGGCTGCCAATCCAAAAAGCTGCCCCCGTCTGGGATTGACATACCAACGCCGATTGAACCGCCCAAACCCCAACCACCTGCGACAGTGCCATTTACGCTAACGCCCCATTGTTGATCCAACCCAAGTGGATCAAAAAACACCAACGAATTCTGTCCAGCATACCCATATAGACTCCGTCCTCCGGCATACCCAATCGGATCCGGCTGCACATATCTTCCGAGCGTGGCGTCGTAGTGGCGATGCCAATTGTAGGCCAGCCCCGATTCGAGCTGGAACCCCACTGGCCCGGAAAGCGCATGTCCTGCTGCAGAGCGCCGCCTGTCGCATGGACGGCGCCGAAGGGCGCATAGACCGCCCACCAGTTGATCGCTCCCGTCTGCGCGGTCATCCGCACCGGACGGCCGAGATGGTCCGTGTGGACATATGAGACGACCGGCGTCGCCGTGTTGACGCCCGCGACGACCGCCGCCGGCAGATCGCCGAGCCAGATATATTCGCGCAGCGTCGCGCCTGTGGCGTCCGTCTCCGCGATGATGTTGACCTGCCCCTAAGCTTTCATCCAGCGGCGAGTTGAGTCCTGGCGGTTGATACGCCCGAGGGCGCGAATGTAGCAACAGGCGATCGGCGGAGCTGGTCAGGGTTGCGCAGCCGGTCGCCTGTTGCGGTGAGATTGGCCGCGAAGGCCGCTGGCGTCGCGTAGCCGAGAGCGGAATGCGGGCGACGATGATTGTAGTCGTGGGTCCATGCGCCGATCTTCGCCCGCGCGTGGTCGAGCCCGAAGAACAACGTCTCGTTCAGGAGTTCGTCCCGCATGCGCCCGTTGAAGCTCTCGCAGAATCCGTTCTGCATCGGCTTCCCCGGCGCGATGTAACGCCACTCGATCCTGTTCTCGCTCGTCCACGACAGAACCGCGTTCGAGGTAAACTCCGTCCCGTTGTCGGAGATGATCATGCCGGGTATGCCGCGTCGCTTGATGAGCGCCGAAAGCTCCCGCGCCACGCGCTGGCCGGAGATGGAGGTGTCCGGGATCGCCGCCAGGCATTCGCGCGTCACGTCGTCGACGATATTGAGGATGCGGAAGCGCCGGCCACAGGCGAACTGGTCATGCACGAAGTCGAGCGACCAGCGCGCATTCGGCCGCGCCTCGACCGGAATGGGCGCCCGAGCTCCGACCGCGCGGCGGCGGGCTCGGCGCTTTCTCACCGTCAGCCCCTCCTCGCGATAGAGGCGGTAGATGCGGTTCTTGCCGGCCCGCTCACCCTCCTGCCGCAGCAGAACGAACAGCCGCCGATAGCCGAAGCGCCGGCGCTCATTGGCGAGGTCCCGCAGTCTGGCGCGCAACGCCGTGTCGGCCGGCCGCTTCGAAACATAGCGGACCGTCTTACGGTCGACGGCGACGATGTTACAGGCCCGACGCTCCGACAGGCTCATGACGGCCCGAAGGTGCGCGACGGCTTCGCGCTTGGCGGCGGGCCCTACCATTTTTTTGACAGAAGCTCCCGAAGCGCCGCCGACTCAAGCATCTGATCCGCCAAGAGCTTCTTCAAGCGCGCGTTCTCTTCCTCGAGCCCCTTCAGCCGCTTCGCCTCGGAGACGTCCATGCCCCCGAACTTGGCCTTCCAATTGTAGAGGGTCGTTTCCGAAACCGCGTATTTTCGCGCCAGATCAGCCGCTTTCGCGCCGGCCTCCTGTTCCCGCAAAATCCCGATAATCTGCTCTTCCGTGAACCGTTTCTTCTTCATCTCGTCCGTCCTGCAATAGCCCGGACTCTAATCGCTTCTGGGGGAATTTCTCAGGGGCAGGTCACGCCCTTCTCCTGCAGCCGCACCCAGAGGCGGCGGTTCTGCACGTAAACGTTCTCGACCTTCATGGCGAGCGCCGCGCCGACGCGCGCGAAGGAATAGACCATCAAGCCGATGAGCGCGCGGTCGCGCAAGCCGACCGGCGGCGAAACGTCGATGCTGTCGAAAAGCGCGCGCGCCTCAGATGGGTCGAGCACGGGCGTCTTGCCAACTTTGACGACATGCTTCGGCCCGCGCACGCTGGCCGCAGGATTGGCCGGGACGATCTGGCCTGTGACCAGCCAATCGAACAGCATGCGGATGGCCGCCAGGCGCTGCTTGGCGGTCGGCGCGCTGTGGCTGCGCGTAAGCACTTCAACGTAAGCGCCAATATGAAGCGGCTCGATGTCGATTATCGACGTGAGACCGCGCCGCTCGCACCAGGCGAGGAAGTCGCCGATCGCGCGACCGTAGGCGCGTCGCGTATGCGCGTTGCGTATGTTGTTGACGAAGAATTCCCAAAAACGTGTCTGCGCGCGCTCACCGGCGAAGCGGACAAGCGCGGGCACCTCGGCGCTGATGGGAGCGAGATGGTTCATCAAATCTTCTTCGGCGGCAGAACACCCGCGTCTATGGCGGCTTGTTCGAGCTGTTGGCCAATTTGGAGAACCCGTTCGATCGCTTTCACATGCTCCTTCGCGAGTTCTTGCTCGCGCTCGGGATTGTTGACGCCCGACTTTATGAACTGCTCCGCTCGGGACGCTTGCTCATCCGCAATCCTTTGGAGTTGTCGAGCCGCCTCGCCACTTTCCTTCCACAGAAGCTCAAGCCGTTTGTCAGGGTGCATCACCAATCTCCCACAATATAAGATAAAGGACATTATCATATATTTGGCTCAAGCCGAGCGAACGCTGCCACCCCAGGCGTCATAGAATCGAGCGGGTCGAACGGCCGCTCATTCAAATTTCCACTTTTTAGCTGCTAGCGTAGTCTCAATCATATCTAGAGTGACCGCAGGGTATCTCTCCTTAAGACGCTTACCAAACTCGGTCCAACCGAAAAAAGACACGACCAATCTCGCGCCTGAAAGTTCAGGCGGAAAATATTTATCGATTTCCAACTCTGTCAAATCAACGCCGAAATCCCGGTGCATGCGCGTGAATTCATCCCACGCACTATCTCCAACAAGCCCGATATCTTGAAGTAGCCTTGTCCCGCCATTCCATTTGTTAATTTCGGATTCACCATAGCCACACCTGCGCAGATACACCCTCGTAAGCGGACCGACTGGACTTACCATTTCCGTACTCACTGACAGTTTGCCGCGCCATAAATTTCGTAGGCTGCCAGTGCCAGAGTTGCCGGAGGCAACAACTCTGAAAGGATGCTCCCGGCACCCCGCAGCGCGTTCCTCGTTCCAATACTGATAAGATCAGCCTGATAAGCATCGCCGACGGCTTGACTGAAAGACGAAGTAGATAATCCAGATGGTCCGCCGCCGCCGATTCCCACCCGAGGTTTCGATGCAAACGGACCAAATGCTCCATTTGCGCCACCGGCAGCGCCATTCCCGGATGCTCCTGCGGGTGTAGTTGAACCCTTGCAACTGCAATGGGCATCCTTCCATTCCCGCAATGCATAGTCAAACGCCAATCCTGCGCCTACCCCCGCAATAATTGGGATGAAGGAAAATTCTCCGGCTGGGTCAATGTAGCTCGCGGGATTCCCGCCGACGTAACCATAAAGGCTCCTCCCGCCCTCCAACCCGATCGGATCGGGTTGGACGTATCTCCCCAGCGTCGCGTCATAATGGCGGTTCCAGTTATAGGCGAGACCGCTTTCAAGCTGGAACCATTGCCCCGGGAAACGCATATCCTGCTGCAGGGCGCCGCCCGTCGCATAGACCGTTCCGAAGGGCGAATAAACGGCCCACCAGGAAATTCCTCCCGCCGGCGAGGTCATCCGTACCGGGCGGCCGAGATGGTCCGTATGGACATAGTAGGCGACGGGGGTTGCGGTGTTGACGCCCGCGACGACCGCCACTGGCAGATCGCCGAGCCAGATATATTCGCGCAGCGTCGCGCCTGTGGCGTCCGTCTCGGCGATAATGTGATTGGCAAGATCGTGAATGTAAAACGTCGTCGCCCCATTGAGGGTCCGCGAGGCGAGGCGGTTCAGCGCGTCATAGCCATAGGTCGCGATACTCGTCGGCGCATTGGTCTGATACGCCTTCGACAGGCGATGCTCCCCGTCATATTCGAAGCTCATGCCGTTCAGCGCAAAGCGGCCTGCATTGAAATGTCAGGAAAAAGCGCACGATCATAGCTCTAATTTTACACTTGGTGAAAACGTCACCAACGCGAAGAGTCTGCCATTTTCTTCATTCCCGCTGCGATTGACTTAGTTAGATTGGCGCATCTCCACGCTTGGTCAGAAGGAAGACCATGTTCGACGTTAGAATGGTACTGCAAATACCCATCATATGCCACGCCTGCATGGCGCCATCCCAAAAAGCACCAATACTGTAATTACACTGGCTATCTATCCAATTATAGGACAGACGTAAACGTATCTATTCAATAAGGTCGATAATTACTTCGCCAATTGCTTTATTTCCCCAAGGCGTTTTTTCGTCCAGCTCATGACCTCCATTTGACGGTGTCAGCAAATGCATGTGGCCCCGACGTTTTTCAAGTTGCCTTAAAATGGTGATAAATTGCTCAAGCCCGATAGAATCTAAAGCAATCTTTATTGTGTCTTCCTCGCACTCAAAGCTTAGCATTGCTACGCCCTTTCAACACTTAAGGGATGATGGGAATTGGCATTCTTATAATAGGAATTCTAATCATAGGAGGCATCATGGGAATTGGATCGACCGGCACGACAGGGGCGACGATCTTAGGGGTCCATGGAGGAGAGGAACCGCTTGGATCGCTTGTCGACTGGTTTGATTTCAGACTGCGCTGATTATCACGTGGTTTGCCACAGTTGGGGGGCACCATTCCCTGGTCATTATTGTCATTGTCTCGCTTGTCCCAATGACGCCAATGCCCCTCATCTTCGGGATGAATTGTATATGTGTTGCCCTCAGAATCGCGTAACCAATGCCTCCCGTTCCCCCACTGTCCCTGTGTCCATGTAGCAGGGTCATAGCCTGGCGGAGGAGGAGGAAAGTCCCCGATGACAAGACCGGAGAAATCCGTAAACGCAAGCGGACTTGCGCCTACATACTGATAAAGATTCCGCCCGCCCGCATATCCAGCCGGATCAGGCTGCAGATACCTCCCGAGCGTGGCGTCGTAGTGGCGGTTCCAGTTATAGGCGAGACCGCTTTCGATCTGGAACCATTGCCCCGGGAAGCGCATGTCCTGCGAGAGCGCGCCGCCTGTCGCATAAACGCTTCCGAAAGGCGCATAGACCGCCCACCAGTTGATCGCTCCCGTCTGCGATGTCATCCGCACTGGGCGACCCAGATGGTCCGTATGGACATAGTAGGCGACTGGATTCGCGGTGTTGACGCCCGCGACGACCGCCACCGGCAGATCGCCGAGCCAGATATATTCGCGCAGCGTCGCGCCCGTCGCATCGGTCTCGGCGATGATGTGGTTGGAGATATCGTGGATATAGAACGTCGTCACGCCGTTGACGCTGCGCGAAACGAGACGGTTCAGCGTGTCATAGCCGTAGGTCGCAACACTGGTGGGCGCATTGGTCTGATATGCCTTCGACAGCCGATGCTCGCCGTCATATTCGAAGCTCATGCCGAGCGCGCCAACTCGCGTGTCGCCAATGATGTCGCCCGAGGCGTCATAAGCGAAGCTGCGCGCCGCGCCGCCCGCCGGCGTCACCGAGTCGAGCCGGTTGGAGTCGGCAGGATAGCTGTAGGTGGAAATAACGCCGTCCGCCCCTGTCTCGGTCGCGCGGTTGCCGTTGGCGTCATAGGTCCAGGCAAGCAGGCCATACATGCCTTTCGCGCGGTTCAGGCGCCGCGTCGGCGTGTAGGAGAGCCGCTCGGAGCGCCCCGGATTGATGGCGTCGTCGATCGTATCCACTACGTCGCCGGTCCAGGCGAGCGTTCGATTGACGACGCTTGGCGCGGCGGCGGGGCCCGTCTGCACTTGAGTGATGCGATAATCTGTATCGATCCGTTCTCGTCGGACATGGAGACGAGACGCCCGACCGCGTTCGGCTGCGCGCCGTCCCATCGCTATTTCACTTTCCCTGATCCGATATCAACGCGCATCCTTCCCAAAAAACGGCGTCGCGTCGAAGAGATTGCGCGGGCGCAATTCGAAGCCGACCCAAAGCACGGGAACCGCGTCGCGGTCTTCATCGCGCATGTGGTCCTCGTGGCGCAGCGAACCAGTATACCAGACGGCGATGTCCTCGCCGGCGACGGGCTCGCCTTTGGCGTAATCCGGGAGATTAACCGCAAGCAGTTCGTCTGGCTTGGCGCGCGTGATCCAAAAATCGTTGCGGGAAAAGAGCTCGGTGTGCCGCGCGACGCCCGAGCGCAGCGGGATGAGTTCGTATTCCGTGCGCCGACCCCGCGCGTTCTTCAGCACGCTGTCGGAGACGACGATCGTGTTGAACTCGGCCGGGTTCCATTGGAGACCGCCTTCGGTCTCGATCAGGTCGCAGCGATCCGTGGCGGTCGAATAAGCCGCATTCATATTCTCGATATGGCGGGTGACGCAGGCTGAGTCGCCATCAGCCCCGCCGAAGTCGAAGTCGAGGCGCCAGGTGAAATTATGCATATGGCCGTTTTCGTCCTCGGGGCCGTCGCGCTTGACGCCCGTCGCGCCGGCGCGGGTGACGATGGAGCCGTCGTCGCGGAAAATCCACTCGGAGATGTAGTCGTAATTGTCTGCGTCGAGCACCGCGAAGAAGCTGACTTCCTGCCCCCGCCGGACCTCGGCGTCCTTCTTCACGGCGATCCCATAGTCCCGGACTTCCCGGCAGATGCGCTTGTCGTCGAGAAGGACATGCGGGGCCGGGCAATCGCTGCGCAGCGGGCTGTCGGCGCTCAGCGTCAAAACGGGAAAGCTCGAGAAGACGAGATCCATCAGGCGCGGCGTTCCCTTGTTGTAGGGAACAAGGATTTCGCTGAAACGCCCGTCGCTCAGCACGAGAACGAAAGGCGCGTCGGGAGACTTGCGGAAGCTGACGTGGGAAACGACGAGCCCGAAGCGGGTCACGGCCTTGACGCAGATCCGCCAGCCCGATCCCGAAGCGAAAGCGATGTCCTGCGGAAGGCAGTCGGAGATCGCCGCGTCCCATGCCGACTTTGTGGACTCCAAGGCCAGCTTCTCGCGCATGATTGGCGCAATTTCCACGGCTAACGGCGAATCTTCTGAAGACGCCGCGCTGGGATCAAGGTGAAATGATAGAAGCGCTGCGAGGCCGCCGCATATCCGGGAGAGGCTTCTCCAAGATCGGGATAAACAAAAACCGGCGGAAGGATAATTTCCGATTTTCTTGTATCTGATCTCTCTCATTCCGAAGGGCGCCGGTGTCGACGGGGAAGGAAACAAAGGAGTGTAAAGCTTGCGCCCTCCCTTAACTCAACCACCTTGCTTCTTCAACCAACGCACAAGCGGAGCGCTACCGAAAGGGCGCCACCGTGCCTGCCAGACGGCCGAGATGGACGGTGATCACGCCACGGGAAACCCGTGCGCACGATCCACAGCACGCCCTCCATAAACATCCGGTTGTTGCGGCCAGTCGAGCCCTTCTGGTCAGGCTGGCCTATGATCAGCGGAGCCATCCGCTCCTATGCTGTGTCCGTCAAAACCAATCGATCCATCACACCCAAGGCCGCCTCCCCAAAAGAAGCCGCTGTGAACCACGCCATTTATTCGAAACGATCCCTTCCCGTCGAGCACTCTATTATACAATAGTCATCTCGCTGTAATTTAGAACTTATTGCTCATCGAGCAAATTGATAAGGTCTGAAAAATCAGACGCAACTGACTCATCGCCAAAAAATACACTATATTCTATGTGGTTATCTTCGAATACATCAATTTCAATCCTTTTGCCAACAAGTACAACACCGATCATTACAGTATCATTCCTGTTTCTTGATATAGAGTAGTGAAGCCCTCTATTGTCAAGAGCATCAAGCAGTTTATATATCATCGACTGGCTCATTTTCTAAACCGGTTGTCGTTCAATAACTTATAAGCCTTCCGCGCGGTTGCATCTCCTGATTTAGCGGCCGCGATAACGTCTCCGACAGAACACTCAAGGAATTGACTGGGAATTTCTGAAAGCACCTTACCTTGACAAAACTGGCCGCAGAATTGCTGCACCTTCATTTCTTCAAAGCCTTTTAACCCACCCAGCCCGGCTGGATCAACTATGACCATCGGATTAAGGCGAGCATAACTGAAAAGAGCAGGACCATCTACGAAGTTTGCTCGTCTAATCAAATCTGGCGGTAATGGCGCAAAATTTGCGCCTAACGCATCACCTGCCATGGGCGGCGATCTCCGCAGTTGTGGCGCCGGAGTTACTAGGCCGCCAACCGCCTCCCCCTCCCTCTCGTCCACCCGCAGCGGATCCGGCTGGACATACCTCCCAATCGTCGCATCGTAATGCCGATGCCAATTATACGCGAGCCCGCTTTCCATCTGGAACCATTGCCCCGGAAAGCGCATGTCGAGCTTCGCCGTCGCGTCCCACAGATAGCTCACCGAACCGAAAGGCGAATAGATCACGTCCCAGACCCAGGACCAGTTGATGTTCACCATGCGCGCCGGGCGCTTAAGATGGTCCGTGTGCACGAAATAAAGCGCCGGCGACGCCGTGTCGGCCCCGTCGACCACCGCGATCGGCAGATCGTCCAGCCAGACATATTCCCGCTTCGTCACCCCCGCCGCGTCCATCTCGGCGATGATGTGGTCGTTGATGTCGTGGACATAGAGCATCGTCGTCGTGGTCGATCCGTTCGTCGCCCTGCGCGAGACCAGCCGGTTCATGGCGTCGTAGCCATAGGTCGCGCCCTGCGACGGGGCGTTGGTCTGCCAGGCCCTGGAGAGCCGGCCTTCCGCGTCATATTCGAAGCTCATGCCCAGCGCGCCGCTGCGGCTGTCCGTCACAATGTCGCCCGAGGCGTCATAGGCGAAGGACCGCGCCGTCCCGCCCGAAGGCGTGACCGCGCTCAGCCGGTTCGACGTCGCCGGATAGGCGTAGGCCGACGTCACGCCGTTCGCCGTCTCGCTCAGACGGTTGCCGTTGGCGTCATAGGTCCAGCCGAGCGTTCCGTAATAGCCCTGCGCCGATTTCAGCCGGCGCGTCGGCGTATAGGTGAAGAGATATTGGTCTGGCGTTCAGGGAAAGCGGTAATCGGGGGTGCCGCCGAGCATGTTGCTCTCCGTAATCCCCATCTTGTCTAAACCGTAAGGGAGTTCCCCCGGCTTTGCCGGGGAGGCAGTAGAAGTTTGACGTTTTCGGCAGTCCACCGTCGAAAATTCCGGTCGTGAGCCGCCAAGCACACGATGAGGAAATTCGACGATGGACGAGTATGAAAGCTTAAGTCACACGCGGTGGGACTGCAAATATCACGTTGTGTTCATTCCCAAATGCCGCAGGAAGGCGTTGTATGGGGATTTGCGCCGATACTTAGGGGAATTATTCAGGAAACTGGCAGCGCAGAAGGAAAGTCGGATCGAGGAGGGGCATTTGATGCCGGATCATGTGCACATGATGATCGCGATCCCTCCGAAATATGCGGTCTCTCAGGTCGTGGGTTACATTAAGGGGAAGAGCGCGATCCATCTGGCTCGGGTTTATGCGGAACGTCGTCGTAATTTCGTGGGCCAGCATTTCTGGGCGCGCGGAAATTTCGTCTCGACAGTCGGTCGAGACGAAGAGGTGATCCGGGAATATATCCGCAACCAGGAACAGGCGGATGCGCGCCTGGAGCAGTTGAACCTGTGGCGATGAAACCGCGCAGCCGCCTTTAGGCGGCCAAAGCAAATCGGGGCCGCGTCAGCGACCCCGCAGCCGCTATGAGCGGCTCACATCTTAAAGCCCCCGGCTTTGCCGGGGGATACTTACTTCACGGTTTTGATTTCGACAGAGCCGAACGTAAAACTGATCGCTGCGCGCTGCGCTTTCCAACTAGCCTCACCTCCTCCCTCGTTTAACTCTAGCTCAATACGCTTTTCTTTCCCATCAATTAGACAAGCTCTGGATATTCGTAGGCCGTTCTCAATATCGATATCCAAATACACTTCACTTACCTTCTTGAATACAATCCATGATTCACGCGGTAACTCTTCATTATCTGAATATCGAATAGAGGCAGAAAGATCAGGCGTAAACATAGCTATAGATTCGTTTTTTATATGGAGCGCGATTTCATGTACGCGGACGTCGTGCAGAAATCCGTATTCTTGTAAGAACGCTCTGAAATCATCGATTTTCTTGCATGCCATGTCTATACGGTTCCCTTCGCTGGCCTATACGATTTACGAGAAGACTGGTATTAGCGGGATCAGCGGGATTAGTGGAAGCCACCAGGGCATGTTCCTGAACGGATTCTGGAACGGGTTTTGTGGAACAACAGGCGCGGGGTCATCGTCGGGCTGAGGACAATCCTCTCCCGGATAGCGATGTTTCTCGCGCTGCTCTGAATCCTTTGGCCCGTTGCAGTCGGCCAATGATCTTTGCCGCCATGTCCCGAAGCGCCCGGCCGGCCAGGATGGAAATCTAGGCAGCCTCCGCCAGGTGATCGCCACCTGGACCCATTTGGGTCTCGATGAGTTGGATCACGAACCCAACCTGGAGGTAATCCACTCGGGTCCGGCGGAAGTATGATGTGCCCCGTTGGATCTTTTTTCGCTAACGGATTGCCTCCGACGTAAAGATAGGCATTCGGCCCATCGCTTAAGAACGCCGTCAGTCCCATCGGATCCGGCTGCACATACCTCCCGGGCGTGGCGTCGTAATGGCGATGCCAGTTATAGGCGAGCCCGCTTTCCATCTGGAACCATTGCCCCGGAAAGCGCATGTCGAGCTTCGCCGTCGCGTCCCACAGATAGCTCACCGAACCGAAAGGCGAATAGATCACGTCCCAGACCCAGGACCAGTTGATGTTCACCATGCGCGCCGGGCGCTTAAGATGGTCCGTGTGCACGAAATAAAGCGCCGGCGACGCCGTGTCGGCCCCGTCGACCACCGCGATCGGCAGATCGTCCAGCCAGACATATTCCCGCTTCGTCACCCCCGCCGCGTCCATCTCGGCGATGATGTGGTCGTTGATGTCGTGGACATAGAGCATCGTCGTCGTGGTCGATCCGTTCGTCGCCCTGCGCGAGACCAGCCGGTTCATGGCGTCGTAGCCATAGGTCGCGCCCTGCGACGGGGCGTTGGTCTGCCAGGCCCTGGAGAGCCGGCCTTCCGCGTCATATTCGAAGCTCATGCCCAGCGCGCCCGTGCGGCTGTCGGTGACGATGTCGCCGGAGGCGTCATAGGTGAAGGTCCGCGCCGACTGTCCCGCAGGCGTCACCGCGCTCAGCCGGTTCGATGTCGTGGGGTAGGCGTAAGTGGAGGTGACGCCGTTCGCCGTCTCGCTCAGACGGTTGCCGTTGGCGTCATAGGTCCAGCCGAGCGTTCCGTAATAGCCCTGCGCCGATTTCAGCCGGCGCGTCGGCGTATAGCTGTCTACGATCGACAGCAGCACGCCCGTCGCGTCGTAATTGTAGTTCCAGACATAGCCCCGCGTCGACATTTGGGTCGGACGCGCGATCGCATGCGGCTCCGCGCCGGTATAATTGAACGGCACAATCGTCTTGAAGGTCCAGACCCGGTTTTCCTTCGCGTCCGTCACGCGCCACATGGACTGAGCCTTGGTCAACAGGGTCCAGTTGGCGTTCAAAACGCGATAGGCGCCTTCAATCACGTTTCCGATAGCGTCGCCGCTATGGCGGACCTTCACACTGTCCAGCGACGCGATCTGCGCGACAAAACGTCGATCGTGGGAATGACGCGGACAAAGCAAAAAATATCGGGAACCGACGATTCCCGACATTGTCACTCGATAGATTCGACGAGACCTTTGAAAGGCGTTCGATCTAGAACTTCAATTTCATGCCGCCGATCACCGCGCGCGGTTGCCCGGCATAGACGCCGCCGGCCGCATTGGCCAAAATGGCGGCGGGCGTCTCTATTCCTCCCGTCAGCGTGTTCGGCATGATGAATGTCGCGGCCATGTATCGGCGGTCGAAAACGTTGTTGAGGCTGAGATAGACCTCGATGTTCCTGAAATAGAAGTTTTCGACGTCCCGATTGTAATGCAGGTTCAGGTTCACGAGCCCGTAGCCGGGAATACTGGACAGGTTCGCGGCGTCGAGCGTGTAGGCGCTTTTGAAGACATATTCGACGAAGGCGCCGAGACCTTTGTAGGCGCCGTGCGGGATGTCATAGCTGGCGCGCGTCGTGATCGTGTGCGGCGCCACGTTGGGAATTTTCTTGCCGCTGCGGTTGAGATAGACGGATGGCGCGGAGCCTGACGGCAGCCCCTCCATCATTTCGGTGATGTACTGACTGTTGAGCGAATAGACCGCCGTCAGAGCCGCGCCCTCGAAAGGCCGCCAATTGGCGTTGAGCTCGAGGCCGCGATGGATCGCGGCGGGAATGTTCAGCGAATAATTGACCAGAAGCGGCGCGCCGGTTGAAAGCGTGAGAATTTCATTGCGGTACCATTCGTTGAAGCCCGTCAGGCTGACGGTGACGTCGGGGCGCGGCGTCCAGTCGACGCCGACATCGACGCCCATATTGGTTTGCGGCTTGAGAGTCGTGTTGGCCGTCGCGACATTTCCCGTGGAATTTGTCGTGAGCGTCGTGAAATTCGGCGTTCCATAGCCCGCCGCATAGCGAACGCGGAACTGCCATTCCGGGTTGTAACGATAGGTAAGCGATGCCTCCGGCGCCGTATTCCAGAAATCCCGATCGAGAGCGACCTGATAGGGAAGCGTCAATCGGCTTGCAGCGTTGTAGGTATAGACGGTGTTAACGCCCCAGACCCTGTTCCAGTTCGAGCTGAAACCGATGACGCCCGTCAAGCCGTCGGCGAGCGCGATCTCTTCTCGCGCGCGGAGTCCGATATTCGAATGATAGGAATCGACCTTGCCGGCCGCGCCGCCCGGCATGCCCCAATTCCACACATTCGGAACCTGCACGAAAGAAGGATTCGTGGCTTTGGTGTTGTCATAGAAAAAGCCAAGGAAATGCGTGGCGGGAAAGCCGAACAGCGCGCCGTGCTTCGTGACGTCCGTCGTCACGTTGAGGCCGACCGCGGGTCCGCGCACCTGCACCGGTCCGCCGAAGGAAAAGCGCGGAGGAATGACCGTGCCGTTGATGTAATCGAGGTAATTATAGGTGACCTGAGTCCGCAGCGTCGTCGCATTGTCGAAATCATGCTCCCATCTCAGCCCCGCGATGTGGCGGTTCAGATGCTGGTGCGCGCCGAGTTGAGAGAAGCTTTGTGGAACCAAGGCGCCCGAGACGCCGTTTCCTGGCTGCTGGATGTTCGCGCAATAGGGGTTGTTCGCAGTCGCGATTTCGCAGCCGAACTGGAAGGGATTGAGATAGTATCTCAGGATCGGAGACGCTTGTGCGATCTGCGAAAAGGTGTTGTTGAAAATGTATTTCAGCGTGAATCTGTCCGACTCGGTCGGCGCCCAGCTTCCCCGAAGATTGACGGTCTGATAATTATAGGCGCTATGCAATATATGGCCGTCTCCGCGCATGTCGGAAGCGAAGAGGGCGAGATCGAAAGCGCCGAGCTTTTTCCCGGCATTGGCGAAATTGTTGATGTAGCCGAAGCTGCCGAATTCCGAGCCGGTTTCCACGCCGTCGATTTCCGCGCCGCTGCGGGTGCGATAGTTAATCGCGCCACCCAAGGCGTGATTGCCGAACATGGCCGATGAGGGGCCGCGATAAACATCGATGGCGCCATAGGCGTGCGGATCGAGCATGTCCGTGCGGCTGTTCCCGTCGGATGTCACGATCGGAAAGCCGTCGTCGAACATCTGAATGTTGCGGACGCCATTGGACAGCCGGTTGCCCGAGCCGCGAATAGAGACGATCAGATCGCGCGGCGTCAGGCCCTGACTGAAAGAGACGCCGGGGCTGTATCGCAGCATTTCTTGCACCGTCGCCATCGGAGTGGTGCGGAGAAAGCCGCCGGACACCGTCGTAAAGCTCTGCCCGGGAGGATCGCGATAGATCGGCAGTTTGGCGCGAGCGGCGCTAAATCCGGGCGCGACGGATTGGGGGGCGGCGGGCTGGGCGGAGGACGTCGCGACGACGGGCGCGGCGGGCCGGCTGGGAACGCGCGCGCCGGCGTCGCGGCGCCCGCCGCCGATCTCGATGCGGGGCAGGGTCTGCTGCGCATTTGCGCTGGAGGCGGCCAAAACGAGGGGGATGGCGCAGGCGGAAACGCCGCGCGTCAGGGTCGCTTGCAGAGACATGGTAGTTCTTTCTTAAAAGGGGTTTGCAGTTATTTGGATTGAATCCCGCTCGGGCTGTTCGCTGAGGTTGCGGCGGCGGCCCAAGGATCGGCGAAACGAGGCGACGTCAGCAGCGTCTCGTCCGTAAGCGTTTTGAGAAAGGCGATCAGATCGCTCTTCTCCTGCGCGGTGAGCTCGATCGGAACGATCAGGGCGCTTTTATTGGGATTGCGGCGTCCGTCGCCCTTGAGAGGACCGTTCGAGACATTGCGCCCGCCTGCGGCGTAGATGTCGATCACTTCCTCGAGCGTCGCCACGCTGCCGTCATGCATGTAAGGCGCCGTCACGGCGATGTTGCGCAGGCTGGGCGCGCGGAACGCACCCATATCCTCCGGCTTGTGGCTGTTCTCGAAAACCCCGCGATTGGGCGCAGGATAGCCGCCCTTTCCGTCGAGGTCGTAGAGGCCCGTATTGTGAAAGGGCGTCTCTATTTCCCGCGTCTTCGCGTGATAGAATTGATCGTCGAAATTGACGCTGCCATGGCAATGATGGCACTCCGCCTTTTCGCCGAAGAACAAATCCTTGCCGCGCGTTTCCTCGGGCGAAAGACTGGCTTTCCCCAAAAGATAGAGATCATATTTCGAGGACGCCGAGACCACGCCGCGCTCGAAGGCGGCGATCGCCTTGATCACGTTTCCGAAGCTGACCGGCTTCGCCTCCTTCGGAAAGGCTTGCGCGAACGCCGCCCGATAACTGGAATCGGCTTCGAAATGCGCGAGAATCTCCGCGCGATTATCGTCGTTGACGCCCATCTCGATGGGGTCCTCGCCGAACAACGGATTTTCCATCTGCCGCTCGAGCGTCACCAAGGCCGGATTCGCCCAGGTCAATGTCGCGCGCCAGGCGGCGTTGGCGACGCTTGGCGAGTTGCGCGGCGTCGTTTGGCCGGTGGCGCCGATAGCGACCGGGCGCCCGTCCGTGAAGGCGAGCTTTTGCAAATGGCAGCTCGCGCAGCTCTCTTTGCCGTTGCCCGACAGGCGCGCGTCGTAGAACAATTTTCGTCCAAGCTGGAAGCGCGCCTCGGACATTGGGTTGTCGGCCGGCTCGCGGGGCGGCGGCAGAAAATCCGGCAATGTCCAGCGCCAGGCGGCCGCGCCTTGAGGCGGCTCGCTTCGCGCGGCCGTCGCAAGCAACGTCAAGGACAGAAGAGCGAGAAGTAAAGCTTGCGGCGTCATTTCAGGCCCTCCACGCGAAAGATCTTCGTCGCGACGCCGGACGGCTTGCCGGAATCATTCGCGTCGGGCGCGGTCTCCTTCAGACGCAGGCCGAGATTCTCGAACATCGGCACGCATTCGGGGTCTCCCGGACCGCTCATGCAGCCCGTCGAAAATCCTTTGTCTCGGCCGAGATCGATCCCGGCGAAGAGCGCTTCGAGATCGAGAACGATTTTCTGGCGCGCCGGCGAGAAGGAGGAGAACCGCACGGGGATGCGATTTGGGCTCGCGCAGGAGGTGATCTCGCCCTTTACGGCGTCGCCCCGGCAGCCCGTCGAGCCGAGATGAAGCATCCATGTGGCGACGGTGATCGTGCCGTCGTCATTGACGCGCAAGGGCGCGGTCCTGGGCGCGTCGGCCATCGCCGGCGCGTCCGGCTTGTCAGCCGAAGGCGTGGAAGCTTCCGCATTTGACGGCGTCGGCCGCGGGGGCGGCGGCGGCCGGGTGACGCCGCCCTCCGGATCGAGCTCGATCTTGATGAATTTGCGCCCGCCCTGCCAGTTCCAGCTCATGGACTGGAGATCGAGCGGCGCCGGGGCTGTCGCGAAATTCGAATGATTGA
This sequence comes from Methylocystis sp. JAN1, assembly GCF_052186135.1. Classification (GTDB taxonomy): domain Bacteria; phylum Pseudomonadota; class Alphaproteobacteria; order Rhizobiales; family Beijerinckiaceae; genus Methylocystis. The sequence continues at coordinate 795,353 of NZ_CP181499.1, read as the reverse complement.
GGACGACTTCTTTTCCGTCCGGCGCCTTTGCAAGGCTGGGCGCCCCGACGACGAAGCTCACGCCCTTGTAACGGCCGGTCGGCGCGACGCCCCTGATCGTGTCGTTGACGCTTTCCGTCCCCACGCATTTGCCGGTCTTGTTCTCGAAATCGAGCAGAGCGACATTGGCGTATTGCCAGTCGTTCTGTTCGAGCTCGACGGGCGCCTCGCGCCCGGCGCCGTCGATCAGCGCGACGTCCGACACGTAAAGGCGCGCGTCATGGAGTTGGATGGCCTTTCCGCCGGTCCCCAAACCATGAATGTCGCGGCTGCATTCCGCCGGCTGCTTTCCCGCTACGAGCGCGAAACGTATCGCGACGCTCTGTTTTTCAGTCTGATGGCCGTTCGGTTCGCCGCGCGCGCCGCCAAACGTCGCAATCGTCGTGGCGACGCCAATGAAAATAGAAAATGCACGCATGTCTTCTTCTCCCCGCTCGCGGAGATCGCGAACGCAAGACGAAAGGGGAGCAGACCCGACGGATCGGCGACCGGGGGGCTGCGCTCAGTCTGTCAGGAGAAGAAGAGCGGCGGCGCTCGGGAAGACCAAGCGCTGAACCTCGTGGCCTTCGGCGGAAGCGCGCTTCGGCCGCGGAGCCATGGCGCGCTTGTCTCGGACTGCGGGACAAGCACGGCAATCAAAACGGTCAGCAGCGCCGCCGCGTCGATTCCGTCGTCCTTTTCGCCGAGGATACAGGCGCCGCAATGATGATGCTGATAGGGGTGCGGCGATTTCCGATGGTCGCCTATATCCGTTTTGCAGACGAAGCCGACGGCAGGCGCCGAAGCCCCAACGAGATCGCTGAATAAGCCCTTACGGACGCTGCCGGTTTGAGCAATGAGAAGCGCGGCGAAAAACAATATGGCGATGGCGGCGCGCGCGAGGGGCGCGCGCATGAAATTCCGCCATTTTAATGAATTTTGCCGCATAAGCATTGCTTATCGGAAGGCCTCTTGTCTTGTCAATGACACAATGACCTGCCTTCGCCGAACGCTTCGATTGTTGCATCGTCGCCACATCGGACGAAGAGACGGGGCCACACGTCGCACGCCGATTTCAATCGCGATAGCAGGGAAATTCTCCCAACTGGCTTTGCAAATGATCCATGGCTTTTCGAACGTGACGCTGAACCGTTCGGACGTTAATCCTCAGCTTCCGAGCGATCTCGGGATGGTTCATGGCGAAAATCTGCTGAAGAAGGAAAGCGTCCTGGCAAGCAGGCGGCAGTTCCGCGAGACTTTTCCAAAGCTGGCTGGCCAGCATTGTGTTTTCATTGGCCTTGCCTGGATCGTAGGTCTGCGAGCCGGTCTCCGGCCTCTTTATTCCGGAAACGTGGCCGCGCCTTCGATCCTTCCGAAGCGAGTCGACCGCCAAATTCAAAACAGTCCGGAAAAGATACGGCCGAGGGCTCTTGAGATGCTCGACTTCGTCTATTTGCATCAAATGCAGATAGGCGTCTTGGACGAGATCTTCCGCGGCCTGATCGCCGACGCGGCGGCGCGCGAAGAGTCGCAACTCTCGCGCATGCGCCCGATAAAGGTTGGAGAGCAGGCGATCACGCGCGGGCATGATCCGCCTCCGTCTTTCGACCGCACGCGTCGCAAGCGCTTTCTATTTCTGACAGATCGGCGCCAAGAACGCCGGAAGGAAGAGGGATCATGAAGCCGCCTCGCAAAAAGCGAATGGAAGCGCCCCGATCGGCGACCAGCGGGGCGAGCGCAATAGGACTTCGCCATATCGCAGGCGGCCGCCTGCGACAGGCTGTCGAAAATCATATGAACGAAAGCGCGTCGAAGCCCGCTCGACGTTCCGCCGACGTTGACGAGCAATATACGCGCGCGATCTAGCCTTGCGGCGGCCCGCGCGCTTTGGAGATGCGGAATTGTTGCGAGCCTAGAGAGGCGGGGTTTGAATTGTCCCAGCCGGCGACCCTCGCCCGTCGTCGCGGGGTCGCCATTGTCTCAAATATGGGCGCGAGGCTCGCGATGCAGCCGCCGCAGGAAGCGGCGCAGCAGAAACCCCAGTGATGGCGCTCGTGAGGGGAATGCGGCGACTGCGTTCGTTCAGTCGAACAAATGACTTCGCTCGATGGGCGAAACGAAAATGCCGGCGCGAGCGACGACGCAGAAAAGCAGAAGACAGACCGTAAAAACTTTTATCGGATTTTTCATTGCGCCGCCGAGCCGCGGAGACGACGAATTCGCACAACGATATCTAATTGCGACACGATTGCAAGTCGCTTGTCCTCGCGCGACATGGCGGGATCACCTCCAGTCGTTAACATTCGAGCGACGCGGCTCGGAAGTCTAGGCTGATCACGGCTTTCAGACGCATTGGCTTGATTGGGATTTTTGAAGCGTCGCGCTTGAAGATGTAGAGGTCGGCGTTTGGCATGTGCGCGAGGATTATGACGCCGTCGAGCGGATCAAGGTCTTGTCCTCGCTCGCCGCCGCGCAGGAAATTTTTGCCTGAAGGCTCACGACCCATAACGAAAAGGCGGCCAATCAAGCTGGTCCTTGGTCCTACATGACGGTCCTGTCAAAATCCTCCAGAGCCCGATGAAAACCGTCAGCAAGACTTCTTCTGGCAGGTCGGTCGTCATCCCGGCAACGCGGCGGTCTTTGACGCCATTGCAGTGATTGAGGAAATTCGCGCTCATCGCCGGCCTTCAAGGGCGGGTAATAGAATCCATATCCAACCCCCAACGCAGTAACAATTTATGCTCGGGTCACTAAATTGGCGGAGTAAGCGGCTTAGAAGCGTGGGGTGGCGAATCTCACAATATTTTCGGACATTCGTAAGCCGGAAGTGACGTAGAGATACAATCGACGTTTGTCGTCGCTTCCCAAATGTGGGCGAAGTCACAACCGAACGCTGAGGGCCAGCAAAGATCCACGTCAAGATTTGGATGGCGGTCGAAGAAGGAGAGAGCCGCGGCCAGGCCGGGCGCGTCATGGTCAGCGAAGGTTGTCACGCGCTTCACGATCTCGGGCAGGGTGATGACATTGAATCGCTCCGCGCCGAGCGTCGCCCAAACCGGCAGGCCGTTGTGAAGGAGGGATGCGGCCCAGGACGTCTCGAACCCTTTGGCGAGGCCGATATGCCGCGCGGCCGGCGCCGTGCGCAAGAGGCCCTGGCCGAGCGGGCCAATCGCCCGGCGCGGCTTCTCAACGTCGGCCTTTCTGCGGCCGGTCGGATCGAGGAAAGTGAGCTCTACGGCGACGATCTCGCGCGGAGGCGCTACATTCAAGCAGAAGCCCGATTTTACTTTGCAAAACGTTGCGTTGGGGCTTCTTGCGGGTCTGGCGCCGAGCGCTGCCATGATTGTATTTTTTGAATGGCGCGCCATCAACGCCGCAGGCGCGCCGGCCTGGTCTGAATGGAGAAACCGCCCGCGACGGCGGATCGGGTTTCTGCAAGACGCCGCGCGCCAAGACCGGCAGGCCGCGGCGGATGGCGGCGGCCGGTGGAATTGATGCCTCCCTCGCCCTCAAGCAACCGCAAGCGTCAAATGCCGACTGGATCGGCGGTCGGCTTCACTTTGATTTCGATGTCGTAGCCAAGTCGAGTCAGGCACTTTATCAGTTTCCGTTCCGACAAATTTGTGAAGTCGCCGCGTAGGAGCGACGACACTTTCGGTTGCGGAAGCCCCATGCGCCGCCCGGCTTCCTCTTGTGTAAGATTAAGCCGACGCACTGCCTTGGCGATCTCGATCACCAGGCCGGATTTCACTTTCAGCTTTTAAGCGTCCGGCAAGCCCAAGTCGGCAAACACATTGCCGGAACTTGTCGTGACCTCGATTCCATCAACGATGCGGCTGCGCATCTCTCATCTCCTTTGCTAGAGCTTCGGCCACCTTAAGCCGCGCCCGAATAACGCGTTCCCCGCATGCGCGGGGATGAACCGGATGGCGAGCCGCGTTCGCTGGTGGAGTTCTTGCGTTCCCCGCATGCGCGGGGATGAACCGATCTGCGGAGCGGGCTTGACGGCGTCGATTGGGCGTTCCCCGCATTCGCGGGGATGAACCGGAGACATACGGCATCGGCCGCACGCACTCGCTGCGTTTCCCGCATGCGCGGGGATGAACCGCCGCCGATCAGCGTGCGCTGGCCGTAGAACAAGCTTCCCCGAGTGCGCGGGGATTCAATTGGGTTGACGTAGCTCTCGCGCTAGCGCGAGCGCGCTTCGATAGGCGCTGGGCGAAGGCCGACACGATTTTTCGTTTTTGTTGCCAAGCAGAGCGCTCGGTTACAGATTCCTCGCTCCACGCGCGTGCATATCCGTGCACTGTGCACGTGCGTTCGACCGCCGCCACTCTCTTTTTCTTGCCCTCCCACGCACCCGCTTGTCGCCTCTTGAACGCCCACAACACTCTGCACCCGCGCTTGTGGATCTGGGGGTCCCCCGTTCGAGCCAGGGTGGCGGCGCCATTCTCCCTCTTCCAATTTCGGATGGACAGACACGCGCCGCCGGGAGACGTGGGCTCGGGCGTTGCTTGGCGCGAAGCGGGAGCGGAGCCGCGTGGTTACCGCTCGGTGGGACGATCAACCCGTTCCAGGCTGAAGCGGCCGCCGCCCGCAATCGCCGTGACTCTAACGAACCGCCCTGTTCTTTGCGCTGCTGGCGCCGGCGGCGCCTGGGCCGGGGGTTGACGCCATCGGCTACGCCGGCAACATGATTACCTTTGTCTTGATCGGCGTTCGCGAATAGAGGTCGATCATGTCCTGGCTGAGGAGACCGGTGCAGCCGCTCGTAATGCCGGTCCCGATCGTCTCGGGGTCGCTTGTGCTGTAGATTGTGTAGACCGTGTAGACGCCATTTTTATAGAGATAGAGCACGCGGGCGCCGAGCGGATTGTCCAGACCTCCCGGCATGCCGCGGGCATATTGGCGCGCCTCCGGCTGGCGCGCGATCATCTCCTTGGGCGGCGTCCAGACGGGCCATTCCGCCTTGCGCCCAACATAAACTTCGCCGCTCCACAGGAAGCCGGGGCGGCCGACATTGGCGCCGTAGCGAGTGGCCATTCCGTCGCCTTCGATGCGGTAAAGATGGTATTTGCCGGGATCGATGATGATCGTGCCGGGCGCTTCTTTGGTGTCGTAGCGCACCGTCTGGCGAAAATATTTCGGATCGATCTTGCCGATATCGACCGCCGGGATCGGAAATTTCTCGTTCGGCACGGCCGCGTAAAACTTCGCCGCCTCGGCGCGGCCCATGTCGTCGGACGTCACGCAGCCGGAGAGGCCCAGCGCGCCGAAACCGGCGGCGGAGCCGAACAGAAACGACCGGCGGTTGAGACGCCCCGACCGAAGCCCAAGCAGGCCTCCCTCGTTTCTTTCGCCGGCACCGGCGATCCCATCGTCCGTCATCATGATCTTGGAGTCCTGTTGTCCCACGAGAGAATACTTCCGCATAAACCCGTTGAAAGTCTAGCTCAGATTCTCATCACTTGCTTTCGACATTGTGAAGAATGCCGGTTTTTCTTGATATTGAGGTCGACGACGCGCTCGCCCTTTCGGTGCAAACCGATCTGCGATGGAAGGCCGGCGGCGTCGTGCTGTCGCGGCGCTCCCGCGCGTGGAGGCGCTCGTCCCGTCAGCGGATGTTCGGCAAGGCGGAGATAAGTCAGAAGCAGCCGCACCCGTAAGGGCTGCTTCGCGCCAATTTTTGTCAGCCCGGCGACATGTCCGGTTCATTCGCAGATCCGGTAGCGCTCGCTGGTTCCATGTCGCTGAATGTCGACGTGGAGATGGTCTTCGTGCGCCGCGTCCGAACCGGGGCCCAGCACCGTCGTGAACCAGCCGCAGGCGGCGGTGCGCACAGTCCGGAGAACCGCCTGCCCTGCCGGATCGCCGCTTGCCCCGAACGACAGGGCTCGCCCGTTGGCCAACTCGAAGCCCGAGATGTCGAGCGCGAACCCGATCGCATGCGCGCTGATCTTGCCGGCTGCTTCACGGTTGCGGTTGCGGCATTCGAAGCCCGGTCCTGTCACGACTGTCTTTAGAGCAGAGGAGAAGTTTTCCGCGAGGATGGGGGCGACCACCCCGCCGACCCAAAGCGCCAAAGGTTCGGCCAAGCGGCAATCGACCAGTGGCCGCGCGGGGAGCTGGATGGAGCCGAAGCCGCGGCGAACGACCAGGCTCCGGAGCCGGACCGGCATGGCGACGGCGCAAACCTCGCCGTCGGACGGCGCCGTCTCCGTTTGGAACTCTACGCCCAGAGCAGCCAGCCGATCCAGGCACGCCCCCATATCGGGCGCGCCGACCACATCGCCTTCGCCAGGGCGAGCCGGCTTCGCTGGCCCAAGCTCTGGCGGCCTTCGGGGCGGCAAGGGCTGTGAATAGAGCTCGCTCGCGCCTACCGCCAAAAGCAGGCTAACGGCCGCGCAGCGCCCATGGAATTGACGAAGCCGAGTTCGCGCTCGCCTCCTCCCGAACGAACTTCTGAAGATTGCGGCGTCCATGGCATGGCTGCCGCTTCGATCCGACGGCGCTGCGTCAGCAGCAGGTGACGACGTTCCCATAAAACAGATATTCGCCGGACGAACATCGTCACACAACCAGCGACGCTGGGGTTAGCCTGCACCGCAAGCGGTTGTCGCTTCGGATGCGCCTACCATCCCCTCAGGGCGCCGATCGCGATCACCCACGCGAACGTCCCAAAGCCGATCGTCGTCGCGACGCAGCTCAGGATGATTGCAGCGAAGAAGACGGGAGGCGCAGCCTCCTTGAAGTCCGGCCGCATGGCGTGGACGAGAAAGGCGAAGGGATTAAAGAAGGCTCCGAGGCAGGCCGCGGCAATCTGCCAGGTCGCGGGCGTCTCTTCGACGAGACGGCAAAGCCCGTAGAAGACAAAAAGAAACAGCGCCATCATGAGATAGTCGACATGGGAGCGAACGAGGTCCGCCCGGTTTGGCAGGAAGCGGTGGAGCGCGCCGCCGGGGCGCGCGAGCAACGCGACAAGAAGCCATGCTTCGATCAGCGCGATCGACAGGCAAAGGGCGCCGGCGACGGCGACGGCTGAGAGCGGCATGGTCTCAGGCCTGGTCGAGATCATAAAGCGCGGCGAAATCCTGCGCGCGAAGCGTCATGGCGACATTCATGCTGTCGTCAAGCGCCTCATAGAGGGCGCCGGCGCCATAAATCGCAAAAAGGACGATTGCATCGATATCGCCGCCGCCCTCGCGATGCGGCTCGTCAGTCGGCTGCGCCACGGTGAAGCGCCCGCACGGCCTGACTTCCTTCAGGCGGCCGTCGGCGTGATAGAGCCGATGCTCGCCGCGAATGGTCATCGTTTTGTTCAGCGTCAGATGGCGGTGCAGAACGATCTGACGTTTCGCGGCGAATTTGAACAGCACATGGATGACGCCGTTCGCTCCGTCCACATCGAGCACCGACAGCGACAGATGGTCGACGCCATCGATCTGCTTCCAGCGAATGTTGCGCTCATCGAAAATCAAGTCGGCCAAGGGCGATCCTCCTGTTTTGAACGCTCGGCCGACAATTTGTCGCGATTCCGAGCGTCGCCTCCAGGGCGATTCGCCTCGAATCAGGCGGGAAATTCGCCTGACCTCGTCGCCCCCGCGATGCGCCGCCGTTTAGGCAATTTGCCCGAACCTGGCGATCGGGCCTCCCGATATGTTGGCGTCGGGCGATTGCGCGTCTAGAATTCTCAGAACCAGCAAGGCGGCGGAGGATCGTTCATGCGCCTCGTCATTCGACTCATCGCGCAGCTTGTCGTGATCGTGGTCGCTACGCTCGCGGCGACGTCGGGTTTCGTGATGATCGAGGCGCACAAGACCGTCGCCTCCGAAACCGCCGCGACCGCCGAACGCGCGGCGTTCGAACTCGAAAATCTCTTCTGGCGCGAAATCCTTTGGCGAGGCAGCATGCGTCGTGACGGCGTCCTGCCCATTCCAAACTGGGAGTCGCTCGCGACCCTCAAGCTTGTCTCGCCGGGCGTATGCATCGCTTACGCGCCGGCGGGAGAAGAGCCTCATAAGCTTTGCAGCCGGCTGGAAGGCGTCGGCGCGCCGGCCCCGGAATGGTTCGCGAAGGGATATCGGGCGATCTTTGGACCGGAAGTCCCGGCGACCCGCCGCCTCACTATCCGGCAGCCTGAAACAGGCGCCGTGGTCGCGACAGCCGACGCCGAGGCGGCGATCCGGCAAGCCTGGGGCCAGATTTCCATCGTGCTTGGCGTCGCGGGGTCCATGGCCTTGGCGATCTGTCTCCTCGCCGCCCTGGCGATCGCAAAGGCGCTCGCGCCAACGCAGACCATTATTGCGGGGCTCCGGCGACTCGAAGGCGGGAACTACCGACGCCCGATCGAAACCCGCGAAACCGCCGAGTTCGGCCTCATCGCGCGCGCGGTGAACGACCTCGCCGAGCGGCTCGCCCGGACGGACGCCGAGCGCATGGCGCTCACCAAGCGCCTCTTCGAGGTGCAGGAGGAAGAGCGTCGCGCGCTGGCCCGCGACCTCCACGACGAATTCGGCCAGTGCCTGACCGCCGCCCTCGCCTTCGCCGCCGCCATCGAGGCGGGCGCCCAGGACCGGCCCGATCTCGCAAAGGACGCGCGTTCAATCTCAAACGCCGCAAGACGTATGATGACAACGCTGCGCGAGACGCTCGCACGGCTCCGGTCGCAGGATCTGGAAGAACTGGGGCTGGAGATGTGTCTTGTTCAACTCGTCGCCGGGTGGAACGCGCGAGCGGGCGCGAGCGCCATCGTGCATCTCGATCTGGAAGGCGATCTCGCGGCCTTGCCTCGGGCGGTCGCAACGAGCGTCTATCGTATCGCGCAAGAGAGTCTCACCAATGCGATGCGCCACGGCCGTCCGAACCACATCCGCCTTCGGATCTCGCGCGCCGCGGATATTTCGATGACGATCGAGGACGACGCGGGGGGCGATCCCGCAAGCGTCAGCGCTTCCTCCGGTCACGGAATTCTCGGGATGCGCGAGCGCGTCACGGCTCTGGGCGGCAGCCTCGTCATCGGCCGCGCCGCGCGCGGCCTCAGGGTCGATGCCCGCATTCCGCTCGCACAGAGGGGCGAATTGGGCGCCGCGGGATTCGCGCCGGCATGATCGGGGTTTCCATCCTTCTCGTCGACGACCACCCGATCGTGCGCGAGGGCTACCGCCGGTTGCTGGAGCGCCAGCCGGGCTTTCGCGTCGTCGCCGAAGCCGACAATGCGGGCGCCGCCTATCAGATCTATCGCGATGTGTCGCCTGACGTCGCGATCATGGATCTTTCTCTGCCCGGCGCCGGCGGGCTCGAAGCGATCCGCCACATCCGGCAATGGGATAAGCGCGCCCGCATTCTCGTCTTCACCATGCACTGCGGCTCGGCCTTCGCCCTGAAGGCGTTCGACGCGGGCGCTGCGGGCTATGTGACGAAGAGCAGCGACGCGACCGAGCTTATCAAGGCGGTCGCAAACGTGGCCCGGGGAGGCCGGGCCTTGAGCGACGACATTGCGCGCGAGATCGCCGCCGAGCGAATTGGGAACGGCGCCTCTCTCGTCGAGAGCCTCGGACCGCGAGAGACCGAAATTCTCAGGATGATCGCCTCGGGAAAAACAACCGAGGAGATCGCCGCCCTTCTCAATCTCAGCGCCAAGACCGTTCAAAACTATCATTACCAGATCAAATCCAAGATCGGCGCCCGAACGGACGCGCATCTCGTCTGGCTCGCGATCGGCGCCGGGATCGTCGAAGTCGAGAACGCGAATTGAGCCGCGCCAGTTAGGGCGACGCGGGCGATTTGCCCGAGGGCGATCGGTCAAAACGCTGACGCGCTCAACCGCGCAAGGAAGCATAACTCCGCCGACGCAATGAGCGGAGAAACGAAATGATTGCTGTCCCGCCTTTCGCGCGCGTCCGAGCTTTCGGCGTTGCGGTTCTGCTCGTCCTTACGCCGTTTTCGGGCGCGCGCCCCGCCGACGAGGCGCGAAGACCGATCAAGCTCGCAGTCTTCGCTCTCGAGCTGGACGATTTCAGCGCCGGCGGTCCGCTCGCCGGAGAAAGCGTCGCCGAAACGGCGCGCCTTCAACGCATGACGCGACTCACCCGCGATTTGCTCGCGGAGTCGGGCTTGTTCGAGATCGTCGACGTTAGCGGATCGGGCGCGCAAATGGTCGCCGAACATTGGCTTCGCAAATGCAACGGATGTGATGCGGAAGCGGCGCGCGACCTCGGCGCGGACATGTCTTTTGTCGGCTTTTTCCGAAAGATCAGCGTTATGGAGCAATGTCTGGAGTTGCGCATCCGAGACGCCCGAACGGGTCAGCTCGTCCATGTCTCTCAAACGGACCTCCGCGGGGAGACGGACGAGTCCTGGAGCAGAGCCCTCAGATTTCTGATCAGATACGAACTTGTCGAGCCGGAACGCGCGCGTCGCGCACGCTAGTCTGAAAACCAGGATTTCAAACAGAGCGCACGATCGGTTCGTGGGACAATCGCGCGATCGGTAGCCTGCGCGCGCCGCTTCAACTGTCAAAGGCCTCGCCGAGCGTAACGCGCCCTGCCGCTGCTTTCCGGGCGCGACATCTTGTGCAAGACCGAAGCGGCCAGCGCGCACGCATCTGAAGGCGATCAAGCTTGTCTTGCTTTATGCCTCTCGCTTGCGCGTCCCCGATAAATCGCGCGAGGGAGATTCGCCCAAATTAAGGCGCGGACAAATCAGGTTGTTTCGTTGGAAGCGGGACCCCGATCGCGCCAATCCTCGCCAAGCCTCGACTGAACGATGAAGGTTCGAGCAAAAAATCGCCTCAATTGACGCCGTTAGCCAGACTGCGTGAATGCTTAAGTATGCGCTTATAGCTCAGCTTACGAATACTTGATTCTGATGTTATTAATCAGAGTTTTAGCGGGAAACTCACAGGCATCGCTTGCATAAAATTTACAATCGTTTAACAATAATTTTTGACAAAAGTACGTCTCTTTTGTCACGTCCGTATGTAGCGTCTTTTAGCGAGTATCAGAATGACTATGTTTTCAGTCATGCTCGATTCTGTCGAGTTAAAGCGCGCTGGTCGTCTTTCAATTGATACGACGTTGAGTTCGCTAGGCGTTCTCTTCGCAATCGGATTAGTCGATCCTAAAAGTATTTACGTCCACGCGAGCACAATACTCGAAACCACATTGCTGTCGGCCGCGGCCTTTGGCTGCGTCTACCTGGCGACCGGCCTGTCTTTCCGGTCATGGCGCTTCGTTTCCGTGCCCGACGTTTTCCAGCTTTGCCGGGATGTGGCGCTTGCCGTTTTGATCTTTTTCGCGCTTCAAGCGTCTTTGACGCCGTCCGCGACTCTTTCATGGTCGTCGCCGATCGCCGCCTATTGCGCGATCCTTACATTGCTTGGCGGCGTGCGCGTCCTGTATCGGGCGTCGCTCGAGGGGAAGCTGCCGCTGGGGCTGGATCAAATCCGGAATGCGAAAGAAGCGCCCGCCGAACGCGAGAATCTGCTCGTGTACGGCGCCACGTCGGAAACCGACGCTTTCCTTCGGTCGCTGAGAGGAACGTCGAATCCCTCCTACCACGTCGTCGGCATCATCGAGGATGATAAGGCGAGCTATGACAGGAGCATAAGAGGCGTAAGGGTTCTCGGCGTTTCGGACAGGCTCGAAGAGATCGCCAACTTCCTGCGCGATTCTTCGGTTCCCGTCTCCACGCTGGTCATCCCGACCAATGGCGTGCCGCGCGCGAAGGTTCGAGCTTTGGTCGATGCGGCGAGCAAGGCGCAATTGCGGGCCGTGCGTCTCCCGGACATCCACGCGGTACTGTCCAGAAAGGAGGGAAAGATCGACTTCGAGCCGGTCGTCATAACGGACCTCCTCGGACGCGAGCCGGTCGCGCTGAATCTCTCGTCCATCGACAGCCTCATTCGGGGCAAGACGGTTCTGGTCACGGGTGGCGGCGGCAGCATCGGCTCGGAACTCTGCAGGCAGCTTCTCAGCCACGGGCCGGCGAAGCTGGTTTCAATCGATCATGCCGAGTTCAATCTGTACAACATCGAGCAAGAGCTCGCGGCGAACGATCAAAACCGCGCGTTCAGACCAATCCTCGCGTCGATCCGCGATCGCGAACGCATCTTTGCGATCATGCGAGAGGTCCGCCCGCAACTGGTGTTTCACGCAGCCGCGTATAAACACGTTCCCATGGTTGAAGCGAATCCCGTAGAGGGCATTCTCACCAACGTTCTCGGGACAGCTAATGTCGCAGACGCCGCCGCCGAAGCCGGAGCGGAGGCCGTGGTCATGATTTCGACCGACAAGGCGGTGAAGCCTTACTGCGCGATGGGGTTGTCAAAGCGCGTCGCTGAAATCTATTGCCAGGCCATGGACGCCTCTCGGGCGCAAAAGGGAAACGCCACGCGCTTCATGGTCGTCAGGTTCGGCAACGTCCTCGGCTCCAGCGGCTCCGTCGTCCCGATGTTCGAACGGCAGATCAGGAACGGCGGGCCGGTCACCGTCACCGACCCGCGTATGACGCGATATTTCATGACGATCCCGGAAGCGGTGAGTCTGGTGCTTCAAGGATCCACTTTCGCGATGCAAAGGGCGGAGTCCGCCGGCGCCATCATGGTGCTCGACATGGGCGAGCCCATCAGGATCGTCGATCTCGCTCGCAGAATGATATCCCTCGCCGGCTATCTGCCCGACCGCGACATTCCGATTTCCTTCATCGGCGTGCGCGAGGGCGAGAAGCTGCACGAAGAGCTTTTCGACGAGAATGAGATTCTGGAAACGACCGATGTCGCGGGCATTCGCCTCGCACGTTCCCGTATTCAAGGGCTCCATGTCATGCAGGGTTTGCGTGACTATCTGCGCTCCGCCGCTGCGACGCTCGATCCCGAAAGCGTGATGCGCATGCTGAGGGAGGTAATTCCGAACAAAGAGGTCGCTTCGTTCAAAGTTACGCCTCCGGGACCGGTCGGATTAAACGCGCATCACGCGCTGAGTCTCCGCGCGGCCCGGCCGAAGCGTCGGAATGTCGGACGCAAGAATCACAAGGAAGAGCTTTTGCCCGCCTATGTCGTTCGTAAAGGCGACATGAAGAAGATGAACCGCCGCCTGGCAAGGCGTCGTCATGATCTGCCCGCCCAGAACCAAGATCCCGGAGGTTCGGAACTCTAATCAGGCATTACGGGGATTTTACCGGCCCCGAGCGTAGGAAGCGTAAATGCGTATCGCGAACAGAGGCCTTCTGGGGTCCGGCGTGTTGGTCGACGCCTTATTGGCGGCAGGGCTCGCGTTGACCGCGTCAACACAGCTTCGTCTGGCCAGCTTGCCAGTCGGGCCTGCGGAACTGATGTTGATTTGCTGGCTCTGCGCGAGCGCTTCGCTGGCGCTCTTGCGGGGCGAAGGCGCGATTTCGAAGCCCTGCCTGAAACTACTTCTTTTCTGGACTCTCTTTGTCACGGCCGAGTGCATCGGCTCGATCATGGCGATGTTTATCGGGGACCTCCATGATACGGGGCTCGTCCTGCACGATATTTTCGCCTACGCTTTGGCGGCGGCCCTCAGCCTGATGCTCGTCTGGCGCCCGGACGCGGGCGCGCGCCTCCATCGCATCGCCTGGATCACTTGCTCTTTCGGAGCCTTCTTCTTTCTCGTTCAACTGGCTTCGGCGTTCGGTTTCTTCGAAATAGGCGACGTAGAGCCGTGGTACTGGGATCGATTGCGCGGATGGTCGGAAAATCCGAACCAGCTCGCATTGCTGGCGACGGCGCTGATGCTGCTGTCCTTGAACCAGGCGGAGACCGCCCGAACCTGGAGTCGATTTCTCCTCGCCCTTCTCTTCGCCGCGACCGCCGCCGTCGTCGGACATCTGTCGAAGAGCGACACCTTCCACGGTGTCGCCGTAATGAGCTTCTGCGCGTTTTTCGCGCTGAAATTGTTCGAACGGGCCTTCTCGCGAAGAGCCTTGACGACGTCGTCGGCGCTGGGAGCGATCGGCCTAGTCGCCGTCCCTCTTCTCATTCTATCCGCCGCTCCTCTTCTCGGCGACGACTCGATCGCGACGAAAATCGTCAACAGCCTCGCGAAAGACAATGGTGAAAGCGTCGGCAAAGAAGCGGATCTGCGCGTCCAGATCTGGCGTCGCGCGCTGGAGCGCGGCGCGGAAGCCTCCATGATGGGCCTGGGCCCGGGCCCTCATCTCGAGATTCCGTCCGAGATCATTTCCGAAAGGCGGACGACAAACGATATCAATGTCGCCCATCCGGAAGTGAACATCACCGCGAATTTCGAGTCGCACAACATCTTCCTGGAAATGTACCTTCAGGGCGGGTTGATCGCTGCGTTAGCGCTGGCGTGGCTGTTGCTGAACGCTGTCGTCAAAGCTTACGCGAATTCTATTTTCCTGGCGATCGCCTTGCTCGGGATCACGACGTTCGGCCTGACAAACGTTAATCTTCGACAACCAATTTACTGGTTTTCCATCGCCCTCTGCCTTACCTCTGAACAACGCAGTGCGACACGCCGCCTTTCAGCCGCAACATCCTCACATAAGGTATTCGCTTTATGCTAAACGTCATCAATAAGGATCTTTTCCCGATCGCGGTCGACCCCGGCCAATTGCCACCGCACGAACAGCCTGCTCAAGTCCAGCAGCTTTTCGCCATCCTGCGCATGAGGAAATGGACAATCCTGCTCTTCAGCCTGACAGGGTTCGCCCTCGCTCTGGCTGCGGGTTTGCTTATCCCGATCAAATACATGTCCAGCGGTTTCCTCGTGATCGATCCCGAGAAATGGCCGAAGGCCGCAACCTTCAACGAGGTCGCGGACCGTCCCGAAAGCGTCGCCGCGCGGCAGGAAAACTCCATCGACCCCATTATGGACACGCACGAACTGGCGCTTACCTCCCCGGCGCTCGTGGAGAGGGCGGCGAAGGAAACGCTTGGCTACAAGGTGGGCAAAGGCCAGCCGTCTCTGACGCCCGAGCTGCTCACCCCTCAGCCGTTCGGGCTGGACGAAATCAAGCGGCGCTTCCGCGTCTGGGCCAGAATGCTCAAGCCTGAGCAGGACGGGGCCGCCGACCCGAAGCAACTGTCGAAAATTCTAAAGGTCATTCGCGAAAAACATTCTTACGTGTTCGTCATCAACGCCTTTGCGGACACTCCGCAAAAAGCGGCCGATTTCGCGAACCGCGTGATGTCTCTCTATGTCGCCGAAAGAGCCGAGGCCCGGCGCGTGCGCATAACCGAGGAACTCGATCAGATTTCGCGCCGCATTACCGCGTTGAACCAGATCGTCAACTCCACCACGTCCGAAGCACGCTCGATGCTGACGCACCCGATCCAGCGCAATGCGTTCTTTGACCAACGGCTGCGGGAGACGATTGGCGACGCTTCGGCGACGCGCAGTCTCGTGCCGGCGCTGGAGCGGCGACAGACCTATCTGCGCGGCCAATTGCAGAATCTCAAGCCGGACGCCGAGGTCATGAGCCCGGCCGCGCCTCCTTCGGCCCCGAGCACGCCTCACCCGATCCTTTTCGGCGTTCCCGGTCTGATCCTGTCACTGATAGGCGGTTGCGCCTGGGCGATCTGGCGTGAACGCGCGGATACGTCTCTGCGAAGCGAGAACGACGTTGAAGAAAAACTTCGTCTGCCGCTGATTGGGTTCCTGCCGGAGCAACGCAGAGGCGCGCGGTCGCCGGAGCAACTCTTACTCTCCGACCCGAATGGGAGCCTGTTCGAGGCGGTCCGGTTTATTCTCTCGTCGATGAACGCCACGCAGCGGGAGACGGCGCCGAGGAGCGTGCTTGTCACGTCGAGCGTGTCGGGGGAAGGCAAGACGACATTGGCGAGATGCCTGGCGATCGCTGGCGCTCGGATGGGCCGGCGGACGCTCCTTGTCGATCTGGACTTCACTCGTCGTCAACGAATCGGAGTCGCCGACAGCTTCTCCCACCAAAAGAGCCTCGCTCTTCCCTCGGAAGAACTCTCTTCCCCGCTTTTGCATGTTCAAGGCCTCGCCGATCTTCGCATCGACTTTTTGCAGATCGCGCCAAGCGTTGCAGAGCCGCTGGCGCTTTTCGCAAATCATCAGCTCGCCAAGACCATGCGCGACCTCCATAACGAATATGACTGGATCATCGTGGATGGATCGCCGCTGATGGAGCTGCCAGAAGCGCATCTGATCCCGGCTTTCGTCGACAAGGTCATGTTCGTCGCGCGCTGGGGCCGAACGAGAGCCGATGTCGTCGTCAACGCGTTGAAGAAACTGAGACCATATGACGGCGTCAATAAAAGCGACATTATCTCCGGCGTCGTGCTCACGCGCGCCGACATGAAGAAGCACGCGTCGTACGGCTATGGCGACGTCGGAGAAATGCTCGCCGCGCTTCCACGCTTCGGCCGCAGGCGGTGAGGGACGCGTCATGCAAGTCGTGTTTCCGATCATCGCGGCGCTCGCGGGTCTTTGCCTCGCTTCGGCGACCGCCCTCGCCGAAAAAAGCGCGCTGCACTTCGCCTCAAACGGAAATTTCGACCGGGCCAATCGCTTTGCGCCCGAGAGGATAGGCTTCACTCTCGCCGACGTCGGCAGTCTCGCTCAACTGGAGAGATTGCGGGGCGACGCAAGGGCGCTTGTCTGGCTCGGAGGTTGTCGCGGCGTTTCTCCAGAATTCAAGGCAAAGGCGCTGTCTTTTAACGGCAAACCCAGCCTCTGGGGCTTCTACCTCGTAGACGACGCCTACTCCCGCACATGCGATCCAGCAACGCTGAAAGCGGAGTCGAACTGGATTCACGAAAACTTGCCGGGCGCCAAAGTATTTGTCTCTCTCGCCAATTCGGGATCGTTCGACGCGCCCTCTTATCGAGGATACACGCCCGCCACGACCGGCGCGGACTTTCTGGGGATCGCCGCCTATCCATGTCGAACCGAATTGAACCAGGGAAAGGGCGGTTGCGACCTCGACGCCATCGATCGCGTCGTGAAAGCTGCGCTCGACGCGGGCATTCCTGTTGCGGCCATCATTCCTACCTTTCAAGCCTTTGGCGAAGGAAATTGGACGAACGACGGCGGAGGACGCTACGTCACGCCTTCCGCGGAGCAAGAAATCGAAATCTTGGAAAGATGGTGCTCGCTCATCCCGTCGCCAGCCTTCGACCACGCCTATAGCTGGGGAACGCAAAGAGGCGATCGCTCGCTGGAAAATTCGGTCGAGCTTCAAGCGGTTTTTCTTAAACGGAATTCATCGCCCGAGCCCTGCCGGGCGAATTTGAAGGCGGCTCGTCCAGGGAATTGAGATATGCATATCCCATTTTTTAGACCGCCGATCGGCGACGAGGAAATCTCGGCGGTCACGGAAGTGCTGCGATCCGGCTGGCTCACCACCGGGCCAAAAACCGCCCAGTTCGAAAGAGAGTTCAGCGCGTTTCTGGGCGGTGGCGTCGAATCTGTCGCGGTCAACTCCGCGACGGCGGGATTGCATCTTGCGCTCGAAGCTCTCGGAATTGGACCGGGCGACGCCGTAATTGTTCCTACTCTCACCTTTACGGCGACCGCTGAAGTTGTTCGCTATCTGGGCGCCGAGGTCGTGCTGGCGGATGTCGATCCCGATACGCAACTGCTCGACCTGGAAGACTGTCGGAAGCGCCTGACGGCCAATTGCAAAGCGATCATGCCCGTCCATTTCGCCGGAATGCCGTGCGACATGACGAGGATTCTCGAATTCGCGCGGGCTTACGGCCTGAAGGTGGTGGAGGACGCCGCGCATGCGCTGCCGGCGCATCGCGATGGGCGGATGGTGGGAACCTTCGATTCCGACGCCTGCATATTCAGCTTCTACGCAAACAAAACGATCACGACCGGCGAAGGGGGAATGCTCGTCACCAGCAGTCCCGCGATTGCGGCGCGCGCGCGAACGATGCGCACCCACGGCATCAATCGCGACGCCTTCGATCGCTTCCGGAAGGTCGGCGCTTCCTGGGATTACGACATCGTCGCGCCTGGCTTTAAATACAATATGACGGATATTGCGGCGGCGATCGGCGTCGTGCAGCTTTCCAAGGCTCGCGATTTTCAGGCTGCGCGCCAGGCAGCGGCCGAGCGCTACATTGCAAAGCTCTCGAACCTTCCTCTCAAATTGCCGAGAAACGCGCCGCCAGGCTCCTCTCATGCCTGGCATCTTTTCCCGATCCGAGTGTCGCCGGAAGCGGACATCACGCGAGACGAACTGATAGACGCGCTGAACAAGTCCGGGATCGGCTCCTCGGTTCACTACAGGCCATTGCATCGCATGAAATATTGGCGCGAGCGCTATCCTTCGAAGCAGGGAAGCTTTCCGGTCGCCGACGACTATTTCGAGCAGACCCTAACGCTACCTCTTTTTCCCGGAATTCTCGACGCGGAGATCGACCAAATATGCAACGTAATCAAGACATCGCTGCGGAAATAGACCCGGAGCGCCGGCCGCCCCGAGGCTCGACGCTCGCAGCCAAGCGGGCGTTCGATATCGTGGTCGCTACGGGAGGCATGCTTGTTTTCGCGCCGTTCCTGGCGGCGATCGCTCTCGCCGTTAAACTCGACAGCCCAGGTCCGATCTTTTTCCGCCAGGAGCGCGTTGGCCTCGGCGGCGCGCGATTCAGGATTTTCAAGTTTCGAACGATGAAATCAAGCGACTGCGGGAAAGGACTCCCCCTTACGGTGAGCAACGACAACCGGATAACGCGGTTGGGAGCGATCTTGCGCGCGTCGAAGCTGGATGAGATCCCCCAGCTCATCAACGTGATTAAGGGCGACATGTCCCTTGTGGGTCCGCGGCCCGAAGTTCCGTCATTGATGCAATACTACTCCTCCGACCAGCGCGATCTGATCTTGTCCGTCAAACCAGGGATAACCGATTACGCTTCCCTTCTATTTCGTAACGAAAACGAATTGCTCGACGCCGCGAAGGACCCAATCGAGGCATATCGAAGCGAAATCATGCCGGTGAAGTTCCGCCATTACGCTCGGTATCTGAGCGAGATGTCCGTCCGGAACGACATTCGAATCATTCTTGCGACCTGTCTTCTGCTTTTGACGGGGAGGCTTCCAGCATCTGTCGGAGCCGCCAAAGCGGAAGGCGGCTTGGCTAAATTCGGAACGTCATAAAAGCTTTTTCAATGACCAACAGGCGTCGCTATTGTCATTAACGGCGTAAAAACGGCGCTTCAATAGAGGACAGGGTTCATGTCAAACCGCATTTTGCTGATCGGTGGAACGGACCACAATCTTCGCATGTCCTTTTTTCTTGGACTTAAGGAGCGTGGGTTCGAGCCGGTCCTCGCGAGTTCGGGCAACCCGCAACCTTTTGCCGAGGCCGGTCTCGAACACCACAGCTTCGATTTTCATCGTTTCGTCGATCCATTGAAAGATTGGCGCGCCGTGCAGAGTTTGCGCGCGCTTTTGAAAAAGGTGCAGCCCGACATTGTCGAGAGCTTCGACACCAAGCTCAACCTGCTCGTCGCCTTCGCCAATATGGGTGAGCCGCGGTTTCCGTTAATTCGAACGATCAATGGACTGGGATGGCTCTATGCGTCCAACTCTGTCGCGGCTCGCATATTGCGCCCTGTCTATCGAGGCCTTCATCGCTTTGCCTCTTCCGCGGTCAGCCGCACCTTGTTCGAGAACCAGGAAGACAAAGCCTATTTCGAGCAAACGGGTCTCGCCGACCCGAAGACGACAAGATGGGTCCCCGGCGCCGGCGTCGACGTCGAGGGTTTCATGAACAGCTTCCGGAACGGACCGGCCTCGGAAGAAACGCGTCGTCAACTTGGCCTCGAAGGACGTGAGATCCTCGTGACCGTCACGCGGCTCACCCGGGAGAAGGGCATTCTCACTCTGCTGAAGGCGGCGGAGATTGTTCATCGCTCCCGGCCGAATGTTTGTTTTCTTCTCGTCGGTCCCCGAGAGAGCGAGGGGCCTATGGCGATACCGGCGGAGGAGATCGAAAATCGAGCCGACTTTGTCGTCGCGACGGGGTGGCGCGACGACGTGCCTTCCCTGTTGAAGGCGTCGGATCTCTGCGTTTTTCCCACCGAGTATCGGGAAGGCGTGCCGCGCGCTGTGATGGAGGCGGCCATCGCCGAATTGCCGATTGTCACAACGGATGTGCCCGGATGCAGGGATGTCGTGAGGGACGGCTCGAGCGGCTATCTGGCGACGCCCGGCGACTATCAGGGCCTGGCTCGCAAAATAATGCTGGCGCTCGACGAACCAAGAAAGGCGAAAGCGATGGCGCTTCGCGCTTCGGCCCTCGTGAAGGAAAAATACGCGCTCGACGTCGCACTGGACAGCTATGTCGCCGTTTATCGCGAACTTCTCGAAGACATCGAGATCGGCGCCCAATAAGGCCTCGCTTTTGCAGTTTGCGGGAACCTAGTCGAAGAGCAGATGACATGAATGCGCAGCTCGCCACACTCGCCGTAAATCGCTCGGATGCGTCGCCGAAAATTCCTTTCCTTGTGCGACGGCTGCTGGAGCAATGCGAAAAAAGCAGGATTTCGTATTGCTATTGGAAAAGCGGAAGACGACTCCCTGCAGCGTTGGCGGGCGAGAGCGACCTCGATCTCCTTGTCGACCTTCAGCATCAGCACGTCTTCACCGAAAAAATTCTCGGCCTTGGCTTCAAGATCTTTCCGTCGATCCACGGCCTCGACCATCCATCTGTACAAAACTATCTTGGATATGACGAAGAAGACGGACGGCTCTTTCACGTGCACGCGCACTTCCGCCTTGTCCTGGGGCCGCCCCTTATCAAGAATTATTGCCTTCCGTGGGAAGGCGAGATTTTAGCGCGGTCCGCGCCTCATCCCGAATATCTCATCCGAACGATTGATCCGGCGACGGAAGCGATTTTGCTCGCAACCCGATTGTGCCTGGAGTCGAGCTGGCTCGATCCCATCTCGATCAAGAACCGAAAAAAGGTCGCCGAAAAATTCGCCGCCGACCGAAGCGCGCTCCTGTCAACAGTCGACGCGGAGGAGCTAACCGGATTGGCTGCGGAGTTTTTTGGCGAACGGGTCGGAAAAGATCTGAGTGAAGCGTTTTTTTCCGGCAGACCGCTCGAAGGCGAGCGTCAATTGCGCAAAGAAATTCAGAAACGTCTCGCGCCTTATCGCATGTATGGCGACGCCGAGGCTGCGATCAGAACTGTCGCTCGCGCCGCCTCGTGGTCGTTCGGATGGCTGAACAAGCATTATATCCACGCGCCGAGGCCCTGGAGCCGCTATGCGCCCGGCGGCGGACGGATTATCGCGGTGGTTGGCGTCGACGGGAGCGGAAAGTCGACGCAGATCGCCTCGGCATATAAGTGGCTCTCATCCGAAATCGATACGATGCCCGTCTATTTCGGCACAGGAGACGGGCGGCCCGCCCTGATCCTTTTGCCGTTCAAAATGCTTGTTCCGTTAGCGTCGCTTTTGGTGAGGTCAAAACCAAAGGGCTCCTCGCATGGCAAGGTGTCGGACGCACCGCCCGGCCCGCTGTACTGCCTGATGATGATGGTCTGGGCCACGGTCGTCGCAATCGAAAAGCGCGTGAAGCTGGCGCGAGGCTGGCGCGGGGCCAGGCGCGGCCTCGTCGTCATCGCGGATCGATATCCGCAAAACGAAATCCAGTCCTTCAACGACGGCCCGCTGCTCCATCGCCTGCCAAGAGCGCCACGATGGTTACGCACATTCGAGGACGAAACATATGCGCGCGCGAACCGACTCAAGCCGGATCTGGTGATCAGGCTGCTCGTCCCTCCGGAAAGGACCGAGAAACGAGAGCCGACCATGGATCGAGCCGTCATACGAACCCGGATCGCGGATTTGCGAAGGTTGAAATTTGGCGGCGCGACCATTCTCGACGTTGACGCTGAACAGGCTTTGCCGGAAGTAACGCGCGTCGTGAAACGCGCGATCTGGGATCTTCTCTAGCGCGCTGGCATGACGATGATTGTTGAGTTGTTTGGGCCGCCGGGGGCTGGAAAATCGACTTTTTCCAGAGCGCTGGCGCAGAGCCTCCTTCTTGAGGGGGAACACGCTGAGATCGACTCGAGCGCAAGGCCTAACGAAGCGCCCAATGCTGTGACAGCTTCCTATGTCGAGCGAGCGGCTTGGCTGTTCGGGGGCAATCCGCTCTTGAGACTCATTCGAGCCGCGATGCAGTTCTTCGACGCGGTTATGGCTGACGAAAGCACACGCTGCCCGGTTGCGTCCCGCCTTTCGGAAACCTTCCCTCAACACGGGGCGTTTGAGAAATTCCGACTCACTCAGTATATGAAGCGCCTTTCACGTCGATGGCGGCGAGCGGCGGACGTAAGCGAAATCACAATATTCGATCAAGCTTACGCACAAGCCCTTATCTCCTACGCGTCGGCGAGCCGCAAAGCGAATGCAGAAGCTCTCGCTGCGGCGCTTCGATATACGCCGAAAGCCGATCTTCTGATTTACATTGAGGCGCCATATGCGACATTGGTTCAGCGCCTCGTGAGGAGAGCGGAGGATCAAGGCTGGGTTGAGCGGCGTCTTGAACTCGACCTAAAAAGGAACATTCAAGCAATCGACATCGTCTCATGTCTCTATGGAGTGGCCAAGGAGCAAGGCCTGCATGTCATAAGAGGGCGCTCCGACGATAAGAAGTTTCTTGAAGAATGCGTCCGGGAAATTAAACGGCTTTCGGAGCGGTCCCAGGGCGTAAGTCGCACTCACTTGGGGGAAGATGTTTGATGAAGACATTCCTCGACCAGTGTAGAGCAGTTTGCGACCAGATCGTTAATTCTGGAATTCTGAACAGCTTGGCTTCCCGCAATCTTCTGGCTCTGGGCGCTCACTTCATGAGCGCCGGACTGGCCTCAGGGTCGCAATTCATTCTTGCGCGCCTGATGGGCGCACAGAGCTATGGCGATTACGCATACGTTCTGGCCTGGATGTCCGTGCTAGCCTATTTCGCGGCGCTGGGCTTCGACGTGGCGCTTCTGCGCTTCATTCCTGCATATGAAGCCAAGGAAAAATGGGGACTCGCGGAGGGCGTTATAAAATATGCGCAGAGGCGCGTCCTTTTTACCGGCCTCGCCGTCGCTCTGCTGGGCGTAACCTATGCGTATCTGTGGCGAGAGAGCATCGGCCTTGATCTCGCCAATACTTTTCTCATCGGATTTATGCTCGTCCCGGTCTGGTCGCTCTTGTGGATCCGATGCAGCATCGCGCGCTCATCCGGGGGCGTCCTGATGGCCCTCATTCCCGACCGCCTCACCCGGGAAAGCGTGCTTATCGCCATCGTTTTGGTCGCCGCTTTGCTGCTGAACCAGAATGTCGATGCGCTCCTGGCGATGTCCGCGACGCTGATCGGTTCGGTGATTGGGCTCGTGATGGCCGTTATAAACGTCAGAATTCTACGGGAAGGAAACAAGAACTGGTCGCCTCCGCCCGAATACGACGTGGAATATTGGCGCAGAAGCATTCTTCCGCTGGTGGTTCTCGGAGCTGTCGAGGTCTTTATCAACCGGACAGGCGTGATCTCCCTGGGCTATATGGGCCAGCCCGTGGAAGCGGGCGTTTTTGGATTGGTCTTCAACATCGCCTTCGTCGTCACGCTTCCCCGGACGGCGGTAAACACCCTTTTCGCTCCCAATATCTCGGCTCTGTACGCCGCCGGCGAATCAGAGAATCTCCGCGCGCTCATCGCCAAGTCGACCGTGTGGATGCTGGGTTTTAGCGCATTGATCGCGTTCCCTCTTTTTCTGTTCGCAGAACAGTTGCTGGCCTGGTTCGGACCCGCCTTCGTCCCCGGAGCGGTCGCGCTGAAGACCCTTGTCGTCGTTCAGCTGGCTGCGGTCGCCGCCGGGTCCCAGATCAACATTCTCACGATGACCGGCAACGAATCGATCGCCGCCATGCTGCTTACGGGGTTCGCGATCCTCAATATCGCGCTCAACGTCGTCTTGATCCATTTTGCGGGATTGACGGGCGCCGCGGCGGCGAACGCCCTGTGTCTCCTGTTCTGGAACGCGGCCATGGCTTTTTACATTCACAGGCGTCTCGGCTTGATGCCCGGAGTAATGGAAATAGCGATTCGCAATCCCGGCAATTAAGCGGCGCGAAAGCGAAAACTTAGCTGACAAAAAGCTTTGTCGAATAGGCAGCCGGGGCTCGGCGAGCGAGATCAAACACGGACCGCGCCAACTGCGCTGATCAAGCTGTTTCGGCGAAAAATATTGATTTCAATAGAGAAATTTCAAAAATACGGGCGCATGGCGTCCATTGAGATTCGCCGAGAACTATGTTTATTCTCTATTTGTTGTTGCCTTTACCGAGCCGGGGGGTTTATTCCGTGGTAGAGGCGCATTCATCATCGCGGCCTGGGGACTCGCCCCGGGTCTCTCATCATGTCCGTGTTGTGGCAACCGCACTGCGATTTCAGCGCGCGATCTTCGCTGCGCAGACAGGCTAACAAGGATTTCACCTAAATGTGTGAGCCGAAATTGCGGATTTTCACTCGGAGCAGGAAATCTAGGGCCGCGCTCCTTTTATCTGTATTCGCGCTCGGCCTGTCCGGCTGCCTGACGCCCGCTTCCGGCCCGCAGATGGACGAGGTTTACCAACAGGGCGGCGCCAACACGGAAGCGCCGCCTCCCTTTGAGCTGGTCGAATTCGACATGTCGCTGCTCGACCTGCTGAAACATCGGGCGAGTTCGACATTCTCGGTGTCTTTCCGCAACGAGCATCTCGGGCCGAGCCGGGTCAAAATCGGGCCGGGCGACTTGATCGGCCTGTCGGTATACGAGTCGTCCGCCGGCGGTCTGTTTACGCCTTCGGGAACCGAGACCCTGCGTCAGGGCAATTATGTATCGCTGCCGCAGCAGGTGGTCGAGCAGGACGGCACAATCAGCATGCCCTATGGCGGGCGCATCCCGGTCAAAGGGAAATCGACGAAAGAGGTCGAAAGCCTTATCGTGAGCCGCCTAGAGCAACGCGCGATCGAACCCCAGATCGTCGTGAGCCTGCTCGAATCCCGCTCCAGCCTCTATTCCGTGCTGGGCGAAGTCCAGCAACCCGGCCGCTTCCCGATCAATTGGGCGGGCGAAAAGCTGCTCGCCGGCATATCGCGCGCTGGCGGGCCCAAATGGCCCGACTTTGAAACCTCGGTGACTCTCACCCGCGGGAGGCGTACCGAGAAGACGATGCTCAGCTCGATCATCAACGATCCTCGGGAAGATATTTATCTGAAGCCCGGCGACTCGGTTTATCTCCGGCGAGAACCCAGATTCTTCACAGCTTTGGGCGCGACGGGCAAAAGCGGGCAGTATCCGCTGGACGTCCCAAGGCTGACGCTTGCCGGCGGAATGGGCCGCGCCCAGGGACTTCTCGATACGCAAGCCGATCCGACGGGCGTCTTCCTGCTGCGCTGGGAGCCGCCGACGGTCTTGAGCAAATTGGGGCGTGACGTCACGCGGTACAGCACCGCCCGCATTCCGACAATCTATCATATTGACCTGCGGAACCCCACGCATATGCTGGCTTCCCAACAGATCGAGCTGATCGATAATGACGTCATCTACGTCACGAACGCGACGACCGTCGAAATCCGGAAGGCGCTGCAAGTGTTCGTCGATCTGTCGCTGATCACGGCCAACAGCGCGCTGGCCACCTATTACAGCGGACACTAGATCTTATGTTCGGGCGGAATCGTCTGAACATATAACAACGCGATCGATTCTAAAGGCCTGGAGCGCGCTTCGCTTTTTGCAGCGCGCTCCCGGAGAGAACATCAACTCGGGCTTCTCTCGCACGGCGATGCGGCGATGATAATCGCTAAAGCCGCGCCCCCCGCCGCCAATCCGAATGAGAAGCCGGCCGTGCTCACCAAAGCGTCGAGCGGGCTGGCCGAGCGGTCGGCGATAAAGCATTGCAGGATCTCGAACAGGGCGCTGGCGCTGGCGAAGACGAACCAGCCCACCGCACGACTTCGGGTCGTTCGGTAGCCCAGCGCAAGCGCCAAGCCGGCAAAGGCGTAAACGATGAAATGCTCCGCCTTGCCAGGGATGCTGGTGTGAGGTCTGGCCGACCCTGGGACGAGCGATAGAACCGTAATCAGCGATCCGACCGCCACAAGGCTTAGGCGCGCAAGACGCGTTAGGACGACGTCGAATTTTATCCAATCTGCCAGCAAAGTATTTGCTCCCGGGTGAAATCGCCTTGGCGCGAAGCGCGCCTGCCCGCGCATCGCAGCCATTTGACGCAATCGGGCGGCGCCGCGCCAGCGCACACTGTCCGCCGCATCGGAATCACGCAAGCTTTGCTGCTACGACCGCCGAAGGCGCGGCGATCCAGGCTGCCGGCCCGCGCGTGTAACATCCCCTTGCGCCTGCTGCAGCTATCAGGCAAGCGCCGACCCTCGCTCCATCGCGTGTAAATCACGATCGCCGCGCCGGGCGCCACGCGCGC
The DNA here is from genome assembly GCF_052186135.1 of Methylocystis sp. JAN1. Taxonomy (GTDB): domain Bacteria; phylum Pseudomonadota; class Alphaproteobacteria; order Rhizobiales; family Beijerinckiaceae; genus Methylocystis. The sequence continues at coordinate 768,898 of NZ_CP181499.1, read as the reverse complement.
ATCTCTACGAGATGCGCGCCGTGCAAATTGTCTTCTTAAAACGTGATTTGTCGCGACGCTCGACCGCTTGTTCGGCTAACGCGTCGCGACAGAGGCCCGCTTTACTGCACGCCGGCAAGGTAGTTTTGCACGACCCATCCTTTGCAGACGCTATCGAAGGCGACGCTCCACCATTGGTAGCCCGAGCCCGACACGGGTCCGTTAACAACCGTCCCAATGGCGCCGGCCGGCTGCTTGCACACGATCCTGCTGGATTGGAGCGGCCTCGAACGCACGTCGACCGCCGCCATCGTCTTCGCGCGACCCCCGATCACAAGGGGCGGCGAAGCGGCAATGCCGCCACCGCCGCCACCGCCACCGCCGTTCTGCGCGATGAAAACCTGCTGCAGATCCGGCGAGCTCTCCAGCGCGACGTCCGCATTCTGCGAACCCCAACTATATGCGTAATCGAAAGCCGCCGTTGGAACGAGCGACGCCCATGTAGACAGGATCTGCTGCGCCTGCGCGGCGGTGGGCAGAAGATAGGTCCCCCCGCCATCGTTGATCCAGTTTCCGCCGCCGAAAGTCTGATAGATGGGAACGATGGCGGAGTTCGGAATCCCCGCGGCCTGAGCCGCGGCGACGTTGCGGTTGATTTCAGCAAAATCACAACCGCCCGCGCCATTGTTCAATTCCGAACGGCAGGGATAGGCCGCAATGCCCAGATAATCCGCGCCGGTCGTGGCGAGATTGTAACCGGCGTAGGACGGCGCCTTGGACGATGCTCCGTTCGCAAGCTCGATAAAGACCTTGGCTCCAGGAACGTTGGCGTGGACCCAGTCCGACTCCGCCTTGAGATTCGTGGGATTGCATGTCGCCGCATAAGCATCGTCAAAGAGATAAAAGCCCCATACTTTGGGATTCCCGATATAAGGCTGAACAGCTTTCACAAAGGAAGCCGTCGCCCCGCCGCACTGTCCGATCCAGACCAAGCCTTTCACGCCGCTGGGTAAAGCGTTGAGCAGGCTTACGCTCGCAACGTCCGCAAGATTGAACCCGATCCTGCTCGGCACGTAGTTCCCGTTATTGTCGAAGTTGTTGTTTCCGGCAAAATGCAGGGAAGTTTTGACCGAGGTCGCATGTCCGGTACCGGCGACTAGGAGCGCGCCGATGAGAGCCACGAGGCACCGCAGCTTATTCATCAATTTTCACCTCCGGTAATTCCCCCCTAGCAGGCGAGTCCTCGCTGGCAAATGCGCCGCCCGAATGGCGTAAGCATGTCGAGTTCGCGCTTTCGCGGGAAACGCATCGAGGCAGGAGAAACACGCTCAAAAAAATGGAGCGCTAATTCTCGCGCTAAAAATTTAGAATTTGCACTTCTTCTAATCTCGCCGCGCCATTGCGACGCGGGTCGACATGACTCTTGATCAACATCCTGCTCTCGCTTGGCGCTCCTCTTTATTGGAAGCAACTCGCGCAGCGATAAAGACCGGCGGCCAGAGAGAGGGTTGCTTCTCGCCACGGCGAAAGCCGCGCCACGGGCGAAAATATTTGCAATCCCTGTAAACACGGAAAGAGGCCCGCCGCTCCGGCGGGCCTCGTCCGTCCCTACGCCCACATCTTCTCAATGCAACTGGTCGGCGACTTTGTCGACGCCAGCCTTTGCGCAGGCCTCGTCTTTGTCGCCGCCGGGCGCGCCGGATACGCCGACCGCGCCGATCACAGTATCCCCCGCCTTGATCGGCAGCGCGCCCTGCGCCGCGACGACATTAGTGAGATGCAACTGCCCGGACGTCGGATTGTCCTTGACGCGCTGGGCGAACTCACCGGAGGCGACACGAAAGGTGCGCGACGTATAGGCCTTGCGCAGGCTGTTCTCAATCGTATGCGGCGAGGCGCCGTCGCCGCGCAAGGAGATGAGCGGCTGCCCCTCCAGGCCGACGACGGTCACCGACACATGGTAGCCCTGCTGGACACAGGCGTCATAAGCCGTTTGCGCGATGCTGAGCGCGGTCGACGTTGACAGCGCCTTCAAAGTCAGAAGCTCCGCCTGCGCAGGCGTAACCGACGACGCAGCGGCTGCGAGCGCCAGCGCCGAAAACCAAAGCGAACGGGAATTCATGGGGATCTGCTCCAACTAAACGTCGATAAGCGTTCGACTTATATATAGTATTTTTATATGGTTTAACTGACAAGGAGTCATTGTGGGAGAGATCCAAAAATCGGATTTCCCGTCGGTTGATTGGCTATTTAAGGCGCTAAAGGGCCCTTGACCGAAGCCAAGCTGCGCGTCTAAAATGCTTGGATGATAGGATTAGTGGACATGTCAGACCCCGTCGAAGAGCGCCAGGCCGTCGCGGAGAACGCCATCGCCGCAACGGTCGCCGATCGGCTCAATAAACTGTTTTCGAAGAACGGCCGCTCGTTCGAAAGGCTTGCGAAACTCAGCGGCATCGCTCCAAAGGAATTGCTCGCGATTGAGCGCGGGACGATCACGCCGACGATCAACCAGCTTTGGCGCATAGCGAACGCCCTTGGAATTCCATTTGGAAGCCTTGTCGCCTCGCAGGGACCGCGCGACGTGCTGGTGATCCGGAACAACCGGCGTCACAGCGTTACGTCGCGCGACGGCAATTTCCAGACGCGTCCCTTATTTCCCTACAGCGGGCAACGTGCGGCCGAGTTCTACGAGATCGTGCTTGCGCCACACCACCGACAAGTGGTCGAGGCGCACGCTCCCGGCACGAAAGAAAACCTCGTCGTCGCGAAGGGTTCGGTAGAGGTGTCCGTGGGGCGGGAAAACCCGCAGATTCTCGGCGAAGGGGACGCGATCGACTTTCTCGCCGACGTGCCGCACAGCTATCGCAATCTGAGTGCGACTCCTGCGACGATCTATCTGGTGATGTCCTACGAACCCTCCTTATGCGACGCCTGACGGCTTATCGGAATCATTAGCCGCGCGCACCAGCGATTGGTCGATCGCTCGCACGAGTTGGACGCTGTCGCGGAGGCGCCCCGAAAAAGCCAGCCGGCGCGCTTTCGAGAGGCGACGATCAAAAATCGCTCCCATTTCCGACTCATTTCCTTCCGGAAAACCGCACTCGATTAGACGCGCCTGGATTTCTCTCGAGCCGTAATTCTCTAAAAAGACGGCGACTAGGTCGGCGCTTCCCGGCGGACTTTCCGCAGCGTTATTTTTATATCTTTTCGGTAGACTTAATAGGTTTGTTGGTCTAGGTTCCACGGACGTTCGGGCGCGCTTGTGGGACGCGTTCGACACATCGATCTGCAAAGAGCCGTTGGTTGAGGCCGAAGAAATGAAAAGCACCGTCAAGAAAGCCTACCTCGCAATGCTGTTGAGCGTGTCGGTCGCCGCTCTCGCCGTAGCCGCCGAAGTGAAACCCGGCGAACCTGCGGCTTCGGGGGCCGCCTCCGAGGCGCCGAAAGCGTCAAAGCCTCATTGGTCCTGGCAGCCGGTGCAGGCGCAATTCATCCCGGTGGTGAAGCAGAAGGAATGGGTGCGCTCGCCGCTCGACGGCTTCGTCCTCGCGAAGATCGAGAGCAAGACCCTTACGCCATCCAAGGATGCGGACCGCGCGACTTTCATTCGCCGCGCCACCCTCGATGCTTGGGGCGTCGTTCCGACTCCGGAAGAGGTCGACGCTTTCGTCAACGACTCTTCGCCGGACGCATTTGAGAAACTCGTCGATCGCCTTCTCGCATCGCCGCGCTACGGCGAAAGGCAGGCGCGCCTCTGGCTTGATCTCGCGCGATACGCCGATTCAACCGGCTTTCAGAACGACAACACGCGGCCGAATCTTTTTCGCTATCGCGATTACGTGATCAAGTCATTCAATGAGGACAAGCCCTATTCGCGATTCATCCAGGAACAGATCGCCGGCGACGAGCTTGCGCCGGGCGACCAGGACATCCTCGTCGCGACCGGGTTCCTCGCCGGCTACCCCGACAACAGCAATTCGCGCGACCTGATCCAGCGCAAATATCAGATCACGACCGACATCGTCGACACGATCGGCCAGGCGATCCTCGGCACGACAGTCGGCTGCGCTCGCTGCCATAACCACAAGACCGACAAGTTCACGCAGAAGGATTATTACTCGCTGCAGGCTTTCTTCGCAAACACGGCTTTTGAGGAGAAAGCGCCCGCGACGAAGGGCGAACAGGAACTCGTCTACGAAAAAGCGCGGGCCATCTATGATGAGGCGACGAAGGACATTCGCGCCAAGCAGAAGGCCATTATCGACAGCGTCCACGACGCCGCGCTCAAATATCATAAGGAGCGCTACCTTACCGACAGTCGCGAATCCATCTTCAAGCCCAAGGAACAGTGGAACGCGCTCGACCGGTGGGTCAATCACCGCCTCGAGGCCGTGACGGATCAACCGCAGCTCGCCGCCTTCCTGCGCTACGCCGCCGAAGACAAGACGGCTCCGGAGCATAACCCCGAGATCGTTCAAAAGTTCGAAGAGTATCAGAAGCTCACGCGCGAGCTTCAAAAATACGCTGACAAGAAGCCTTCTCGCGGCGCAAACACTTTCACCACCGCGACGGAACTCGGACATCCCGACGCTCCGCCGACTCATATCTTCTTCGGCGGCAACCATGAAAAGCCGCTCGACGAAGTTCAGCCCGCTTTCCCCGAGGGGATGACGACCGAGAAGCCCGACATCAAGCCGACCGCCACCTCCTCCGGACGGCGCACCGCATTGGCGAATTGGCTCGCGAGCCCCAGCAATCCGCTCACCGCGCGCGTTTTCGTCAATCGCATCTGGAACCAGTATTTCGGCAAGGGCATCGTCGCCACAGTGAGCGATTTCGGCAAGGCGGGCGACAAACCCACCAATCCCGAGCTCCTCGACTATCTTGCCGATCGCTTCATTAAAGACGGGTGGAGCGTCAAGAAGCTTCACCGCGACATCCTTCTTTCGTCGACCTATCGCCAGTCATCCGACTATCGGCCGGAGGTCGCGAAGGTTGATCCGGAGAACAAGCTTCTCGCCGTCTTCCCGCGCAAGCGCCTGGAAGCCGAAGAGATTCGCGACTCGATTCTTGTCGCGTCCGGAAAGCTAAACGAGGAGGTCGGCGGCCCGAGCGTCTTCCCGCCCATTCCGGCCAATCTGACCGGCGGCAACAATTTCAACGCGGATCCTTCTTGGACCACCTCAAAAGACCCAAAGGATCACACGCGCCGCAGCATCTACATCTTTACGCGCCGGAGTCTCCCCTACCCGCTGCTCGAAACCTTCGACATGGCGAACGCGCAGCAGATTCACAGCAAGCGAGAAGTGACGACGACGCCGCTTCAGGCGCTGACGCTCTACAACAGCGATCAGGTCTTCCAGTGGTCACAGGCCCTCGCAGGGCGCGTCATCAGCGAGGCCGGACCGGACGAGTCGGCGCAGATCGACCGCCTCTATCAGATCCTCTTCTCTCGCAAGGCGACCGACGCTGAGAAGGAAGTTCTGCGCGCCTTCCTCGACCAGCATCAGAAGACGATCGCCCAAAAAGGGGATGAGGGGAAACTCGCCATCGCCCTGCCGATCGGCGCGAAGGAAAAACCCGCCGACCCGCTGCGGGCCTCCGCTTTCGTCGATCTCGTGCACACGGTCCTGAACTCCAACGACTTCGTCTACCGCTTCTAAGTCTGCGTCATCGTCATTCGAAAGGAAACGTCGATATGTTGATCAAGACCTCTCGCCGCGAATGGCTGCGCGGCGCCGCCTATGGCCTAGGCGGCTACGCCGTCAGCGGCATGATGCCCGGCGGCGGCTGGTTCGGCGTCCCGGACGCCAACGCCGTGACTTTCGTCGACCCGCTGGCGCCCAAGCCGCCGCATTTCGAGCCGAAAGTGAAATCGGTCATCTGGCTCCATATGGACGGAGCGCCTTCGACGCTCGATCTTTTCGACTACAAACCCGAGCTCGTGCGCCTCGCTGGACAGGAAGTGCCGGAGTCCTTCCTCAAGGGCATCAAGACGTCGACCCAGGGCGGCGTCGGCAAGCTCTTCGCCTCCAACCGCACTTGGAAACAATATGGCCAGAGCGGCGCCTGGTTCTCCGATTGGGCGCCCAACATCGCCCAGCACGCGGACAAGCTCACTTTCATCAAATCCAGCGTCACCGTCGGCGCGACGCATGACATCTCGATCCTGAAGCTCAATACCGGCGATCTGTCTCCCGGCCGCCCGTCGCTCGGCGCCTGGGTCACCTATGCGCTAGGCTCCGCCAATCCCGATTTGCCGCCTTACGTCGTTCTCTACAGCGGCAAACGTGAGCCGCGCGCCGGCTCGGTGAACTGGAGCTCGGGCTTCCTGCCGGCGGTCTATCAGGGCACGGCGTTCCGCCCGGGTCCGCAGCCGATCCTGCATCAGGCCCCGCCGGAATTGGTCGGGCTTCAGCAACAGCGCGAGAGTCTCGACCTTCTGAAGGAAATCAACGATCTGCGCGCAGCGGCGCATCCGGAAGACACCGAGCTGGAAGCCCGCACGCGTTCCTATGACCTCGCCTATCGCATGGAGGCGACGGCGCCGGAGGCCGTCGATCTCTCCAAGGAGACAGAGGCGACGAAGGTTCTCTATGGCCTCAACGAGGACGCGACGAAGGACTATGGCACGGTGCTTCTGCGCGCCCGCCGTCTCGTGGAGCGCGGCGTTCGTTTCATTCAAGTCGTCTCCGGCCCCATCGAAGGGTCGGGCGTCGGAGACGACGCGAACTGGGACGCGCATCGCCAGCTCGAGAAGAATCACGGCATGCACGCCAAAGCGGTCGACAAGCCAATCGCCGGCCTGCTGGCGGATCTGGAGGCGCGTGGGCTTCTCGATCAGACGCTGGTCATATGGACCTCGGAGTTCGGCCGCACCTCCTACGGCCAGAGCGGCGACGGCCGTGACCACAATCCGTGGGGTTATACGCAGTGGCTCGCGGGCGGCGGCCTCAAGCGCGGCTTCACCTACGGCCAGACCGACGAGATCGGCCTCAAGACCGTCGAAAACCCCGTCGACACCTACGACATCCACGCGACGGTGCTGCAACTCCTTGGTCTCGATCACCTCAAGACGATCTATCTGCGGGCTGGCCGCGCCGAGAGGCCGACCGTCGTTTACGGTAAGGTCGTCAAGGACATTCTCGCGTAAGGCCACGACGGATGCATGAGCGCCCGAGGCCTGAGTTCCTCCTCGTCGGACTGGCGGTCATCGCCGCCAGTCCTTCCACCTCCGCCATCACGCAAGACGTCCCGGCGCGGATCGCGATCGAGCACTACGCGTTCGCCCCGCGCGATATCGCCGTCAAAGCGGGAGAGAAAGTCGAGTTCATCAATAACGACCAGATCCCGCATTCAGTCGTCGTCCAGGAGCCTGACGGCAAGACGCTGCGGTCCAAGGAGCAACTCGACGAGGGCGAGACCTTCGGGGTTGTGCTCTCAACGCCAGGCGAAGCCGCTTTTTTTTGCGACCTGCATTCCGGAATGACGGGCAAGATCATGGTAACGAAATGATCGAATTCCTGAAGTCGCTGCGCCTCGACATACTGATCGCCCTCGCCGCCGTTCTCGCCAGCGCGCCTGTCGTCGCCGCCATCGACCTGCGCGATTACGACAACGACCTCATGCGAGACCTCGACAAGACAATCAAATATTTCGAGCCCGACATCACTGCGCAGAACGCTGACGCCGCGAAAGAGGACGCGCAGGTTCTGCTCGACGGATTCAAATATACGGAGTCCTACTTCGCGAAAAAGGGGGCCGAAGACGCTGTGGAGATATCGCGTAGGGGCGTCAAGGTTGTGAACGATGTGCTGGCGAATGTCGACAGCAATAATTTCGAGGCGGCGGCGACGGCGGCCCGGGAAACGCCAGGCCTCTGCAAATCCTGCCACGACATCTACAAGCCGCGCCTCGCGCGTTGAATCGTTTCCATGGACGCCAAGCAAGGAAAAGGAACCTTATGACCCGCAAGACAGCCGATGACTTCGATCCGAACGTGCTCAGGGCGTTCGATCTCTACGTGCATGGCGACATCGACCGGCGCGGCTTTCTCGATCGCGTCGCGCGTCTGGGGTTCGGCGCCGGCGGCGCCGTCGCCACGCTCGAAGCGCTCAGGCCGCGTTTCGCGGAAGCCGAGCAAGTGAAGAAAGACGACCCGAGAATCCTTGGACTGACGACCGAATATCCGTCTCCCGACGGGAACGGGACGGTGAAGGGTTATCTCGTCAAGCCCGCGAAAATCTCCGGCAAGCTGCCGATCATTCTTGTGGTGCACGAAAATCGCGGTCTCAATCCTCATATCGAAGATATCGCGCGCCGCCTGGCCCTCGCCAACTTCATCGCCTTCGCACCCGACGCATTGGCGCCGCTCGGCGGCTATCCTGGCGACGAAGACAGGGCGCGCGAACTCTTCCAGAAGCTCGATCAGGAAAAGACGCGCGAGGATTTCATCGCCGCGGTCAACGCCCTCAAGGCGCTGCCGGAGGGCAATGGCAAAGTCGGCGTTGTGGGCTTCTGCTATGGCGGCGGCATCGCCAATTTCCTCGCGACCAAGTTCCCGGATCTCGGCGCCGTCGTTCCTTTCTATGGCGCGCAGCCCAAGGCCGAGAATGTGAAGAGCATCAGGGCGCCCTTGCTACTCCATTATGCCGGCGTGGACGATCGCATCAATGCAGGCTGGCCCGCTTATGAGGCGGCGTTGAAGGAAGGGAAGATTTCCTACGAAGTCTTCATCTATCCCGGCGTCCAGCACGGCTTCAACAACGATACGACTCCGCGTTACGACGAGGCGGCGGCGAAGCTCGCCTGGGGTCGCACCATCGATTTCTTTAACGCGCATTTGCGCGGCTGAACAAAAGTCAGAGGATCTCAGATGAAACGAATTCTTCTCATTGCAGCATTCTCCAACGCCATCGCCGCAACGAGCGCCGTGGCCGCCGAGACTCCAGCCCCTGCGCCCGCCCAGCCGCCGACCCAGGCGGTTGTCACGCCCGCCAACGACCCCGCCTATACCTACAAAACGCTTCGCCTCAATCGCGCGGCGTTTGACTCCTTGGCGTCGCGGCCCGAGCAGTTTCTCGTCATCGACGTTCGCCGTCCCGACGAACTTACGAAATTCGGCGGTTTTCCCGTTTATCTCAGCATCCAGACCAAAGAGATCCAGAACAGTCTGGCCTTCATTCCGCGAGACCGCCTGATCGTCGTCGTCTCGAACCGCGCCCATCGCGCCGGGGCCGTGGGCGATCTCCTCGCAAGCTACGGTTTCCATGTCGTTGGCGCCATCGGCGTCCGCGACTATGAAGACGAAGGCGGAACGCTCGCAAAGATCGCGCCGCCAGCCCAGACCGCCGCCACCGCAGCAGCAGCAGCAGCATCGCCCGCTCCCCAAGCGAAGTGACGGAGCGTTTGCCATGAAGAGACTCGTTCTTCTATCCGCTTTGTCGCTCGCCTTATGCACAGGCGCCGCCAAGGCGGCCTTGAAGCCGGGAGATCCGGCGCCCGACTTCAATGCACAAGCGGCGCTCGGCGGGAAAGACTTCAACTTCTCCCTCGCCGAGGCTTTAAAGAAGGGCCCCGTCGTTCTCTATTTCTACCCGAAATCCTTCACCCGCGGCTGTACGATCGAGGCGCATGAATTCGCGGAAAACTACGACAACTTCGTCGCGGCGGGCGCGAGTCTCATCGGCGTGTCCTATGATCCAATCGAGGTGCAGCGCGAATTCTCGACGAAGGAATGCCGCGACAAGTTTCCCGTCGCCGCGGACCCGACGCTGAGCGTCATCAGCGCTTATGACGCCAAGCGGCTGAAGCCCGGCGCGAGTGGCGACACGGTCGCGGACCGAATTTCCTACGTCATCCTCCCCGACGGGAAAGTCGCCTTTGCGCTGACGGACTCAAATCCGAGCCGGCACGTTGAAAGCGCTTTGGCGTTCGTCCGCAAGTGGCGCGAAGAACACAAGCCCTGAAGCGGACGGCCGATCATAATCAACTGGAGCATAATCATGATGAAGACGTCTCCCGGCGCTCTTGGCGCCGCCACGCTTTGCGCGGCTCTCCTGATCAGCGCCTCGGTCGCTGTCACGGCTCGGGCGCAGAACGCGCCGCCGGCGAATCCGCCGCCCGCGCCCTCGACGACGAAGCAGGCGATCGAGAACCGTAAAGCCGCCTACACGCTCGTCGGCAACTACTTCCGCTGGTTCGGCGCCGTCGCCAAAGGCAACGCGTCCTACGACGAAGCGGAAGCCTCGAAACGCGCCTCGCGCATCGCCTTCCTCGCCGGAATTGTCGAGGACGCCTTTCCAGAGGGCTCCAATGTCGGCGAGCCCGATTCCAAGGCCAAGGCGGACCTTTGGAGCAACCGGGCGGACTTCGACAAAAGGCTGAAAGATTTTCAGTCCCATGCCCAGGCTCTTGTCGAAGCCAACGCCCGGGAAAAGGGCGCCACGGAGAGTTTCAAGGCCGCGGTCGCGACGCTCGCGGGCGACTGCAAGGGCTGCCACGAGACCTATAAGGCGAAGTAACGGCGCGCGACAACGAGGCGGGAACATGACCACCCTGGAAAATGATCGTCTTTCAACCGCCGCCGCGTATAGCGAGCGCGGCGATTATCGAAAGGTATGGGATTGGCCAACCAGATTCTTTCACTGGAGCCTCGTCGCCGCGCTCGCCGGCGCTTATGGATCGAACAAGCTCGGAGCCAACTATTTCGCGCTCCATCTCTTCTTCGGCTATGCGACGATCGTTCTCGTCGCATTTCGCGTGGTTTGGGGCTTTGTCGGAACGCGTCACGCGCGGTTTTTCAACTTCGTCGAAGGACCGATGGGCGTTTTGCGCTATGTCAGCGCCGTCGGCAGGGGACGTCGCACGCGCTATGCCGGCCACAATCCGCTGGGCGCGCTCATGGTGCTGGCGCTTCTGCTTCTGATGGGCGCGCAAGCCGCCTTCGGGCTCTTCGGCGACGACGAAATCTTCAACTCGGGCCCGCTCGCCGCGTTGGTCAGCAAAGAACACAGCCTGCTTCTCACCTCTTTCCACCGCAAGCTCTTTTATGTGATCCTCGCGGCGGTCGGATTGCACGTGGCCGCAATCGCCGCGCATGTGGCCGTCAAACGAGAGCCGCTCGTGCAGGCCATGATCCATGGGTCGAAACCCAGCCATCTTGTTTCTTCTGAGGAGGCAATCTCGTCGTCGCGCGGCGGCCTCGCTCTCTTTCTAATCGTCGCCATCGCCGCGGCGCTCCTCGTGGGGCTGCAATTGGCGCCGGCTCCCAGCCTGGAGCTGGCTGGCTTTTAAACATACTGTAATTATAGATTTACGCCGCGGTCTCTCCCACCATTCTCCTGCGTCGACAAGCGAGCCGCGATCCCCGAGGGTCGCGGCCTTTTTTCGTCAGGACACACTGTTGCTGATGCGCAACATCTGTCGCCGATCACTCTGCGAATGGCATTTTCAACCGCGAACGCCGCTTTTCCCGCCTTGACCGTATCTCATAATCCTACATAGTTAGTAGATTGAATACAGCCGCATGTCGGCAAATGAGTGGGGTATATGATGAGGTGGAATGGCGTCGCGCTTCGCAAGAAGCTTCTAACGAGCGTCGGCCTTGCGCCGCTCGCGTTGGCGGGCGGGTTCGCAGCCGAAACGATCAGTTTCGAAGCGCGGGCGGAAGATGCGCAGGTGGAGGAAGTCAAGGTCACCGCGCGTCAGCGCGAAGAGAAAGCGCAGGACGTGCCGCTGCCCGTAAGCGTCGTCGGCGCCAAGACGCAAGAAAGAGAACGTCTGGAGCGATTGCAGGACTTCTCGCAGAAAGTCCCGAACTTCGTGCCATCGATCACCAATCCACGCACCTCCGCCATGTCGATTCGCGGCATTTCGGGCATCTCGGGCGGCGCGGATGGCTCCGAGTCAGCGGTTGGCCTGATCGTCGACAATGTCTTCTACACGCATGTCGGCTTCCAATGGGCGGATTTCGTCGACCTGCAGTCCCTCGAAGTGGCGCGTGGTCCGCAGGGCACGCTGCTTGGCAAGAACACGACAGTCGGCGCGGTCGTCATCCGCACGCAGCTGCCTTCCTTCGCGCGCTCGGCCATGTCGGAGACGACCTTCGGCGCCTATAATCGCGTGACGCAGAAACTCAATCTCACGGGTCCGATCATCGACGACAAGCTCGCTTATCGCGTGACGATGTATTACGACCGCGGCAATGGCTGGATCAACAATCAGTTCAACAGCCAGCAACTCCTCGACAATAATCGCTGGGGCGTTCGCGGCCAACTGCTTTATGTCGGGGAAAATTTTACCGACCGACTGATTTTCGATCGCTTGCGTTCGGATGAATATAACAATTACGGCGCCGTCTGGGGCGACACCTTTCCCTTATACGCCAACGGCGCGCTCGCAAGAACATACTTCCAGAACCTGGGATCTCGCCTGCATTGGCCGATCTTCACGATCGATCCCTACCGTCCGTACCTGACGCGCCTGGGCAAGCTCGATCAGCGGACGACCGGCCTTTCCAATGAGGTGAACTACACGCTCGGCGAGAACACGCTTACGGCCGTCTCCGCCTGGCGCGAATTCATCCTTCATCCGAACAATCCGACAGGCAACAATCTGACGGACATCAGCAGCAACGCCTATGACGTCAAGGTGGACCAGTTCTCGCACGAGACTCGTCTCGCCTCTCCGCAAGGACAGGAGTTGGAATGGACTCTCGGGAATTATAATCTCTATGAGCAGGTTTGGTCGTATAACCATGTCGATTACGGTTCGCAGGCAAATCAATGGTTCCAGAATAATTTCAACGCCAACCCTTATAATCTTTGGGGACTGTCCTATCGCAACGACGGCAAGGCGCGCACTTTCAGCACCGCCCTCTTCGCGCAGGCCACCTGGCATATCGACGAGCAATGGGCGCTGACGGCCGGGCTGCGCGACACCTTCGAAATTCGCGAGGGCTCGAATTTCGGCTGGATTGAGGGCCTAACCAATTTCAACCAGATCGCGGCGGTCAGGACCGCGACCGGCGGCACTACCTATTTCGACACCGGCGGGCAAACGCAGCGCGTCAATTCTCTCTCCGGCCTCATCAACCCCTCCTATCGCTTCAACGAAAACGTGATGGCCTACGGGTCCGTGGCGCGCGGCGAAAAATCGGGCGCGGTCAACACGCAGGCGCTGCCGATCCTCAACGCTAACGGCGTCTTCCAGGCCTGGCAGCCTGTCATCACCAAGCCGGAGGTCTCCTGGGATTACGAATTGGGCCTCAAAACAAACTGGCTCGACAACAAGCTCGTCCTCAACGGCAATTTTTACTGGAACGACATCTATAACTTCCAGTCGGTGCTCGTGAATACGGACTACACGGACGTCACGGGCGTGCCGATCCGAAAGAATTACCTGGGCAATATCGGCCATGTGCGCCTGCGCGGCTTCGAATTTGACGGGCGCTGGAGCCCGATCGACCGGCTTTGGCTGACATTCTCCGGCGCCTACACCAATGCGATGTATGTCGATTACGCGAAGGCCGCGCCGCCGGCGGAATTCCAGTGGCCGGCGGGCAGCAACATAAACGGCTTCGCCGCGCCCGCAGTGATGAGCCTCTCCGGCCACAGCATCACCGGCGGCGTCTCAGGCAACAATCCCGTCGCGCCCTACTCCTTCAATGTCGGCTTCAACCACGAGTATCCGCTGGGATCGTTCTTCCGGGACGCCGGCTACGCCGGGCCGGTCACGCTCTTCAGTTATGCAAACGCCGCCTGGCGCGCGAGAACGCAGCTGTCGAATCCTCTGTCGATCTATCCGCTGTTCATGCCGGCCTATGCGATCCTGAATGCCGGCGTCGGGCTGAAAACGGATGACGAGACCTACAGCTTCAATCTCTGGGTCCGCAATCTGCTCGATGAGCGGATCATCATCGCGCAAAGCTACGGCACGCCGACGACCGCCTCTTCTCTCACCTTCGACGCCTATAACCCGCGCACATTCGGCGCGACGCTTCGCGTCAAGCTCTACTGAGCGACATCGCACTCCAGGAGTTCAAATCATGAAAAAGCTTCAACGCGTCTGCATTTTGACAGGCTTCGCCCTCTATCTCGCAAATCCCGCCCTCGCCGCGGATCTCCCAAAAGCCAAGTCGCCCCCGCCGCCTCCGCCGCCGCCTGCCTTCAGTTGGCAAGGCGGATATGTCGGGCTCTATGCAGGCGCCCTTCTCGGCGAGGGCGCTTTCACCCTGGTCAATCAAACGCCGTTGCGCGGCGCCGCATTCATCGGGGGAGGAACCTTTGGCTACAATTGGCAATGGAGCGAGAGGGTCGTCCTCGGCGCCGAAGCGGATTTTGGCTATCGCGGCTTTATCCAGGCGGCGCAGACCGGCTGGAGTTATCCGAGTTCGACCGTCACCGGCGTTCTCGGCACGTTCAGAGGACGCGCGGGCTATCTTATCGCTCCGCGCTGGCTGACCTATGTGACGGCGGGTCTGGCTTACGGGACAAATTTCGTCTCGAACAACTTCACCGCGTTCCCGCCCTTCACCTATGGCCAGCTCAACTCCGGCCCGACGCTTCGTCCCGGCTGGGCCGCCGGCGCGGGGTTCGAATACGCCTGGAACGATCAGCTCTCTTTCAAGGGGGAATATCTGTACGCATGGCTCGCCGACACTGGCGTCTCCTACAGCGCCAATCGCGGCGTTTGGAATGCGAATGTGCAAAGCGCTGGCCATATCGTCCGCGCGGGCGTGAACTACCATTTCGCCGCCGGACCGCTCGCCGTGCCCGTGCTTACGAAATGATCTGACGGGCAGCGCCGCAGACGAGGGGGCTTCATCCTTTGAGGATCGAAGCGCCCTCTGAATTTTCAAAGCGAGATGCAGCGCGCGCTTGCCAATTTATCTATTGCATCGATAGGATTTATAGTCTACCGATGGGTGCATGTTCGACGAGAAAGGGCGTTCTTGATGGCGAGTGCTGTTGCGCCGAAATTCGAAGCCGCATCCGATGCAGGCGATGAGGCTCTCTGGGACCCGCACGGCGTCCAGGGACTCCTTCAACCCAAGCCGCAGCGACCGCATTATTCGGCGCAAATCGGCGCCGCGGCGGTCTACGCGCTATTGCTTGGAGCGGTTGTGACGCTTTCCTTCAAAACGGCCGAAACGCCGATCGAAGAACAGCAAGTGATCGAACTGGCGCCCATTCCGGTGGAAGAGCCTCCGCCGGAGGATACGCCGCCGCCGCTCGAGGAATTGACGCTTCCCGAGCCGCCGCCGCCGTTGCTGGACCCGATCGCGCCGGTCGAGGAGGTGAAGCCCGCGCCAAAGCCAATCCAAAAACCTATCCCTAAAGTAGAAAAGAAGATCGAGAAGCCGGTCCGCCCACGCACCGACGCAAAGCCGACGACTGCGGCGCCGCGGGCGACGACCGCGGGACCGCGCACGGAAGCGCCCGCTGCTCGCGCGCCAGCCGCGCCGCCCGGCGCATCTCCTTCCGTGATCGCCAACCAGTTCCACGCCTGCATGCAACGCGCGGCGTCCAGTTTCGATGCGCCGCTCCCCGGGCGCGTTTCCTATCATGCAACGTTCAGCGCCACGGGGTCGATGACGTCCTATTCAATCTCGCCCTCGGGCAAAGGACCTCTCGACTCCATCGCAAGTCGACTTGGCGGACGCTGCGGCTCGGTGCAAGCGCCGGGCAAGCCCGTTTCGCTCTCGGGCGTCATCACTTTCAGCCCCTGAACCATCTTCGAAAAGAAAAGGTGAAGAAATGGCAGAACCAGTCGCCAACACAGCGTCGGCCGCGCTCGCGCATACGCTGACGCCCATCGAGCTTTTCCTGCAGGCGGATGCGATCGTAAAGAGCGTCATCATCCTGCTCATCATCGCTTCGGCCTGGGGCTGGGCGGTGATCGCAGAGAAACTCATCCGCTTGCGCATCCTGCATAAGCGCGCCGACAGGCTGATCGCCAGCATCCAGGAGGGCCTGCCTGTCGCGGCGGTCGCCGCGAGCTTTGAGGGCGCTCCGCCAAACGATCCGCTCGTCCAGGTCTATCACGCGATGGTCGACGAGCATGCGCGCTCCGCCGATTTCATCCATACGGAAGCGCAGCGGGATTCATTGCAGGAGCGCGTCCATCGCGTTGCGCAGCTCGCAAGCTCGAGCGCGCTCGATCATCTTCAATCGCGATTGCCGTTCCTTGCGACGATCGGGGCGGTCGCGCCTTTTGTCGGTCTGTTCGGGACCGTCTGGGGCATCATGAACTCTTTCCAGGGCATCGCCGCCTCGAACAATACGAGCCTCGCGGTCGTGGCGCCGGGCATCGCCGAAGCGCTCTTCGCGACCGCCTTGGGCCTCGTAGCCGCCATCCCGGCCGTCATTTTCTACAATCGCATCAGCGGCGACATCGGCGCCTATGGCAAGCGCCTCGCCTCGTTTGTCGGCGTCTTCGAAGTGGAACTGTCCCGTCAGCTTTCAAAGAGAGGAGAGCGCAATGGCCTTCGCGTTGCGTAAGCACGATTCCGAATTCGACTCGCAGCCCATCGCCGACATCAACGTCACCCCGCTCGTCGACGTCATGCTGGTGCTGCTCATCGTCTTCATGGTCGCAGCGCCGCTCATGACCTCGGGCATACCTGTGGATCTTCCGAAGACGGCGGCGAAACAGCTCAACGATCAACAGCCCCCCATCGTCGTCAGCGTCGACGCCAACGGCTCCTACTTTGTCGACAAGAAAGAGGCGGGCACTACCGACGGCCTCCTCGCCGTCCTCAAGGAGAACAGCGAGAACAACAAGGACCGCCGCATTCATGTGCGGGCCGACAAGGCCGTCGCCTATGGCAAGGTCGCCGAAGCGATGGGCGTCATCAACGCCGCCGGCTATGTGAAAGTGGCCCTCGTCTCGGAAGGAGCCGGTTCGGGCGCCAAGGCCGCCTCGGCGGCGCAGTAGGCGCTTGGAGGCGTCCCGGGCTCGCCCCAGCGCTTTGCCGTCCGAAGCGCGCTTCTCCCGAGCCCGGGACGCTCGTCACCATTTTCGTAAGCTTTTGGATTTCCCGATATTTTGAAGTCTTGTTCCGAGACCTGCGCAGGCAAGGTCCGGCCGACTTTCCCCCTGTCTTCCCATATGATAGATAGCTACTATTAGCCTCGGAAAGCCTGACCGAGGTCGCCCCGCTTCACTCAGGCGAAGGCGGCTTTTCCCAGCCTCCAGAGAAAAATGCTCTCGAACAAAGCCAAATATGGCCTGAAAGCGCTCATCCATCTCGCCGCGGCGGACGACAAGTGCCTCGCCGGCGACATCGCCGTCGCGAACAACATACCCAGGAAGTTCCTGGACGCCATTCTCGTCGAATTGCGAAATGCGGGCATTCTGAATAGCCGCAAAGGCAAGGGAGGCGGCTATCAGCTTGCGAGGCCCGCCGAAAAGATCACCGTCGGCCAGATTATTCGTATTCTCGACGGCCCGCTGGCGCCCATCGCCTGCGCGAGCCGCACGGCCTACCAGCGGTGCGCGGATTGCCCGGACGAGGACGCCTGCGCGATCCGCGACATCATGCTGGACGTGCGCGACTCGATCGCGCTCATTCTCGATCGCACAAGCATCGCCTCCTTGCGCAACCGCGGGCACCGCGACGCCCAGATTTTGCGATGATTATTTCGGCTTTGGCCAATTGCCGTCCTGGGGATCAGGCGCGCCCGCCGGCGTCGTCGTCACCGGCCCGACGCCGATAATCTGCACGACGACCTCTTCCTCGCCGGCCCCGTCCCAATGCACGCCGTTGGCAGGGTGGAGCATGTAGGAGCCCGCCTTCAGCGGAACGGCCTTGTTAAAGTCGATCTTCTCGCCGACGCCCGTATACCAGACGCCCCTGATGACGGTCGCATGCCGATCCTGGGAATGAAAATGCGGATTGGAGTGCGCGCCCGGCGGAAAGCGGTTTCGCACGACGTAAATGCCGGGCTTCGACGGATCGCCATATAGGACGGCTTGCGACGGCCCCAAGCCCAGTGGAGCCTTGAAAGGCGCGTCCTCGGGTAGGAGGCGGATAAAGCCGTTTGCGGTTTCCGCATGCCCGGGAAGGACAATATGGAGCGCGACGGCGAGGCTCGCGACGGCGATGGCGCCGAGCGCCGTTTTGGACAGATTGTGCATGGTCGATCCCTTTGCCCGTTCGGCGCCATGGAGCTAGAAACGGTCTGACAAAAGAGCTGCGGCGCTCCTGGCGTCTTCCGCGCTGTCGAAGACGAGGTTCTCCAGTTCGTTGAAAGATTGCTCGATGGCGTAGAAGCGGTAACCTTCCGGCGCGTCGGCGACGACGCCGACGGCGCTCGGGCCGATCTTGACCAGATAGACATGAAACATAAGTCGACCTCGCTCATTGGTCTCTCTCGTCGAGCCTGCGTCCGTTCAGCTTCGCCGCGCTGCGCCGCCTGGCGCGAAAAGCGACGGCCGCGGACGCTTAAGCAAGGAACCGACGCCGGCGGACGTTCGTTCTCCGCCACGGGATCCCTGATCCGGCCCGATCGCGAGAATGTGCGATTATAACTATACAATTTTTATATGCAATAAGCGACGGCATCGCTGGATGCGCCACGCGCGTCGGTATTTATTACCTAGAATCAGATGATTATGGATGCGCCTCGTCCCCGCGCACATACATTACACTTTTTGTGGATATATTTCTGTGCTAGTCTGCTTCCGCGCCGCCGTTCCAGCGGCGGTCGCCGCCAGGAAAGACCGCATGAAACGCCATATCTCCATCGCCTTGGCTCTCTCGGCGACCGCCGCGCCGGCGGCGGCCGAAACGGCGCTCACTTTCGACGCCGATGATATTGCCGGCGTGGTGGCGAGCCGCGTCGGCCCCGAGGCGGGGGTCTGGGTCATCGCCGAGACGACCGAGCTTGGCGTTCGCTTCGCGAAGATGGTCGTCACCGACGAAGAGGGGCGATATGCCCTTCCCGACCTGCCGAAAGCGAATTACCGCCTTTGGGTGCGAGGCTACGGCCTCGTCGACTCTCCCAAAACCCAAGCGGCGCCGGGGCGGAGAGTCGACCTGCAAGCTGTCGTCGCGCCGAGTCTCTCGGCGGCGGCGCAATATTATCCGCCTATCTACTGGCTGTCTCTGTTGAAGGTCCCCGGCCGCGAGAAATTTCCCGGCACGGGGCCGAACGGCAATGGCGTGCCGGAAAACTTCAGGTCGCAGGAACAGTGGCTCGATCTCGTGAAGACGAATGGCTGCGGCCCCTGCCATCAGCTCGGCAATGTCGCCACGCGCATGATCCCGGGCGCCCTCGGTCATTTTGACTCCTCGGTCGAGGCCTGGCGCCGAAGACTGCAATCGGGACAAGGCGGAACGGCGATGATCAACGGCGTCGCCCGTCTCGATTCGAGTGAGGGCGGGCAGCTTGCCTTGTTTGCGGATTGGACGGATCGGATCGCGGCCGGCGTTCTGCCGCATGAGACCCCGCCCCGCCCGGCGGGCGTCGAACGAAACATCGTCGTCACCGTCCGCGATTATGCTGATGCGAGGCATTATCTCCATGACCTCGCCTTGACGGATAAGCGCAAGCCGACCGTCAATCCGTATGGACCGATCTACGGCGCCACCGAGCTCGGAAGCGACGACGTGCCGACGCTCGATCCTGTCAAGAACACGAAAACCCTACTTCCCGCGCAGTTGCGCGACGCGGACGCGCCGAGTTCGCTCCTCGCCAATCCGGTGATCGAGCCCTCGCCTTATTTTGGCGACGAGGCGCTCTGGAACTCGAAGTTCAACGCGCATACGCCGACGATGGACTCCGAGGGCCGCGTCTATTTCGCCGCGCAGGTGCGGTCGCCCAAGAACGTTCCGGATTATTGCACAAAAAATTCGCCCCTACGTTCGGCGCAGCTCTACCCCCTGCCGGAGAAGCGAGAGGGCTTCATCGGCAACGCCCGCCAGGTCTCGGTCTATGACCCCCGGACCGGAAAATGGTCGTTCATCGACACCTGCTTCGGATCGCATCATCTGAATTTCGCCGGGGACAAGAACGACACGCTCTTCCTCAATAATGTCGGCCAGGGCGAACTGGCCCTTCTCGGCTGGGTCAACACGAAGAAATTCTGGGAGACGGGGGACGCGGCGCAGTCACAAGGCTGGACGCCGCTTGTCGTCGACACCAATGGCGACGGCAAGCGTTCCGAGGACTACAACCAGCCCGGAAAGCCGGTCGACCCCGCCAAGGACACGCGCGCGCCTTATGGACTTTACAGCGTCTCCTGGAGCCCGCTCGACAGTTCGGTCTGGGGCTCCAACCTTACCTTCCCCGGTTACGCGGTGCGAATCGCGCTCGGGTCCAATCCGCCCGAGACGGCGCTGACGGAGGTCTATAAAATTCCGCTCCCCGGCTATGGCGTTCGCGGCGCCGACGTCGATCGGAACGGCGTGTTCTGGGCGGCGCTCGGCAGCGGTCATCTTGCAAGCTTTGATCGCCGCAAATGCAAGGGGCCGCTGAACGGCCCGGCCGCCGAAAAGGGCGAGAAGTGCCCCGAAGGTTGGAGCTTCTATCCGCTACCGGGCCCCGGCTTCGCTGGCGCGCCCGGAGCCGCCGAGACGCCCTATTACGCTTGGGTCGACCAGCACGACATTCTCGGCCTCGGCGCGAACACGCCTTTCGCCACGGGCAATCAATCGGACTCGCTGCACGCCCTCGTGAACGGCCGGATTGTCGAGCTGCGCGTGCCCTATCCCATGGGCTTTTACGCCAAGGGAATCGACGGACGCATCGACGATCCGTCGGCCGGCTGGAAAGGACGCGGCCTCTGGGCGACGTCGGGCAATCGCACGCCCTTCCATATTGAAGCGGTTGACGCGCCCGCGCCCGGCGCGCCGGGCAAGACGCCGGGAACCTATTCCGCGCCGCTCGTCGTAAACTTCCAGCTGCGTCCATCGCCGCTCGCGCATTGAAGGAAAGCAAGATGTCGTCGGCGCTTTTCCATTCGTCTTTCACGCTCGCCCTGCTGGCGCTCTTTGCGCCCTCATGCGCCTCGGCGCAAAGCGGAGGATTGCCGCCCTGTCCGGCGAGCCGCAAGGTGGCGTGGACCGGTTGCCAGGGGGCCTACACCTATGACGACTGGGCGAAATATGTCGGGGAATTCAAGGATGACAGACGGCATGGCCAGGGAACCATCATCTATCCCGACGGCCAGCAATATAGCGGCGGCTTCAAAAACGATCGCCGCGAAGGCGCTGGCGTCTATATGAGCCCAAACGGGAACAAATGGACCGGCGAGTTCAAGAACGACCGACCGAATGGCCGCGGCGTTCTTACCGACAAGTCAGGGAAGGTTTTGAAGGCTGGCTACTGGACAGACGGCGTCTTCATCGGCGAGGAGCCCCCCAGAACCCCGGCCCGGTGAAAAGCCGCTGGCGCCCTGCGCCAATGTCGCAGAATCGTTTCCTTGCAGCCATCCATCGCGAAAGGGAGCGCAACGCGCTTCCCTTACAAATCCTTACGATTCGTCATCAATCCGGTCGATCACAAACCATCGAAAAGAGGCGTCGACAGATAACGCTCCGCGAAAGAAGGGACGATCGCCACGATATTTTTTCCGACCGCCTCGGGTCGCGCGCCGACTTCGAGCGCCGCCGAAATGGCGGCGCCTGAGGAAATGCCGACCGGCACGCCTTCCAGGCGCGCCGTGAGGCGAGCCGTCTCGAAGGCGGTCTGATTGCCGATGGTGACGATTTCGTCGATCACGCCGCGGTCAAGTATCGGCGGCACGAAGCCCGCGCCGATGCCCTGGATTTTATGTGGTCCCGGCGGCCGGCCGGAGAGCACGGCGGAGTCCTCGGGCTCGACCGCGATGACGCGCAACGATTGGCGACGCTGTTTCAGCGTCTGTCCGACGCCGGTGATCGTGCCGCCAGTGCCCACGCCGGAGACGAAGAAGTCGATCTCGCCATTCGCGTCGTTCCAAATTTCCTCCGCCGTCGTGGTGCGATGAATCTCGGGATTGGCCGGATTCTCGAATTGCTGCGGGATGACGGCGTCCGGATATTGCGCGACGAGTTCGGCCGCCTTGGCCAGCGCGCCTTTCATGCCCTGCGACGCGGGGGTGAGGACAAGCTCCGCGCCGAGCAGCGCAAGCATCTTCCGCCGCTCGATCGACATGGCCTCCGGCAT
The DNA here is from genome assembly GCF_052186135.1 of Methylocystis sp. JAN1. GTDB lineage: Bacteria > Pseudomonadota > Alphaproteobacteria > Rhizobiales > Beijerinckiaceae > Methylocystis. The sequence goes on along the minus strand of NZ_CP181499.1, from coordinate 746,765 downwards.
GACGAGAATGAGCCGATAGCCGCGCGCGGCGGCGACGAAGGCAAGCGCGATTCCCGTATTGCCGGAGGTCGGCTCGATCAGCACGGTGCGGCCGGGGGCGATGCGGCCGTCTTTCTCTAGCCGTTCGATCATGGCGACGCCGATGCGGTCCTTGACGCTCGAGATCGGATTGAAGAATTCGAGCTTGGCGAGAATATTCGCCTTCACGCCTTTCGCGCGCGCGATTCGATCGAGTCGGACGAGAGGCGTATCGCCAGTGGTTTGCGTAATCGAGTCGTAAATTCGCCCGCGGCCGGGCCTCGCCGCCGGAGTGAAACTCAAATTCTGTATCGTCATCCGCTCCTCCTTCCGCTCTCGCTCGGGTCCGCCGCGCTCAAATTCCCGCGCCATGGTCGAAGACGTCGATCCGCGCCTTGGCCTGCGTGATGTTGCTGCCCGGCGGCACGCTATGCGTGAGCCAGACATTGCCGCCGATCGACGAACCGCGACCGATCGTGATGCGGCCGAGCACTGTGGCGCCCGCATAGATCACGACGTCGTCCTCGATGACCGGATGACGCGGCTTGCCCTTCTCGAGCGCGCCGTTTTCGTCGACGTCGAAACGCTTCGCGCCGAGCGTCACGGCCTGATAGAGGCGCACGCGCTTGCCGATGACGGTCGTCTCGCCGATGACGACGCCGGTGCCGTGGTCGATGAAAAACCCTTCGTCGATTGTCGCGCCCGGGTGGATGTCGATCCCGGTTTCGGCGTGCGCAATCTCCGCCACGATCCGCGCGATCATCGGCGCGCCGAGGAGATAGAGCTGGTGCGCGAGACGGTGACGGATGATGGCCGCTACGCCGGGATAGCAGAACACCACTTCATCCAGGCTTTTCGCAGCCGGATCGCCGGCGAAGGCCGCGCGTATGTCGGTGTCCAGCAGCGCGCGCGCTTCGGGAAGGGCGCGCGCAAAATCGTGGGTGATTTCTTCGGCGCGGCCATCGACGCCGCTCCTTTCCACGTCGCTCGCGAAGAGTTCGAGCTCGCGGCGAATCTGCTCCCTGAGCATGCGCAGGGCCCGATCAAGCGTGCGCGCGATGAAGATGTCCGTGGCGTCGGGCGTCAGCTCATAGGGACCGAAATGCCGCGGATAGAGAACCGAGACCAGCGACTCGACGAGCTCCAAGACGGCGACGCGCGAAGGCAGGTCCGGCAGGCGCCCGCCTCCATAGCGGCTCGTCTGGGATCTTTTTCGCAGAGCCGCAAGCTCCGAAACGATGCGCGCGACGTCGATCGCGCCGGCGCTCGGTCCGACCAAGCTGGTTTGATTCATCTTTCCTGCCTACAAAACGCTCGAGCGGGGGAGCGCTCATTATCTATCTATAAAGATTATAGACTAAATAGCAATCTCAAATTTGATAGCGGCGGCGCGATTTTTTCGGAGCTTCGGCCAAGGTTCACCTTTTCGCTAGAGTTTGCAAACGTATGTATAATTAGTAGACTAGAAAATATTAGTTCCAACGAATACTTTTTATTTCTCTTGAACGGAAAGTTCATTTGTGTAATTACCGTTGCGTCGGAAGCAACTCGTTGGCGCTCCGCCTATTGGCGCCCGGTTCCGCGGGCGCGGCCGTCGCGCTGAGGGACCGCCGGCCCGTCGACCTTTCCAGGAAGCTTGCATGACTACAGAACCTGAAGTTCGCCGAACGTTGAGCGAGGCGGCTGCGCGCCAGCTCGCCAACGCCACGAAAACGCGCCCCCAATGGTCGGGGATCACGCCGCGCTGGCTCGTTTCCTTCCTGCCGTGGGTGCCGGTCGAAGCGGGCATATACCGCCTCAATCGCGTGAAGGAAGCGACGGCGTTGAGCGACGCCGACGTGCAATGCAGCCCGGCGCGCGATCGCGACGCCGACCTGCCCGAGACTTTCGTCGACTATGAAGATGCGCCGCGCGAATATTCGATGAACGCGGTGACGACGATTCTCGACGTTCAGACCCGCGTTTCGGACCTCTATAATCATCCCTACGATCAAATTCAGGAGCAGGTCCGCCTGCTCACGGAGAAGGTGAAGGAGAAGCAGGAGGCGGAGCTCATTAACAATGCGGAATATGGCTTCCTCGCCAATGCGCATCCGTCGATGAGGATCAAGACCCGCCTGGGCGCGCCGACGCCGGACGATCTCGACGAGCTGATCTCGAAGGTCTGGAAGGAGCCGGCCTTCTTCCTCGCGCATCCGCGCGCCATAGCGGCGTTCGGTCGCGAATGCACCCGTCGCGGCGTGCCGCCGCCGACCGTCACGCTCTTCGGCTCGCCCTTCATCACCTGGCGCGGCCTGCCGCTCGTGCCGAGCGACAAGCTCTATATCGACGAGAACGGCAAGACGAACATCCTGCTGCTCCGCACGGGCGAAAAGAAGCAGGGCGTCATCGGCCTCTTCCAGCCGGGCGTTCCGGGCGAGGTGGCGCCGAGCCTGTCCGTTCGCTTCATGGGCATCAACCGCAAAGCCATCGCGTCGTACCTGATCTCGCTCTACTGCTCGGCCGCCGTGCTGACGCATGACGCCCTCGGCGTGCTCGAGGATGTCGATGTGAGCAAGTTCCACGAATACGGCGACAAGCGCGTCTGATCCCACAACAGGACCGCCGGCGGCCAAAAGCCGCCGGCGCAATCGCCAAACCGAGGAAGCCGCCTTCATGTCGCCAGCGAAGCCCGCCATTCCCGCTTCCGCCGATCTGCCGCTCGACAGTCTTCCCGTTCAGGACGCCGGCCATCACGCCGCGCCCATGATCGAACCCGACATGATCGCGCGTCTCGCCAACGCGTTTTTCCAGCAACCGCTGGTTCAGCCGACGGCCTCCGCGCCGCCCTTCGGCCCCCCGGTGCTGACGCCGAGCCTTCCCGACGCCCCGGCCCCCTCCATCGTCACGACCGTCGCGCCTCTGGCGCCGGCGCGCAGTTCGTATGGCCCGCCCGACGTTCCCCAGACCACCATCCCCTCCGTCGTTCCGACGCCAAATATTCCTGCGCCCGCGGCGCCGACGGGGCTGCAATCGCCCACGCGCCCGCTCGGCCTCGATCACATTCCGCAGCCCGGCGCCTCGTTGGGCGGTTCCGGCCCCTCCGGCGCGCCGTCCGAAGTCGATTACAGCCTGATCCCGCGCCTGCTTGCGGCCGATATGACGCTCGTGCCGTCCGACCGTGTCGCCGCTCTCCCGGGAATCGGCGCGGGCGAAGGAGGCGCGCCCGGCGGCGTTTCGCCCGGGCCGGCCGACAATCTCTACTTCCTGCGCGAGCGGGCGGTCCCCACGAGCGCGCCGGCCGCGCCGGCGCCGACCTATTTCTCGCCGCTTACCCCGGCTGTCCCGCCGCAGCCCGAACTCGGCCCGACCACCGTCCCGGTATCGGCGCCGAGCGCGACGGCGCTCGCCGAGGCGACGGCTTCGCCGGCGCCCGAAAGCTTCGCAATCGACGGCCCGTCCGAAGCCGATCCGCACCGCCTGTCCGACGCGGCGTCTCTCGCCACGCCGCCCGTCGGCGGCGAGCGGTTCTCCAGCGGCTTCGAGAGCTTCCCGGCGCCGGGCCAGTCCGGTCCGGCGGCGAACGACGCGCTCTATTTCGTCAGCCATGGCGGCGGGCGCCCAGGGGTCGCCGAACCAACGCGGGCGGAGACGCCGCAGGGCTACGCGCCCGAGCTTGCGCCCCAGACCGTCGAGACGCGGCAGGCCTTCGACCCCTATCGGGTCAAGCGCGATTTTCCGATCCTGCAGCAGCATGTCCATGGCAAGCCGCTCATCTGGCTCGACAACGCCGCGACGACCCAGAAGCCGCAATCCGTCATCGACCGGCTGGCTCACTTCTACGAATACGAAAACTCCAACATTCATCGCGCGGCGCACGCCCTCGCGGCGCGCTCGACCGACGCCTATGAAGCCGCGCGCGAGAAGGCGCGCCGCTTCCTGAAGGCGCCCAACGTCAAGGACATCGTCTTCGTTCGCGGCGCGACGGAAGGGATCAATCTCGTCGCGCAGGCCTGGGGCCGCCGCAATGTCAGGGAAGGCGACGAGATCGTCGTCTCCTGGCTGGAGCATCACGCCAATATCGTTCCCTGGCAGATGCTCTGCGCCGAGAAAGGCGCGCGCCTGCGCGTCGCGCCGGTCGACGATCGCGGCCAGCTCATTCTCGAAGAATATGAGAAGCTGCTCAATCCGAAGACGCGCATCGTCGCCGTGACGCAGGTCTCCAACGCGCTCGGCACGGTGACGCCGGCGCGCGAGATCACAGCCATGGCGCATCGCCACGGGGCCTGCGTGCTGATCGACGGCGCGCAATCCGTCTCGCACATGCCGGTTGACGTGCAGTCGATTGATTGCGACTTCTTCGTCTTCTCCGGCCACAAAGTGTTCGGCCCCACGGGCATCGGCGTCGTCTACGGCAAGGACGCGGCGCTCGAGCACATGGGTCCGTGGCAGGGCGGCGGCAATATGATCGCCGACGTCACTTTTGAAAAGACGGTCTATCAGGCCGCGCCCGAACGTTTCGAGGCCGGCACGGGCAACATCGCCGACGCGGTGGGCCTCGGCGCGGCGCTTGATTACGTCGAGAGCATCGGCATGGAGGTCATCGCGCGCTACGAGCACGACCTCCTCGTCTACGCCACCGAGAAGATGCGGATGGTCCCGGGCCTGACCTTTATCGGCACGGCGGCCGAAAAGGCCTCGGTTCTCTCCTTCGTGCTCGACGGCCACAGCCCCGTGGATGTCGGCAAGGCGCTCGACCGCGAAGGCATCGCGGTGCGCGCCGGTCATCACTGCGCCCAGCCGATTCTCCGCCGCTTTGGTCTGGAGGCCACAGTGCGCCCCTCGCTCGCTTTCTACAACACATGCGCCGACGTCGACGCGCTGGTGGCGGCGCTCCTCAAGCTGCAGGCCGGAAAGCGACATTCATAATCTCTATAGTCTATAGACAGAATTGACTATGTGACGCCCTTCGCGGTAGAAAAGTGGACCTTCGATTTCCAGGAAGCCGTCCACGTGCTGACCAAAAAAGGGAAATACGGCCTCAAGGCCATGGTGCATCTGGCGCAGTCGGCGCCGGGCCGCCCCGTTCCCGTGATGGAGATTTCCGAGAAGCAGAGCATCCCCAAGAAGTTTCTCGACGCCATCCTTTGTGAGCTGCGCAATTCGGGCTTCGTCCACTCAAAGATGGGCAAAGGCGGCGGTTATGTTCTGGCGCGCCCAGCCGCCCAGATTACCGTCGGCGAGCTTGTCCGCGCCATAGACGGTCCGCTCGCGCCCGTGCATTGCGCAAGCAAGACCCGCTACCGCCGTTGCGACGACTGTTTCGACGAGAACACATGCGCGGTCCGCCGCATCATGCAGCGCGCGCAGCAGGCGCTTTCCGACGTCCTCGACAACTGTTCGCTTCAGGATATGCGCGACCGCGTGAAGCAGGAAGCCGAGGAAGCCCTCTTCTACGACATCTAGCCGCTATCGGCCGAGGTCTTGTTCTGCTTCATTCAGAAGAAGTTCTTCGCGGATGGAGGCGTCTTCGATCAAGTCCAGAAAAATAACCGCGCGCGGGACGGAGGCGTCGGCGATGGCGAAGGATCGGCTTCCAATCGTCCGGCGAACCGTTTTCGCGGCCGCTCTCGCTCAGGCGCTCTACTGGTTCTGCACGATCGGCTTGCTGGGCCTCGGGCTTCCGCCTCTGGACTTCATTTTTCTGTGGATGGTTCTTCCCGCGCTGATTCTGAGCGCTTTAGGCGAAGCGACGCCTCTTGGCGCGGGACTCGTCACGGGCGCCTTCCTGTTGAATGTAAGTCTTCTGGCGCTGTTCAGCGTCGCAAGCCGCTAACCCCCGCGCGGACGGAGCGCCCGCGCGGGATTTCGCAGAGAGCGCGTTGCGAAGAACGGGCGCCGGTTTTCACCTGAAGCGCGCTCTGAACCTTAAAATCCCTCGCATTGGCCGCGTTCGGGCGATTCCGTCTCAATGCGGCGATCTATCGGCATATTTCGCGATAGCGGCGGCAATTGCCGCGCCCCTCTTCGCCGAGTTCTTCCTTATTGAGGCAGGCGCGCCGCAATTCGCGGCAGTCCGGCCCATAGCCCCAGCGGCCCCGATAATTGTCGCGATGGTTGATCTGATGGATCTGCGCTTCGGGCGCCGGGTCGCTCGGCGCCGCCATCGCCGCCGGGAACGCAAACAAAGCCGTTACGCAGGACGCAAGAATGTAGGCGCGCATCGTCTCCTCCTGTTCAGCCCCCGGCCTCGCGCCCGCGCGGATCCGCGCATCGGCGAGCGGGTAAGCCGTAACGGCCCGAAAGATCGCTTGTTCCCGGAGAAGACGCGGAGACGCTATCGCCGCTTACCCCCGAATTGGCGTCGACAGGCGGACGAAAGCGCCTTCACGTTCGCCTTGAGGCATTTTTCAACGGCGATGGCGTCTGGCTCTTCCGAAGCGCAAAGGCGATGCGAGTCCTTTTCGCAAGCGGCCCTTTGCTTTGCGGTGCCCTGCGCCATAGCGGGCTGAAGGAAGAGAGCTGAGAAAAGAGAGATCAGGAACAGCTTGCGCATGACGGCCTCTCTAGGTTCGAGACAGGCGTGAACTGGATCGGGAAAGGCGAGAGATCAAGCGCAGGCGTGCGCGCCTTGCCGTCACGCGGGCGCGAACTCGACGCTCAACGTCGCCCCAGGCGCGTCCGCCACTTGCAGGGTTCCGCCGAGCTGCGCCGCAAAGGCGCGCATGATGTCCATGCCGAGAGTCGCTCCGCTTCTTTCGGCGGCGCTCGCCTCGATGCCAGGACCGTCGTCGCGGATCATCAGGAGAAGGCGGCCGGGCTCCTTCGCAGCCAGCGTCACTTCGAAGCGCGCGCCAAGCCCCTTCCCGAACACATGCTTCGCCGCGTTGGTGGCGGCCTCGTTGACGAGCAGCACAAGCGCGGTGATCCGATCGAGGGAGAGCTCGGCGCCCGCCTCGACGTCAACCGTGGCGTCGACCGGAAGCTCACGAAAGTTTTCCCGAAGGACGTCTTCAATGACGACCTGAAGCCCATCCGCGAATGCCGTTCCGTCATGCAGGCGCCGGTGAAGGCGCGACATGGCCTCGATTCTGTCCTCGGCTTGGGCGATGGCTTCGACGCTCGGCGCGTCCGAGACGCCTCTTCGCGCATTGCGCAGCATGACGACCGCAAGCTGCAGATTATTGGCGACGCGGTGCTGAAGCTCGCGAAAAAGCTCCTCCTGAGCGCGGTTCGCTTTTTCGAGGCGCTCCACCAGCGCGCGCAACGCCGCTACGATCACAAGGATAAAGCCCGAGGCGAGGACGAAGCCGACGAGGCTCACAATCGTGTTCGGCTCCTTGATATCAAGCGAATTGATCGGTTCAAAAAAGAAATACCAGGCGGCGATCGTCGAAAGCAGGAGAACGAGCAGGCCTTGCGCCCAACCGCAAATGAGGGTCGCCGTTGCAATACCCGGATAAAAAGTCAGAAATTTCATCTGGGCGAGCCAAGGCGCGAGCAGAAAACGCCCGCCCAGACAAGCGGCGAAAATCGTCAGCGCGAGGAACCATCTCCAGCCGGCCGGCCGTTGCGCGGAAAGTCTGGCGAGTTGCGTGGTCCAAGACATGCGATCCCAACCTTTCAGGGAAGTAAAGGCAAATAATTCCGTCGCCGGTTCGACGAAGCGGGGCCTGCGCCTTGCGCGCGCGGCCGGCCGCAACGCCGGCTGCGCCTTGGGCGCCGGGCGTCGATCCGCGCCATTCCCCATGGCGCCGCTCAATGCAGATTCTGCAAGCGGCAGACCTTGACGCGTCCGCCGCTCGCCTCCATCCGCCAATGACGTTCGGCATTTTTCGGCTGGCTATCGTAGAGATGCGCTTCGGCGCGGCGCTCGCGGTCGAAGGTCTGGCGGGAAAAGTCGCGGCCGCCGATAATGACGTTCTTGTCGAAACGCACTTCGCAGAAGGCGGACGATGCGACGGCGATCAGGACGACCACGGACGGAAAAGCGCATAAGGAAATTTTCGTAAACATGTTCGTCTCCCAAGGGGACGCATCATAGCAAAAATCCCGGCCTCCCGGACCGGGACTTTCGTTCGCCGTCGAGAATCGAGCGGCGGTTACGACCGCCGTTCTTTGCGCCGACCTCAACAGGCGCTTTTTGCGCGGCCTTAGGCGGACCACGCGATTTTCGCCATTTTGGCGGCGCGTCTCATTCGGGAGCGCGCGGCTCGTCGGCGATCACGAATTTCCGATAAACGAGTCCGCACTCCGAAATCGCCTTGTCGAGAAAGACCCGTCGGCGGGAGTCGCAGGTTACCCCGACGAAATCCGGGTTGGAGACGAGCCGGTCGAGCGGGGTGGCGCGGCTTGACGTCGCCAGCATGTTGTCGACAAGCGCGTGCACCACGGGGACCCAGACCGCCTGAAGCCGCTCGCGCCGATCATGATGCGTCGCCGTCACATCGTTGGCGATCTCGGCCATCGCCCTGTTCGCTTCTTCGACACGTGACTCGGTAGTCAAGCAACGCCTCCTCGCCAGCCGCCGACTCATGACGAGTTTGCGCATGGCGTGCGATATTGACGCGTCCTTTCGGGATTTCTTTTGACCGGACTTTTTCCGAAAATGTCTGAAACATTTCCGCGGTAAGGAGCCGGAAACAGTGGCTTTATCGGTTGTTTGGAAAGTTGGGCCAATATTCTGTCGCGGCATGTCGCTTGCAAAACCATCTCGCCCAATCGTCCATTATCGGCTGAAGGAGCCTCTCGAATGCGCAGTGGAATTTCCTCGAACGGCGTTGGCGTTCTGGCCGTCGCATTTTCGTTTCCGATCGCCGTCATTCGCCGGGTGATGCATATACCGACGGCGCTGGTCGACATGATGGAAAAGCATGGGACTGAAAAATAGGCGGCGATTGCCGGTTTAGCGATCATCTCGCTTGCGGGGCGCGCGGCTGGCGCGCCCCGCATCTGATTTAGGCGGCGCGCGGCGCCGCCACCTCCAGCGTCAGGCATTTCGCCGCGCCGCCGGCCTTCAGGAATTCCGAAAGCGGCGTAAGCACAGGAAAGAACCCGACGGCGCGCAGCCGCGCCTGCAGGCTGGCCGACGCATGGTTCATGAAGACGCGGCGGCCCACGGCGACCGCGTTGCAGGCGAAGGACGCGGCGTCCTCTTCGCTCACCTCGATTCGTTTCTCCGCCGGCGCCAGTGCGGCGATAAGCGCTTGCGAGGTCTCGTCGAACGCCCTGGGGTAATACATCAGCCCCCCGCCCGGCAGCGGGCAGAGGCATGTGTCGAGGTGATAGAAGCGCGGATCGACGAGCCTCAGCCCGATCGCGCGCCTGTCGAAGATGCGCTCCAGAAGTTTCGGCGCCTTCTCGCTGGAACGCCAGCCGTGCCCGCACCAGATGAGGTCCCTCGCGCGATCGAGCAATGCGTCGCCGGCGCCTTCGAAAGCGACGTCTTCCGGCCAAGACGCAGGAGAAAAGCCCGCGCGTTCGAACCAGTCGCGGAAGAAGGCTTCTTCCGGGCGGCGCTCGCGCGCGTGGAAGCGCGTGACGACAGCTCTGTCGCCAAGGGCGAATCCGGCGTTCGCGGTGAAGACCATGTCGGGCAGGCCGGCGGCGGGGGCGATGAAGTCGAGCGGGATCGCCTGTGCGAGCCGATCGCGCAGATTCTCCCATTGCGCGCGCGCGCGCGTCACATGCGCGCGGCCAATCTGATTCTCCATCCAGGGATTGATGACGTAATCCACCCCGAAATGGTCAGGCGCGCACATCAGAAGCCGCGCAGCGCCAGCGGCTTCGTTCGCAGCGCCGGCCGCGGAACGGTCGGCGACGTCCATGGGCGCAGGATTGAGGTCGAGAGTCATCGAGGCTTGCTTCCTCATCAGCCGGAGAAAATGACGTCTTCGCGCGTTTGCGGCGGGCGCGTTTCGGCTTGCGTCTGCAACAAGGCGAAGAGATCCTTCGGATTGGCGGGCGCGGCGATCAGTTCGATCCCGGTTCCGACGCCGGTCTCGCGCGCGAGGTCGCGCAGGAGACGCAGAACCGAGAAGTCCTCCATGGCGAAGCCGACGCTGTCGAAGATGGTGATGGCCTCGGGCGAGATGCGGCCGGGATGCGCGCCCGTCAGCAACTCGTGCAGCTCGGTGACTGGGTGTTCCGGGTCGAGCTGCTGAATCTCGCCTTCGATGCGCGTCTGCGGCGCATACTCCACGAAAATATCCGAACGCAGCAGAAGGGCCCGCGCGAGTTCCGTTTTTCCGGGGCAGTCGCCGCCCACCGCGTTGATGTGGGTCCCGGGCGCGATCATGTCCTCCGCGAGGATGGTCGCGCGCTTCTTGTCGGCGGTGACCGTCGTGACGATGTCGGCGCCCGAGACGGCGGCGCGAGCGTCGGCGCACCGCGCGATCTCCAGCCCGAAGGGCGCCATGTTACGCTCGAACTTGTCCGTCGCCTCCGGGTCCACGTCGAAGACGCGCAGCCGGTCGACGCCCAGAACGGCGTGAAAGGCGCTGGCCTGAAACTCCGATTGCGCCCCGAGCCCGACAAGCGCCATCGTGCGGCTTTCCGGCCGGGCGAGACGGCGGGCGGCGAGAACCGAGGTTGCCGCCGTGCGCAGGGCCGTCGCGAGGGTCATCTCAGAGAGAAAGACGGGATAGCCCGTCCGGACGTCGGCCAGCGCGCCGAAGGCCACGACGGTCTGCAGGCACAGAACCGTGTTGCCGGGGTGGCCGTTCACATATTTGAAGGCGAAGGTCTCGCCGTCGCTCGTCGGCATCAGCTCGATGACGCCGCCTGGCGAATGACTCGCAAAACGCGGCGACTTCTCGAAAGCGCGCCACCGGGCGAAATCCTCGCGCAGATAATCGACGAGGCGAAACCAGAATTGCCGGGCGCCGACCCGGTGAACGAGTCGCGCAATGTCCCGCGCGCTCAGAAAGGCGACCATTTCCCGCATCCTTCTCATCGTCTCGCTTCAAGCTAGGACCGGGCGCTGCTGATGAAAATCGCAAAAATGTGCAAAAAATCATAGGAGATTGCATATTTAGCCATATATTTTGACTGAACAGGCAAAGACGACATGGATGACCTCGATCACCGACTCATCGCGGCGCTACGGGTCGACGGGAGGGCGTCGCTGTCGGAGCTCGCCAAAAAGCTCGGCGTCTCGCGCGGAACGGTCCAGAACAGGCTCGACCGCCTGATGGACTCCGACGTCATCCTTGGTTTCACGGTGCGGTTGAAGGACCGCGCGCAGAGCGACCGCATTCGCGCGATCATGATGATCGAGGTCGCCGGCAAGAGCACGCGCAAGGTCGTGCAGGCGCTGCGCGGCCTGCCGCAGATCCACGCGCTTCACAGCACCAACGGCGCCTTCGATCTCATCGCGGAGATCGAGGTCGCCAGCCTCCCCGAGTTCGATCGCGTCCTGTCGAGCGTCCGATCCATCGAGGGCGTCGCGCGCAGCGAGACGAGCCTGCTTCTCGCGCCGGCGTAGAGAAGCTTCCGCGCGCCCCTAAGCGCTTGAACTCATCGCGTCCCGCCGAGCGCGGCGTCAGTGCGCGTGGCGTCGCCGGGGGCTCTCTTCTGCGCCGCCCCTCGCTGTCCGCTTCTGCGGCAGGATGGCGCGATGCGGGGAGAGCGGGCGCGCCGAACAGGCCTGCCGATGAAGCGCCTGTACGGCCCCGGCCGAACGAAGCGCGTCGAGCATAGGCGCACAGACGCGACGGCCCGCGCAAGGGTCGAGGTGAGAAACCGGGTCCCATAAGCCCATGCGTGTCCAGACCTCGCGATCGTGCCATTCCGGCATGCCGAGAATCGGATAGAGGCAGACGCCGCGCAGCGGCGCGCCTTCGATCAGCAGCGTCTCGGCGGCGCGCACGACCTCATGCAGCCACGGACCGCGCTTGTCGCCGACATGGCTGGTCTCCGTGATCATCACCTCGCGTCCATAGCGTCGCCATACTTTCCGAACCAGCGCGTCGAGCGGCGCCCGGCGCGGATCGTCGTCGTCGAGCGGCCGGAACGTCCCGTCGGCGCCGGCGGTTCCTTTTAGCTCCCACTGGTTGGTCCAGTAGTAATTGATCCCGACGATATCGAGATGGCGGGGACTTCCGCCGAGTTCCGGCAGCAGCCTTCCGCAGAGCATATCCCACGACTGGAAGACCAGCCGATCATTGAAGTGGTCCGCTTCTTCGGCGAGGTCCGGCCTGTCGGGAGGCGGGACTACGCAGCACAACGGATCGACGTTCACGAAGCGCGCATTCGGGATGGCGGCGCGAATGGCGTCGATTCCAGCAATCGCGGCGCGGGCCAGCGCGATCTTCAACTCCCAGCCGCGACCCGCCGCATAGGGTGCGAATAAGCCTTTTTCGCCCGCGGCATAGGCCATGAAGGAGGGTTCGTTGACGGGCGTGAAGAAGTGGGGACCCTCCATGCGCGAGGCGATGAAGCGGGCGATCGCATGGCAATAATCCGCGAAACGCCGCGGGAAGGCTTTCGTCCAGAGATCCACGTCCCGTGGAAAGCCGTAATGAAAAAGGTCCCAGATCGCCTCGATCCGCCGGCGCTTGGCCGCTTCGATGAACGGCTTCACGGTCGAGAAATCGTGACGGCCCGCATCGTCGACGAGCGGCCATCTTACCGTTTCGCGAACGGCGTGAAGCCCGACCGCCGCGATGTCGCGGTAATCCTCGTCGACGGTTCTGTCGTGGCCGGTCGCGACAACCTGGTCGAACCACTCTCCATGCCGGTTATAGCCTGTCGATCCCTCGAAACCGGCGAGAAAGAAGCTGCGAAACATGCCTGTCCCTCCGCATTCGTTTGGCCGCCAAATTGGAGGAGAAAAGAGGCGCTAGGTTGCGCCCCGGCGAACGGGCGCCTTCTTCGCTTGCAGGCGCCCGACGGCTTCGGCCCCGCTTGAAGCGAGCCCGCGATAGGCCTCGACCAGCGGCGTCTCGATCCGCGCGAGATGGCCGCGCGTGTCGGGGTCGAGATCCCATAGGCCCATCTGCAACAAATTGTCGTGCAGGGGCCTGTCGCTCTGACGGTAGGCCCAGGCGACCAATGCGAACATGGGCCACCATGTGTAACCGACAAGGGGGACCCCCTGCGCACGTAGCGTCCTGACGGCTTCGACAGAGCTTTTGAGCCATTCGAGCCTTCGCGCGGCGGGGCCCTTGTCCGCCGTTTCCGAAATCATCAGCGGGACGCCGTAACGCTCAAAATAAAGATGGCCGAGCTTCTCGATCAGCGTCCCCGACGCATGGGGCATGCGCACGCGCAGCCGCCCCGCCGCGTCGCGCAACAGGCGCTTGTCGGTGAAGATGGGGTAGAGATTTATGCCGATGACCGGCAATTTGAGCGGCCGATCCAGAAAGCTCTCGAGCTGCCTCTCGGACGCGCCATGCGCACACAGCCAGCTCCAAAGCGGGTGGCGCGCGTCGACGCGTCCGCTGATCAGATCGAGCGCCAGAAAGACGATTTCCTGCCGCCGCCACGCCTCGTCGGCCAAAGCGGGATCGTTCGTTTCGAATATGTCGGTGGCGTCGACATGGAAGGGAACGATCTCCGGATCGACCTGCTGCAGCGCCTTCACCGTCTCGACGACGCCGCGGCAGATCGCCATCATGAGCGCCACGAAGCCGCGCCAACTCCGTTCATGCGGCGGCCACCAGCCGAGGCGTCCGCAATACCAGGCCGTGATGCGCGGCTCGTTAAGCGGCGTGTACCATCTCACCCTGCCCTCAAAACGCGAGGCGAGGCGCGAGGCGTATTCAGCAACGTAACGGGGGTAGTCAGGATTGAGGAAGGCTTGTCCGATCCAAGGGGGCAGGCCGTAATGCACGAGATCGACGATCGGATCGACGCCGAGCCCCAGCATCCGATCGAGCGCCGCGTCGACGAATTCCCACCGCCATTGATCCGGCGACGGTTGTATCCGATGCCATGGAACGCCGTACCGCGCGCAGGAGACGCCGAGCTTCGCCATCAGGCCGATATCGTCGCGCCACCGCCCGTAATGATCCGTCAGCTCATATTCATCGAGCCGGCGACCGGTCCTCGGATGTGGGTCCGTGATGAAAGTGTCCTCGATTCCGACCGCCCAGAGAAACGCGTCGGGGTCGCTCACGCTGCCGATATCGGAGAGGCGGGGCAGCATGGTCAGCGGCGCCCGCGCCGCAAATCTGCGTCTGGTTCAACCCGCATGCGCGCCTCGATATCGCTCGACATCGAGGGTCAACCCGCCGGCCTGGCGTCAGGTTCCCTGCCGGCTCGCCCGCATCGAAGCGGCGAGAGGGGCGTTTGGGCGCTACAGCCCCCGCGCCCAGGGCGGCCGCAGCGGCGCCGCCTCCGGCGTGGCGATCGCGGCGCGCAGCTCGGCGAGCAGCCGGGGCTTGTCCGCTCCGAGCGTCCCCTTCAGAATGAGCCAGTTCGACGCGTGATCGCTGCGAAACACCGTGCGCTTCAACTCCAGCGCCGAGATCATGAGCTCCATTTCCCGCATCAGGCTCAAAATATCGAGCGGTTCCCAGTCAGGAAAGTTCGAGCGGAATCGCGTTTCGCCCATTGGAAAGCTCACCACGAGCGTCGCGAGGAACTCGGGCTGCGCCGCGTTCATCAACGCGGCGGAATTCAGCGCATGCCGGCGCGACAGCGCCTGGCCGCCAAGGCCGTTGAGGATCATCACCGACCGCTTGATCCCCGCTTCCTGCAGTTTCTCCAGGGCCGTGCGCGAGGACTCGAACGTCTCGCCCTTGCTGATGCGCGCGAGCGCCTCGTCGTCGCCGGATTCGGCGCCGACATAGACGAGCGACAGGCCAAGCTCCTTCAGCTCGCGCAACTCGTCGACGGATTTCTTGCGAACATTGCGCGGCAGGCAATAGCTCGATACGCGGCGCGCGCCCGGCAGGTCCCGGCGGATCGCCTCCAATATGGCGGCCAAGCGTCGCGTCGAGAGAGTCATGGCGTCGCCGTCAGCAAGGAAGACGCGCTTCACGCCCGCGCCGAACCGCTCGCCGCATTGGCGAATGCTCTCAAGGACTTCCTTTTCGTCGCGAGGCCGGAACCGCTTCTGGGGCGCGGTGTACATCTCGCAGAATGCGCAGCGGTTCCAGGAGCAACCGTCCGTCACGGGGAGGATGAGCGAGTCCGCTTCGCTCGGCGGGCGGAACACGGGTTCGACATAGCGGATCGGAACGATGGACATACGCGTTTGGCGGGGCTTGTTGGTCGGTCAGGCGCGCAGTTTAGCGCAACCAAATCCCGAATGTCCCTGTCGATCATTTTTCTCGGCGATGACGAAATGCCGGGCGGAGGATTGACAGCGTCCCGATCATGGCCGTAGCCTCAGGGCATGGGTGGCGGCCTTTTCCGAAATCTGAGACTCTGCTTCGTGGCGCTTTACGCGCTCACGACGCTTGTCGCCGCCTTTTTGGTTTCCGCGCACGCCGGCCATAGCAATGGAGCGGGAATCTCGGAGCCGCTGCCGATTGCGGGCCCGATTTGCGGCGGCCCGCAGGACCGGGCCGGCAAAGCCGGTCTCGCGGCAGTCTGTTGCGACATTTGTGATTCCAGCGTCTCGGCGGGGCTTGAGCCGCCGCCTATCGCAACTTTTCTCGCTCGGCGCGAAATCGCGACGCGCCTGAACTTCGCGTTGCGGCTCGGCCGGGTCGCCGACGAGGCGCCCGACGATCTTCGATCCCGCGCCCCACCGCGCGCCGCCTGACCTCCCTAAGCTCGGTCCCCGCCACGCAAGCCATGCGTGGGGAGACCGTTGGCGACGCATGTTCGATCGCCTGCCGCTTGTTTACGCCCTTCGCCGTCTCTTCCCGTCCGCGGCTCATCCGCTGGCGGCGGCGGAATGGGCTCTGACGCAAGGCGCAACAGTCTCATGAGAGGAAATTGAATGCGTAAGAACGCGTTGAACGGAGCCGCGCTCGCGGTCGCCGCCGTCTCCATCGTATTGGCCGGAACCGCGCCGCCCGCAAAAGCGGCGACCACGGGAAAAGTACAATGCGTGGGCGCGAATGGCTGCAAGGGCAAATCGGATTGCCATACGCCTAAAAACGCGTGCAAAGGCATGAACTCCTGTAAGGCGCAGGGCTGGGTCTATTTGGATTCGGCGAAGGCTTGCGATGACGCGGGCGGTAAAGTTCGTGACTGAGGCGCCAGCCTCCGCGAACTGATCGACGATCAAGCCGGTTACGAAATTTGCAATCTGCCTTGGCGACGCGCGCCGACCCTGCGCGCGCCGCCGGCCGGCGCCCGCCCCCCAAGTCCCTCTACGGGCGCCGGCCTACCCTCCGCGCATTCTTATGCGCGCCTGGCTTCGCGCGGGCTCTCCTCGCTCCGCGCGGTCGCTCTCTCCCAGACTTGCCCCGCCTCGCTCTCGAGGCGGGGCCTTTTTGCCTAACAGATCCGCGGCAGTTGCTCGCCGGCGAGCCAATCGACGATACGGGCGCCGCCAAAGGATGATTTCAACTGCACGAAACGCCGCTCATCTGCCGCCGCGGCCCCGATGACCGCCGCATCGCGGCCGAACGAATGCGCGCGCATGGCGTCGAGAAGCGCGCCCGCCGCTTCCGGCGCCACGACAGCCACGAGTTTTCCTTCGTTGGCGACATTGAGCGGATCGAGGCCGAGCAATTCGCACGCGGCCGCCACCTGAGGCTTAACAGGGATCGCCGCCTCGTCGAGCCGGAAACCGACACCGGATTGCTGTGCGATTTCGTTGAGCGTGGCGGCGAGGCCGCCCCTTGTGGGGTCGCGCATCAACCGCAAGGATTGTCCCGCCGCGGCGACCATATCGGCCACCAGCCCGTGGAGCGCCGCGGAATCCGAGCGGATTTCGCAGTCGAATTCGAGATTCTCACGTTTCGACATGATGGCGACGCCATGGTCGCCGATCGAACCTGAGACCAGAACGAGATCGCCCGGCCGCGCCTTGTCGCCCGAGAGATCGAGTCCTGCCGGGACGACGCCGACGCCGGCGGCGGAGATAAAGACCCCGTCGGCCTTCCCGCGCTCCACGACCTTGGTGTCGCCCGTGATCACGGGAACGCCGGCGTTGCGCGCGGCCGCGCCCATGCTTTCGGCGATGCGCGCGAGATCGGCAAGGGGGAAGCCTTCCTCGATGATGAAGCTCGCAGATAGATAGAGCGGCCGCGCGCCCGACATGGCGACGTCGTTGATCGTGCCGTGAACGGCGAGCGAGCCAATGTCGCCGCCCGGAAAGAAAAGCGGCGAGACGACGAAGGCGTCGGTTGTCATCGCCATGCGACCCTCACCGATCTCGAAAACGGCCTGATCGTTCCCTCGCCTCAACCAGTCATTGTCCAGCGCGCTGTGAAAAATTTCCGAGATGAGCTGCGCCATGGCGCGCCCCCCGGCGCCATGGGAAAGGTCGACGCGCCCGGAAAGATCGAGCTTGCGGCGATGAGCCTTGATCGTCACGATGGGATTTTCCTTGTGCCGCCGTTGTCTAAGTTTAGGCGGCGTGCGCGTCGAAGCGCCGATAGGTCCATCGCGCGGCGCAGGCGCCTTCCGACGACACCATGCAGGAGCCCATCGGCGTCTCGGGCGTGCAGACGGTCCCGAACAGCTTGCAGTCATGCGGGCGCTTGGCGCCGCGCAGGATGGCCCCGCATTCGCAAGCCGGATTGTCTTTCGCGGCCGGGGTCTCGATCCCGAAGCGGCGTTCGGCGTCGAATTGCGCGTAGCCGTCCCGCAGGCGCAGCGCGCTCTTTGGAATTGCGCCTAGCCCCCGCCATTCGAAGCTCTCGCGCAACTCGAAAATGTCAGCGGTTTCGTCTTGCGCTTTTACGTTGCCGCCAGAGCCGACGGCGCGACGATATTGGTTCTCGACGTCGCAGCGCGCCTCGTTCAATTGCCGGACAAGCATGACGACCGCCTGCATCACGTCGAGCGGTTCGAAGCCCGCGACGACGAGCGGCTTCCCAAACTCCGCCGCGACGAAACGGTAAGGCTGCAAGCCGATCACCGCGGACACATGCGAGGGGCCGACAAAGCCGTCGATCTCGACGCCCTCCCGGTCGCCGAGAATGGCGCGCATCGCCGCAGGCGTCAGCACGTGATTGCAGAAGACGGAAAAGTTAGCGAGCTTCTTCCGCATGGCGAGTCTGATGGCGAGCGCGGTCGGCGGGGTGGTCGTCTCGAAGCCGATCGCAAAGAACACAACTTCCCGATGCGGCTCGGTTTCCGCGATGCGGACGGCGTCGAGCGTCGAATAGACCATGCGAATGTCGGCGCCGTCAGCCTTCGCCTTCATCAGGCTCGCGCCGCCGGAGGCTGGAACGCGCATGAGATCGGCATAGGCGCACAGCGTCACCCCCGGCAGATGCGCAGCCGCGATCGCCGCGTCGATGCGGCCGATCGGCAGCACGCAGACTGGGCAGCCCGGGCCGTGAATCATGCGGATGCTCGGCGGCAACAGATCTTCAAGGCCGTAACGCGAGATGGCGTGCGTATGTCCGCCGCAAAATTCCATGAAGCGATAGCCGCGGTCCCGCCGCGCGAGTCCTGCGAGCGCGTCGGCGAGCCCCCGCGCCAGGGCGCCGTCACGAAATTCGTCGACATATCTCATGAGGCGGACTCCGCAATCTCACGGATCAGGGCCAATGTCCGTTCCGCCTCCATGGGATCGATCTTCGACAGCGCGAAACCGACATGCAGGATGACATAGTCGCCGACAACGACATCGTCGACCAGCGCGACGGAAACCGTTTTGGTAACGCCGTCGAGCGAGACTTTCGCCATCTCGTCGGGCAGCAATTCCATGACGCGCACCGGAACCGCTAGACACATGCCGCGCTCGCTTTCTGTTTCTGCCCGAGTTCGAAAGCCGCTCTCGCCAGCACGGCCTGTCCGAGCGAGATCCCGCCGTCGTTGCAGGGAACCGCGCGGGCGAATAAGGGCGTAATCCCGCCCGCGCGCAAGGCGCCGCCAAGGCCTTCCGCAAGGACGCGATTCATCATGCAGCCGCCGCCGAGCGCGACGCGGTCACGGCCGTGCGCGCGGGCGGCGGCGGCGATCCAAGCCGAGCAACCGCCAATGAGCGCGCCGTGAAAATAATCGGCCGCCTCTCGCGGGCTCGGGCGCTCGCTCGCAATGAAGGAAAGGGTCGGCGCGAGACTGAGAACTTGGCCGTCCAGCCGATAGGCCCCCTCAAAGCTGCGCGGCGCCTCGACGAGCGCTTCAAGCTCCATGGCCGCCTGGCCCTCATAGGCCTGCTCGAAGCGGACGCCCGCCAGCGCGGCGGCGGCGTCGAAGAGCCGGCCCATGCTGGTCGTCCGAGGAACCTCATGGTCGCGCAATCTCGCCGCGATTTTTTCGAGGAGCGGGACATCGGGCAACAGAACGGGCGCCAAGTCGAGGCGCCCGATCGCGGCGAGCGCCGCAAGCCCCATGCGCCATGGCGCGCGCGCCGCGCGGTCGCCGCCGATCAGGGCGAGCGGCGCGAGATGGCCAAGCCGCGTCCAGGACGCGCCGTCGACCATCATCAGCTCGCCGCCCCAGGCGCCCTGATCGTCGCCCATGCCGTAGCCGTCGAGCGCGACGCCAAGCACGGGACCGGCGACGCCATGCTCCGCGGCGATCGCAGCAATATGGGCGGCGTGATGCTGCGCCTTGAAAATCGGAAGATTCATCGCCTCCGCGACGCGCGTGGAGAAAAAATCGGGGTGCCGGTCGCATGCGGCGATTTCGGGCTTCACGCCGAGAATCGAGACGAGATGACGCAGGGTCTCCTCGAAGAAGCGCGCGCTCTCGGCGTTGTCGAGATCGCCGATGTGCTGCGAGACGAAGGCTTCGCGCCCGCGCGTCACCGTCACCGTCGTCTTGAGATGCGCGCCCAAGGCGAGAACGGAGGGACCGTCGGTTCCAAGATCGATCGGCTCCGGCGTGAAGCCACGGGCGCGACGCAGAAAGGCGGGCGCGCCATCGACGACGGCCATGACGGAATCGTCGGCGCGCGTCACAATCGGGCGGTCATGTCCGACGATGACGTCCGCGACATGCGCCAGACGGCTGCGGGCCTCCTCGTCGTCGACGACAAGCGGCTCGCCGCCGGGATTGGCGCTTGTCGCGACGACGACAAGATCGTTCGGAGCCTCGCGCCAATCCTGGCCCGCAGGCGCGCCCGCGGCTGCGTGAAACATAAGGTGATGCAGGGGCGCATAAGGCAGCATGACGCCGATGCGCTTCAAGTCTGGCGCGACCGACGGCGCGAGCGCGCCTTTCGACGGCAAGAGGACGATGGGACGCGCGCGACGCCGCAGCAATTCGCCTTCGTACGCGCTGGGCTCGGCGAAAAGCGACACGGAAGCAAGATTGGCGGCCATCACCGCGAAAGGCTTGGCGTCGCGTTTCTTGCGGCGGCGCAGTTCCGCGACCGCCGCTTCCTTGCGCGCGTCGCACATCAGATGGAAGCCGCCGATCCCCTTCAGGGCGACGATGGCGCCGCCTTCGAGCGCCGCGACGATCGCCTCCGGCGCCTCCGAGAGACGCGGACCGCATTTGGCGCATGCGATGGTCTCGGCGTGGAAGCGCCGGCTCTCCGGATCGCGATAGTCGCGCGCGCAGTCGTCGCACAAGGCGAAACGCGCCATGGAAGTCTGCGGCCGGTCGTATGGCAGGGCGGAGGCGATCGTGAAACGCGGGCCGCAATGCGTGCAGGTGACGAAGGGATAAAGATGGAAGCGGCTGTCGGGGTCGAAGAGCTCGGCGAGGCATGCGTCGCACGTCGCCGCGTCCGCAATGATCCGGGTCGTCGTCCGACCGCCGGCGCTGTCGCGGATCGAGAAGCCCCGGTCCCATCGCGGATCGATGCGCGCGACGTCGATCGACTCGATCACGGCGAGTGGCGGCTTTTCGTCGCGCAAGGCGCGCAGAAATTCTCCGCAATGCGCGCCTTCGATCTCCAGCAGAACGCCCTCGGCGTCGTTCTGGACGAAACCGGTCAGCCCATAACGTCGCGCAATGCTGTGCGCGAAGGGACGGAACCCGACGCCCTGCACGGCGCCCCGCAGACGAAGGCGCAGCCGCGCGGGTTCAATCGACGACGCCTCGCGAGCCATGGCGTCCGGCATGGCGTCACCCGGCCTTCGCGGCGCCTGCGCGAGAGGCGGCAAGGGCGGCGCGCGCTTCGATCCATGCATAGAGCGCCGCCATTCCCTCGCCCGTCGCCGCCGACACGACGAGGGTCTGCAAATGCGGGTTCGCCTTCAGCGCGTTGGCGAGGCATTTGCCGACATCGAAGGCAAGATGGGGGAGAAGGTCAGCCTTGTTCAGCAGCATGAGATCCGCGGCCGCGAACATGTCCGGATATTTGAGCGGCTTGTCCTCGCCTTCCGTCACCGACAGGACGACGACCTTGTGCGCCTCGCCGAGGTCGAAGGCCGCCGGACAGACGAGATTGCCGACATTCTCGATGAACAGAACGCCGCCCTTGCGCAGCTCCATGCTCTCAAGCGCATGTCCGACCATATGGGCGTCGAGATGGCAGCCCTTTCCCGTATTGATCTGGATCGCGGGAGCGCCCGTGGCGCGGATGCGCTCGGCGTCATACGACGTCCGCTGATCGCCCTCAATGACGGCGACGGCGAGCTTCTCCTTTAGATCATTGATCGCGCGCACCAGCAGCGTCGTCTTTCCGGAGCCGGGGCTCGACACCAGATTGACCGCGAGCACGCCCTTCTTGGCAAAAAGTGCGCGATTGTCGCGCGCATAGGCGTCGTTCTTGGAGAGGATGTCGCGCTCGATGCGGACGATGCGCTCCTGGCTCAGGCCCGGCGCATGCGCGCCGGCGAGGCCGCCGCCGAAATCAATGACCTCGCCGCCCCCGTCATGCATGCGATCATGATGCTCATGATCATGCGCGTCGTCGTGAGGGTGATCATGATGCGCGTGCGCGGCGGAGTTTTCCGCACCCTGCGCCTTCTCGCCCTCCACCGTCGCCGTTCCGCAGCCGCATACGGTGCACATCAGTCGACCTCCAATTCCTCGATTCGCAGCTCGTCGCCGGATGTCATTTGCACATGCCGCCCCCCGCATTCGGGGCAGGCCCCGAAACGCTCCTGAAGCGCGACGGTCTTGCCGCAGTCGAGGCACCAACCTTCGCCCGGAGGTCTCACAATGTCCAGCGCCGCGCCTTCCGCCGCCGTGCCGCGTGAAACCGCGTCGAAACAGAATCGCAACGCCTCTGGCTCCACATGCGCCATGGCGCCCACCTGAAGCCGCACCACACGGACTCTTCCGAAGCCCTGCTTGCGCGCCTCCTCGCAGACGATGTCCACAATGCTTTCCGTGAGCGCCATCTCATGCATAAGACGCGCGAAGCTCCGCGTGAAGGCGGCGCAGGGATCGAAAAGAGCCGCGAGCCTTTTGATCCTGAGCCGCGCGACGGCCGCCTCGCAGCCGATGGGCGCGCCGAGCAGCGCGGCGGCGAAGGAACCCGCCGGATGAAAGTTCCGTCCCGTCCGGACGACGATCGCATAATCAGGGATCGCGCCGGTTTTGTCGAGGGCGCTCCCAATGAGAAAGACGCCTGCGCAGCGCCTCGACACCCCCATCGCCTCCCCGGGAGGCGTGACCGCGACGCGCCGGCGAACGACGTCTCGCCTCAAGAGAAAGCGAGCCGAAGCTCCGCGCCTCGGGATCGGCCACGGCGCGTCCATGAGCGCCGCCTCCCTCATGCTGCGCTTGCGGCGGCGCAAAATTGGGACGCGGTCTATGCGACGCTCGTGCCCGCGACAGGCTCCCGCCCTACCTCCGTAGTAGAGCGACGGGGAAGCACGATGGCTGCGGGGATTCGGTTTGCGGGCGAATTCGAGGCGGCGTCGCTGGCGGCGCTTGTGCCCGGACACTGGTATATCGGTGTCGCTTGCGTTCGCTGCGGGGGCCATTTTGCAATCATGAACGAGCCGAGCGGGACGGGAAATCTCGAAATATCCGGCGACGCCCTGTTCGACGCCGCTTGTCCGAACTGCGGCGAGAGCGCGAAATACCGCGTCACGGATCTTGTAACATTCCAGGCGGCGCAAGGCGGGCCCATTTCGACGACGTGACGACGGGCGCCCGGGTCGGCGCCTGACAGTTCAATTTGCGTGACGCTGGAAACCTGAAGCGCGCGCGCCAGTTCATCGGCCATTGGCGGGCCAATTGCTGTCGAAGGGAGGCTTTCAGATGCCGCTCCGCTCCATCGCATCGCTCTCGCCTCTCGCCCTGGCGCTTGTTCTCTCTCCCGCGCTGGCGCAATCGCTTCCGCCGGACGCAACCTATCGACCGCTGCCGACGCAGCCCTTCGACGCCGTAAAGGCCGACGACGAAGCGCAGAAGCCGGGCGTCATGCAGCGGCAACAGTCGCTCTTGCGCGAGCGTTACGACCTTTCGGATCGACCCGTTCCAGGCGTGATGATGTCCGGCGGCCACAAGCCGGTTCAAGGCGGCGTTCGAGTCAGGCTTCCCCAAGGCGCCACCTGGGAGAGCCTCGCTGCGACGCCTCCCGACGAGATCCGGCAGAAAGGCTTGCTGCCGGCTGGCTTCATGCCGTTGCCGCATGCAAAGCAGGCGACCGGCGGTCAGGTCATACCCAAAGAACAGATCGATGAGATCAGCCGACAAGAGAAGCGGGACCTCAAACGCTTCGACGTCGACTTCGATCTCCCCGCGCATATGACGCCCGAGTTTCCGCCGCCGATCTACCTGACGACGCATCCGGAGCTCGGCGACGTTTCGCGCGGTCAGCTATTGACGATCAAGAATCATTATAGCCTGATGGTCGGCTTTCTGACGCCGGTGCAGATGGAAGGGCTGCGGCTGCTGCTGACGCCCTTCCCGCAGGAAGAGTTCAATCAAACCGAAGATCGAAAGGTGTCGGAGCAGTCTCTGGGGATTAGCTGCCTCGATTGCCATTCGAATTTTCACTCGAACGCCGCGTTCCACCTCACCCCGGACGTGCGCCCGCAGGCGGCGCGCTTCCGGCTGGATACGGTAAGTTTGAGGGGCCTGTTCAACCAGCAGATTCACGGTTCCAAGCGGTCCTTGCGTTCGGTCGAGGATTTCACCGAGTTCGAGCAGCGCACAGCCTATTTCAACGGCGATCATGTCAGCGCGCAGCGCAAGGGCGTTCATTTGCCGAACCGCCCCGATCAAGTCGCGATGATGGCGCAGATGCAGAACATTATCGATTTTCCGCCCGCGCCGAAACTCGATCCGATGGGGCGCCTGGATCCGGGCAAGGCCACGCCGCAAGAGCTTGCGGGCGAGAAAGTATTTCTGGGCAAGGGCCGCTGCGCGGAGTGCCACATACCGCAGCTCTCCTTTCTCGACAACAACATGCACGATCTGAAGCTCGAGCGGTTCTATGGCGTGGGTCAGACTGTGAACGGGCTGGTCATGCTGCCCGACGGCCCGATCAAGACCTTCACGCTGCGAGGCGTCAAGGATTCGCCGCCATATCTGCATGACGGTCGTCTGCCTACTCTCGCGGACACCGTCGAGTTCTTCAATCTCGTGCTCGGCGTGAAGCTGACGCGGGAGGAGAAGGACGCTTTGGTCGCCTATATGCTCGCGCTCTGAAATTAGCCGCCTTGCGTGGAGGCAACACATGCGACAGGACATGCGACTTGGTCACTGGGCTCTCGCTTTCGTCATGCTCGCGTCGCCAGCGCTCGCGCAAGCGCCCGGTCCCGCGCCAGCCAATCCCGCTTTCGCGCCTCCGGCGGCGAGCGAAAAAGGCAAGTCGGAGGCGCCGCAGCTCAATGACGCGGACCGCGTCTTCATCGGCGAGGCCAGGATGGCTGGCGCTTTCCAGTCGGACCTCGCCAAGCTCGCCGACGAGAAGCGCGCCAATGCGGACATTATGGAGTTTTCCGCGCGCATGGCGAAGGGAGACGCGGCCGCCGCCCAGCGATTCGACGCCTTGGGGGCGCGCCCGGAAGCAATTGGCGGGGACAGGAGGCGCGCAGCGATATTTCAGGAACTGAAGGGGCTGAACAGCCAGGACTTTCAGCGTCGCTATTGGGCGATACAGACCGCAGAACATCAGGCGGCCGCGCAATTGCTTGCTTATGAAATCGGGTCCGGCCTCAATTCGGAACTGAAAGGCCTCGCCGCCGATATGCTGCCCTCCGTCTATCGGCATTTGCGACAAGCGCAGGCAAGCGCCGCCGCCCCGCCGAAGCAGTAGCCGGCGCGCGCCGGCGGCGCCGTAAATTGCTGGCGCCGTAAATTGCTTGAGTTGGATTCGCGGATGTGTGGTTGCGGCGCGCGATAGGCAAGCCTGCTTGGCTGAGAGCGCGCTGCGAAAAGCGGGCGCCGGTTTTTCGCAAAGGCGCGCTCTGGACCTTCAGAGTCAGTAACGTCGTCTGCGTTTAGGCGCGGCCTAAACGCAGCGTGACTAATGCCCAAACCCGATCGTGCGAATTGCGCCTTCGCAAGCCTCTTCGCAGCGGCGACAGGCCTCGGCGCAGACTCGACAATGCTCGTGGCGAGCGGCGTGCTTTTCGCACTCTTCAGCGCAAAGGCGGCATGCGATGGCGCAGCTTTCCAGCGTCGACCGGATGAGTTCCTCATTCGAGCCTGTGCGTCGCGTCGCGATCGACCCGGTTGCAAAACACAGGTCTGAACAATCGAGGTTTAGCCGAATGCATTGCCTGAGCTCGGCGACGTCGACCTCTACGATGCACGCATCCGCACAGGAGATGCAGGTCTGGCCGCAGTCGTAACATTCCTCGATACAATGGATGAGAGCGCCATTGACTTGGCCCCTCACGTCGGGGTGAGCGCCGATGATCTCTTGTGCGTGCATGGATTTTCCTCCGTTGGGCGGAGAAATAACACCCGTGCGCCGTCTTTGTTTCTGCTGGACTGGGCCGCCCTTCGCAATGCGCGAGGAACAGATGCGCGGGCTTTTCGCGCGTCGCAGCCCAAAGGAAACGGCGCCCGGCGTCACCTTTAAATTGGTGGAACGCCGAGCGCCAGTATTTTGATGTGCGACGTTTACGTCCTGCTTAGTTGGGCAGGGCGAAGACGGTCAGCACGCCGCCGAGGGCGGTGTAGTTGGCGAGCGAGGCGTAGTTGCCCACCGCGCCGAGGCCTTCGTTCGACTTCGACAGGCCCGCCGCCAGGCCGATGCCCGCCCAGCCGCCGACGCCCGACAGAACCGCCACATACTGCTTGCCGCCCGATTCATAGGTCATCACATTGCCGATGATGCCCGACGGCGTCTTATACTTGTAAAGCTCCTTGCCCGTCTTCGTGTCCACCGCCTTCAGATAGCCCTCAAGCGTCCCGTAAAAGGTCACGCCGCCATCCGTCGACACCGCGCCGCCCCACGCCGAGAACTGCTCCTTGTTCGACCAGACGATCTTGCCCGTCTTCGCGTCCCAGGCGATGAAGTTGCCCGTGTGGTTCGTCCCGTCGCCCAGCACCTTCCCGGCCGGGAACATTTCCAGCGTCGCGCCGACATAGGGCTGGCCCGCCGTGTAGCTCACGCGGAACGGCTCATAGTCCATGCAGACATGGTTCGTCGGAACCAGGAACAGCCCCGTCGCCGCATCGTAGGACGCCGGCTGCTCGTCCTTCGACCCCAGCGCCGCCGGGCAGACGTTCTGCGTGTTCGCGTCCTCGCCATTGTGCTGCGTCGAATATTTGTCGACCACCAGCGGGCGCCCATAGGTCTTGGACGACTTGTCCAGATCCACCTTCGTCGCCCAGTTCACCGCCGGATCGTATTTCTCCGCCACCAGCAGCTCGCCATTGGTGCGGTCCAGCGTATAGGCGAAGCCGTTGCGGTCGAAGTGAACGGCGGTCTTCACCGTCTTGCCGCCAATGTTCTGGTCGGCGAGTATCACCTCGTTGATGCCGTCATAGTCCCATTCGTCATGGGGCGTCATCTGATAGACCCACTTCACCTTGCCGGTGTCGAGGTCGCGCGACCACAGCGTCATCGACCAGCGATTGTCGCCCGGACGCTGATTGGGGTTCCAGGTCGAGGGGTTGCCCGAGCCGTAGAAGATCTGGTTCAGCTCCGGATCGTAGCTATACCAGCCCCAGGTCGTGCCGCCGCCCGTCTCCCACTGATTGCCTTCCCACGTCGTGATCCCCGAATCCTTCTCGACCGGCTTGCCAAGATGCGTCGTCTTGCCCGGCTCGATCAGCGTGTCGGCGTCCGGGCCCATCGAATAGCCGCGCCACACCTGCTTGCCGTCCTTGACCGAATAGGCCGTGATGTGGCCGCGCACGCCGAACTCGCCGCCGGCGATGCCAACCAGCACCTTGTCCTTGAACACATGCGGCGCCGCCGTCGACGTCTGGCCCTTCGACGGATCGCCGTTCTTCACCGACCAGACCAGCTTGCCGGTCTTCGCGTCCAGCGCGATCAGCGTCGTGTCCGCCTGCGACAGGAAGATCTTGCCGTCGCCATAAGCCAGGCCGCGATTGACCGTGTCGCAGCACATCACCGGAACCACCGACGGGTCCTGCTTGGGCTCATATTTCCAGAGGATCTGATGCGCCGGGTCCTTCGCGTCCAGCGCGTAGACAATGTTCGGGAACGGCGTGTGAAGATACATCACGTCCGTCGTCAGCGTCTTGCCGGACGAATCCGTCACCTGCACATTGTTGAGAACCAGCGGCGCGCCTTCATGCCCGCGCAACACGCCCGTCGAAAACTGCCACGCCGGAGCAAGCTTGCCGACATTCTCCGACGTAATCTGCTTCAGCCCCGAATGACGCAGGTTCCAGTAATCCCCCGTCGGCAACGCCCACTGCTTCGGGTCCTTCTGTAAAGAAAGCAACTCGTCGTCAGCATTCGCCGGCGCAGGGGCCGAACTGGCGGGCTCGGCCACGGCGGCGGGCGTCGCGGCGACCGTCTCGGCCACCGGAGTCGCCGGCGCCGGCTCGGCGGCGGCCTTGGGCGGCGCAGCCTCGCCGGACGCGGCGCTTTCATGCGTCGCGGGCTTCCCCGTCTCGGTGGCGGAATTGCCCACGAAATACGCGGCCCCGCCGGCGAGCCAGATAATCGCCGTCGTGGCGAGGAGGTTTCGCGTATCGGTTTTCATGTCTTCTCCCTGTCAAATTGACGATGTTGTCCCGCGCTCTGGCGGCCATCGTTGGGCGTTTTCGCTCTTGATTCGCCGGCGGCGGCTGCCGCCGCTTTCCGATTTTTGTCGCTTTTAGTCCATTGTCGGGGATTGGGCCAGCGCAGGGGCCAGATGGCCGCCGTCCGGCTTTGAGGGCAGTCTTCCGAGCGGAAGGGACGGCCCGATACTTGCGTCGCGGCGGCCGAGATTTCAAAAATTCCGTCAAACCGTGAAAAGCCTGCGTATTTTTCGCATATTGCGAAAGCTGGACGGAAGCTTAATTTGCGGCTTGCCTCAGGAACAACGGATCGGGGTCGCGTTTTGCAAGGCTCAGGAACAGGCTGGTCCCCGGACGCTTAGGAAAGACGAAAGGCGCCCCATGGCGAACATGACGGCGGAGCTCGAAGCGCTCCTCATGCAACGGTCTCTCACCGACGCGCAGCTTTTGGCGGCGGCGGAGGCGGCGGCGGATTTCCGCATTTTGCCGGACGCGACAGTGATCAAGATCGGCGGGCAAAGCATCATCGACCGAGGCCGCGCCGCCCTTTATCCGCTCGTGGAGGAGATCGTCGCGGCGCGAAAGGACCATCAACTCCTGATCGGGACCGGCGCCGGCACAAGGGCCCGGCATCTCTACTCGATCGCCGCCGGGGTCGGCCTGCCGGCCGGCGTGCTCTCGCAGCTCGGCGCCTCCGTCGCCGATCAGAACGCCGCGATGCTCGGTCAGCTCCTCGCCAAGCACGGCGTCTCGGCGGTCAGCGGCGCGGGGCTTTCGGCGGTGCCGCTCTATCTCGCCGAAGTGAACGCGGTCGTGTTCAGCGGCATGCCGCCCTACAATCTTTGGATGCGTCCCGCCGCCGAGGGCGTGATCCCGCCCTACCGCACCGACGCCGGATGCTTCCTCCTCGCGGAGCAGTTCGGCTGCAAGGCCATGATCTTTGTGAAGGACGAAAAAGGCCTCTACACCGCGAATCCGAAAACCGCGAACGACGCCAAATTCATCCCGAAGATCTCGGTGGACGAGATGAAGGCGCAGGGGCTGCACGACTCGATTCTGGAATTCCCGCTGCTGGACCTGCTCAAGGCGGCGCGCCACGTGCGCGAGGCGCAGGTCGTCAACGGCCTCGTTCCGGGCAACCTGACCCGCGCGCTCGCCGGCGAGCATGTCGGCACCATCATCACCGCGAGTTAAAAGATCCACGGCCATGACCGATCCCGTCAACAGCATCAAGCATGTCGCCTCGCCGCTCGCGCGCCAGACCCTTCTCGACATCGACCTCACCCGGCCGGTCGCCGGGCGGCGTCCCATCCGCCTTCTCCCCTGGCTGCAGGTCGTGAAGATCGGCGGGCGCTCCATCATGGACCGGGGCGCGGAGGCGATCCTGCCCATCGTGGATGAGCTGCGGAAGCTCCTGCCCGAGCACCGTATGCTTATTCTAACCGGGGCCGGCGTCCGCGCGCGCCACCTCTACGGCGTCGGCCTGGATCTCGGCCTGCCCGTGGGATCGCTTGCGCCGCTCGCGGCGAGCGAGGCTGGCCAGAACGGCCACATCCTCGCCTCTCTGCTTGCGCCGGAGGGCGTCTCCTATATCGAGCATCCCACGATCGCCAGCCAGTTGGCGATCCACCTTTCCGCGGCCCGCGCCGTGGTGGGGAGCGCCTTCCCGCCCTATCACCACCACGAGTTTCCGACGTCGCGCATTCCGCCGCATCGGGCCGACACGGGCGCCTTCCTTGTGGCCGACGCGCTGGGGGCGGCCGGGCTCACCATCGTGGAGGACGTGGACGGGGTCTATACCGCCGATCCCAAGGGTCCCGAGGGCGACAAGGCGCAGTTTATCCCCGAGGCGGACTTCTCCGATCTCGCAAAATCCGACGGCCCGCTGCCCTTCGACCGCGCGCTTCTCGACGTGATGGCCACGGCGCGTCACCTCGAAAGGGTGCAGATCGTCAACGGACTCGCCCCCGGGAGGCTGACCGCCGCGCTGCGCGGCGAGCATGTCGGGACGATCGTCCACACCGGCGCGCAGGCGACGCGAGAGCAGACTGAGCCGCCTCCCGGCGGGGCGGGCCTTTCCTGACGAGGCGGCGGGCGGCGGCGCGTTGGTCGCCCGCTTTTGCCTTGCCGGCTGCGGATCCGTCAGTCCGCCGCCAGAATCACGTCTTCCGGCGCGAATTGCGCCGTGACCTCGCTTCCCTCGACGATGCGCCTGGCCTCCACGTCCCTTCGGGGAAGGACCGCCGTCATCGTCTTGCCGGAGCCGATATCCATCAGCAATTCGCTGTTGCGCTCGGCGTCGGTTCGCCGCGTGACGACGCCGGAAAACAGGTTGCGGGGATCGCTCGGCGGCCGATCTCCTGAAGCGAGCGTGACGAAGGACGACTTGACCAGCGCGATCGCCTTGCGGCCGGGCCTGAGATCAAGCTCCGTCGCGGCTTCGTTGGTGATAATGGAGTGAATTGTGTGCTCGCCCGAAATTTTGAGGGCGATCTCCACGTCGACCGGCCATTTCTTCACGGATACGACGTCGGCGCGAAACACGTTGCGGGCCGAGATGCGAAGGCCGAGGCTCCACAACAAAAGGTCGTCCTGCCCCTCGAGTCCTTCTTTCGCGATCATCGACGAAAACTGGGACAAGCGGTCTTCGAGCTTATGGAAGGTCTCGATGAGCTTGAGGCCTTCCGCCGTCACTTCGGCGCCGCCGCCGCTCTTGCCGCCCGCTTTGGTGACGAAGGCCGGGCTGGGGAGCAGATTATTGATCGCGCTGACAGCGTCCCAGGCCGCCTTGTAGCTGAAGCCGACCGCCTTGGCGGCTTTGGATATGCTCTTGTGCTCCGCGACGGCTTCAAGGACCTTGATGCGGTCGCGCCCGATGAGAAGCTTTCCGTCGCTCCGTAGGGCCAGCAAGGCGTCAATCTTTCTCGGCGGCATTCCGGGCGTCCAATTCGCGGTGACGCCAATTTTGCTATATTCCGGCAAAAGTCAAAAGGAGGCGTTCGCGCGCCCGCGCGCGTCGTCGCCCATTCCTCAGCCTCGCGGCCGCGGGCGGATCACGCCGCCCGCCTCCAGAAAGAGGCCGGCTCTACATCTTGCCTGGCCGGATCTATTGTATTTTCCTAGTATATAGCGCTAAATTGCTTAGCGTTAGCTGGGAGGCGACCATCGTCCCGGCCGTCACTGAAAAAGGCGCAGATGCTCCCCTGGGCTCCCCCGTCTCCGCTTCCGGGCCGCAGCGGCCCTCCCCGCCATCTTCGCCACGCCCGGAAAAACTCCCGCGGAAGGCTTTCTCGGTTCTCTCCGCGTAAGAACCGGCGGCCGCCGACGTCAGTGTGGAGAGCCGGATGCTCGACCTGAGTCCGGCGGCGCTGATTGATCTCTCGACGGCTGAATGGACCGCGATCTGGCTTTCGCTGAAAATCGCCACCGTCGCCACTTTCGCAAGCCTGCCGCTCGGAATCTTGACGGCCTACGCGCTCGCTCGGTGGCAATTCCCGGGCAAGATGCTCCTCAACGGGCTCATTCATCTCCCGCTGATCCTGCCGCCCGTGGTGACAGGCTTCATGCTGCTGCTCCTTCTGGGCCGCAAGGGATTGCTCGGCGCCTCTCTCGCCGAGATCGGGATTGTCTTCTCCTTTCGCTGGACGGGCGCCGCCGTGGCCTGCGCGGTCATGGGATTCCCCCTCATGGTGCGCGCGATGCGTCTTTCCTTCGAGTCCATCGATCGGCGGCTCGAACTCGCTTCCGAGACGCTGGGCGCGAGCCGGCTCTGGACCTTTTCAATGATTACCCTTCCCCTCGCCACGCCGGGGGTCATCGTGGGCGCGATCCTCGCCTTCGCGAAGGCGCTCGGCGAATTTGGCGCGACGATCACCTTCGTCTCGAATATTCCGGGAGAGACTCAGACGATTTCGGCGGCGATCTACAGCTACACGCAGACGCCCGGCGGCGACGAGAACGCCATGCGGTTGACGCTCGTCGCGGTCTTCATCGCGCTTTCCGCGCTCGTCGCTTCCGAGGTCGTTCAGTGGCGGGCGGAAAAGCGCCTGGGGAACGTGGAATGATCGAGGTCGATTTCCAACTCGCCCTCGGCGCCTTCTCTCTCAATGTGGCTTTCCGTAACGACGGCGGCGTGACGGCGCTTTTCGGCCAATCAGGCTCGGGGAAATCCCTCACCCTCAGCGTTATTGCCGGCCTGAGGCGGCCTGACGCCGGATATGTCCGACTCGACGGCGAAGCCCTGGTCGACACCGAGGCCGGCGTGTTCGTCCCCGTTTCCCGGCGTCGCATCGGCCTCGTTTTTCAGGACTCGAATCTGTTTCCCCATCTGAGCGTCAAGCAGAACCTGCTCTACGGCCGCTGGTTCGCACCCCGCGACGCCCCGAAGATCGATTTCGACGCCGTCGTCGAAACGCTTGGCGTCGGCGCGCTCCTCTCCCGCCCGCCAGCGCGCCTCTCCGGCGGCGAGCGCCAGCGCGTCGCAATCGGCCGCGCGCTGCTGTCCTGCCCCAGGCTGCTTCTATTCGACGAGCCGCTCGCCGCGCTCGACATGCCGCGCAAGCTCGAAATCATGCCGCTGATCGAACGCGTGCGTGACGAATTCCAGGTGCCGATCGTGTATGTGTCGCATGCCGTGGAGGAAGTGGTTCGCCTCGCGCATTGCGTCGTCGTCATCGAATCCGGGCATGTGAAATTCATCGGCGATCCGGCCACGGCTTTCAGCCGGCTCGCAACCGCCTCGGCCACGGACCGATTCGATCTGTGCTCGGTTCTCGAAGCGCGTTTCGCCGATCGATCCGCTTCTCACGGACTTGCGGCCCTGGATCATCCGGCCGGCACGATCTGGGTCGCGGGCGCCGTCGGCGCTCCGGGCGCGCCCGCACGCGTCATCGTCAAGGCGACGGATGTCGTCTTGTCGCTTACGCGGCCGGCGGAAATCAGCATGCGAAGCGTGCTCACGGGCAGGGTCGCAAAGATCAAGCTGGACGGACCGCTGGCGACTGTGGAAGTGGAGCTCGCGGCGAACAGCCACCTGCTTGCAACCGTCACGAGGGGCGCGTTGGAAGACCTTTCGTTGGCGGTCGGCTCGCGCGTCCACGCCCTCTTCAAATCGGCGGCGCTCGACGAACAAGCCGTTAGCGTCGGAGATACGCTTTAATCGGGCAATGGCGGCCGCCCCCGGCGCGCAGATCTCGCCCACGCAACCGGGCGCAAATCGGCCGGCGGCTCAACGCTCCCGCGCGAAGGCTCGCGCCAGCGCGTCGCGCGAAGCCTTCGGCAGCAGGTTCTGGTCATAGATCGTCGGACGCGGACAGGCCCAGCGCGGCCCGCAATTGGCCCATCGCCCGAGCGTGGGAAAAGTCGCCTCGGACGACGAGTCGCCGCGATACCAGGAATAATTGTCGGAGAAATCCCAATTCGTGACCATCTTCACCGCGTTGCAGGAGAGCGCGGTCGAAACGAAGCCATATGTATAGTCGGCGACGAGCTTGTCCCGCTCGGCAATGTCTTCGATCATGCAGTCGTTGACGTCGAGTTCGGTGATATAAACTTTCAGTCCCAGCGCGCCGATATCGCCCAGGAACTGCTTGAAGGGTTTCCAGTCCGGCTTGCGCGGGTCGTCCATCCATTGCGGCATCAGATGCGCTTCGAGGCCGACGGCGTCGATCTTGCGCCCGGCGCGCATCAACCCTTCGAGGAGCTTCAGCAATGCGGGCCGCATCGCACGGCCAAAGCGGTCGCTCTCGCAGTTGGCTTCATTGAGATAAAATTCGGTTCTCGTTGGGCCGCCATATTTCTCGCCGAACTCGAACGCCTTATGGATGTAGCCCGGCGTCCCGTCGGGCATGGCGTCGAAGGCTGAGAGCCAGGGGCCTGTGCGCCAGGGGCTGCCGCCGCTGCCGAGGCTCCAGGGCTCGATCGGCTCATTGACGAGCCCGCACCATGGCATGATCGGGCCGTCTTTTTCGCGGTCGAACGCGTCAAAATGCGAGAACACGTCGGCGAAATGCCTCTCGAAAGCTTCCTGCAACTGCGCGCGCCAGTTCTTCCTGCGGCCTTTCGCGAGCTGCCGGATCCAATCCGGCAGCCAGTCATTCCAGATCAACGCGTCGCCGCGGACTTTCGCGTCGAAGCGGCGCGCGACGTTGACGATGTCGTCCACCTCCGTCCATGTCGAATACTTCTTCCCATCCGCCTCACGTTCGCAGGCGAGCGACAGGGGATGCAGGCTCCCATATTTCAGGCTGCTGCCGATGGCGATCACACGCGGCTTTTCGCGCCCAAGCGCTTCCAGAAAGGCCTGATCGTAAATCGTTTCGCCTTCGATGTGCGCGCCCCATAATATGTAGGGGTCAATCTCGCCCAGGGGGATCTTGCCGATTTGCGCATAGGGGGTTGCGGGCGTTGCGTCGCGACACATTTTTTCGGCGAAGGCGCGCGACGGCGCGAAGGCCAATCCGCCGATCAGCCCCT
Organism: Methylocystis sp. JAN1; assembly: GCF_052186135.1. Lineage (GTDB taxonomy): Bacteria > Pseudomonadota > Alphaproteobacteria > Rhizobiales > Beijerinckiaceae > Methylocystis. The sequence continues at coordinate 712,205 of NZ_CP181499.1, read as the reverse complement.
TGCAAAGGTCGCGGCGTGAAAAGTCTCTTCTCTTGCAGTTCTCGCCGGACATCATCGCGACTTCCGTTTCTATAGGTGCGCTCGAATATGGGCTTTATTCAATGGATATGAGACGATTTCATTATTGGCGCGGCCCAAAGCAGATTAACCATTAATTCGAGGGCGCGGCCCCTCGTCGCGCGCGAACAGAACCAGAAGCAATATTGAAAATTGGGCGAAGATCAGCGTCTTGGCGGCGAGGCCGATGGCGGAGCTGATGACGGCGATGAAATAAGCGAAGAGCAGGGTGACGCCCGGCCGTCCGCGGCGCCAGAATTCGAAGAACAGCGCAAAGAGCGCGACCGTGAAAAACGCCTCCATCCAGGCGCCGTATTGAAACAACATTGCCAGCCAGTTGTTCTCGATGCCGATCTCGATGCCGAGCAGCTTCAATCCGGAATTCACGAGGTCGGGGCGCGGTCCGATGAGCAAATCGCCCAAATCGAACATATTGAAGAGCTCGAGAGCGATCAGGCGCGCCTCGCCCGAACCGTTATCGTCGACATAACGGGCGACGAAAGCGTCGAAGGCTCCCGCCTGCGCCGCGCCCGCCACGCCGCCAAGGAGCAGCGGCGCGATCACGAGCGCCGCCAGAACGCGACGGATGTCGACGCGCGCGCCGAGCAGAATCGCCGCGACATTCTTGAGGGCGATCAGAACGATGATGAGGGAAGACGCCGCTATGGCCGTGCGCCCGCCAAAGGCGATCATGCCGAAGGCCGACGCCAGCAAGGCTGACACCCGCCAGACCGTGGACAGTCGGTTGTCGCCGCCCATGACGAGACAGAGAATATAAGCGCCCGTGGTGCTGGCGTTCAGCAATGGATGGCCGAGCAGCGCCGTCGATCGATAATCGCCGTCGACCTCAACGCCGCCGATCACGTAAGGGAAAAGGCGCGCATGCGAGACGAACTCGACGATGCCGACGAGGGCGTTTGCGAGAATCGCGCCATGAAGGAAGAGGCGCAAGAAATTGCGCCTCTCGTCGCCAATCTGATCGACCATGAAGAGCGCGACGAGGGACAGCGCATAAGGCTCGATGAGCGCCGTGAACTGGGCCTGCTGGTTGAGCAGGCCGTGAACGATCAGCAAAATCCATGTTGCGATGAAATACATCGCCCCCGGAAAGCGCGTCGCGATCTGTTCAAGTCGCCGCAAGGGGTGCGGGCGCGCCACGATGTCCACGAGCATGGCGAGCATCGCCACAAGCGTGCAGGGATGCAGTTTTTGCCAGAACGGCCCTTCCGGCAGATCGTATTTGACGCCCACGAAGCTGAGCGCCATTGGCGACACCGTGAAAAGCAGAATCACCGCGAGCATCAATAGGCGGGCGGCCAATAAGGGCGCGTTTCCGGCGCTCGGGCTCGCCAAGGCCCGGGTCATCCCGCCGCCGCTTGTTCTTGCTGGAGCCCGGCGCGCGGCCGCTTACTGTCGTCGATCGCGATCAGCCGCCCATGCGGCCCGCCGTCCCGAAAGCCTTCGATATGGAGGACCGCGTCGATCGCCATGCCGGCCGCAGGCGCGCCCGACGCGCCGTAATCGAAGAGAACCAAGTCGAAACGCTCGTCGAGCCAGCGCTTTGCGCTCGGCGGCCCGCCATCTCCGCAGAGATAAATGCGGCCGCCGCTTTTCGGGTCGCGCCGGCAAAGGAAGATTTCCGCCGATTCGTCGTCGCCCCGGCCAACGAGCTTCAGATGGGGCAAGAGCCGCGCCAGGGCTTGGCGATCGGAGGCTTCGACAATCAGGACGCGCGCGCCGGTTTCGCAGGCCAGCAGCGCGAGCGAGAGCGTCAGCGACGTGGCGCCGACGCCCGGCTCCCGCCCGCCGACGGCGACAACCGGCGCCGGCTCCTTGGGGAGGTCGTCGCAAAGCATCCTGTAAAGACGCAGCACCGCGCGGCGATAAGGCGCGGCCGGGGTTTCCATGATGTCGACGACGCGCTCGATCATCGCCTCGCTTCGCCGCTCGCCGCCGGCTTGCGCCGCGGCGGAACGACCGAAACCGGGCAACGAAAATTCCTCGCCGGAGGGCCGATCGGCGGCGCCGACGCGCGAGGGTTTGGGCGCGACCGGCGAGGCGTCGCCGCCGCGACGGACGAGATATTCCGCGACCAGCGCGGCGACAATCCAGAGATTGACGCCGCCGGCGAGGGCGATGAGGATCGCGGGCGCCGTTTTGGGACTGACGCGGCCGGCCTGGGCGACCGGTTGATTGATCAGGATCGGATTAGGCGACGTCACGATTTCGCGCCGCGTGCTTTCGCGCGCGGCGAGCGCCTTCTGGTAATTGTCGCGCAGCGATTCCGCCTTGCGCTCGAGCTCATTGAGCTCGATGCGCCGGCCGCCGGAATCGGTGATGGCTTTCTTGAGCTTGACGACATGCGCCTCGGCGTCGCGCTCGACCTCGCGCGCGGCTTCGAGCTCGCGGCGCTGGGTCTCTTTCATGTTGCGAGTCTCGCGCTCGATCTGCGCGCGCTGCGCGGCAATCTGCGATTGCAGGGCGATGGCGGAGGGATGCCGCGGCCCGATCATCATCTGCTGCTGCGCCGCTTCGCGGAGCAAAGCCGCATATTCGACGCGCAGCCGCTCCATGAGCGGCGAGCGTAGCGTTTCCGCCGTCCCGCCGCGCGTCGCTGCGAGGAATTGCTCATAACGCGCTTCGGCTTCAGCGCGTTTTCCGCGCGCATTGACGAGCGTCGCGTTCGCGTCCTTAAGCTGGTCTTCGGGCGGCGTCAGTCCGTCGGTGACGACGATGGCGTTTTGCGCGCGAAACTCCTGGACGCGCGCTTCCGCCGCCTCGAGACGGCGGCGCAGTTCGTCGATTTTCTGGTCAAGCCATTTCGTCTCCTGATCGGAGATCGAATCGCGCATCTCGTTATTCGCGTCCATGAACGCCTTGGCGAGGGCTTTCGCCAAGCGCTCGGCCTTGTCCGTCGACGACGCGCGAACTTCGAGATCGATCACGTAGCTCTTGTCGCTGCGCTTGACCGTGACCATTCGCGCAAGCGCCTCGGCCAGCTGGATTTCTGTCGGACCGGTTCGCGCTTTCTGGAAAATGAAATTTTTGAGGCGTCCGAACAGGCCCGGCTCGTTGAATTCCGGGTCGTCGCGCAAATGCTCGGCCTCGACGACGCGCTTGAGCACCGTATTGGATTGCAAGAGCCGCATCTGGTTCTCGACGAGAGCCGCGTCCGGGCTTTGCGGGACCGGCGTGGCGTCGGAGCCGACGGGCGGGCGCTCCCTCGTGTCGACCAGGAACGACATGGAGGCGGCATAACGCGCCGGCGTGAAGAGAATATAGGCGCCGGCGAGGGCGAAGGTCAGCGCGAGGCAAAGGGGGAGCAGCCGCCAGCGCGACGCGAGGGCGCGATAAAAGTCGCCCATGTCGAGATCCATGCGCCCTCGGGCGGGTCTCGCAAGGCCAGCGGCCGGGGCGCGATCGACCACGGTCATGGTCCGGCGTCCCTCTTTCCGGGCCCCGGCGTCGCCGCGAGACGCTGGCGCGGCGCGCACGGAACCGCAACCGTCCCTCTCCCCGATTTCCAGCCCATGCGCGCGAAGCCTTCCAGAATCTTAATTTCCAACAGAATGGACGAGTTATGCTTACGAATTGGTTAGCTCCCTCCTGAACGTTTTTTTTTCCTCCACGATCTCTCTCAGCACCGCGTCATAGGCGTCGAGCGCCGCATCCAGCGAGAAGACTTGGGCGCGGCCTTGGCGGGCGGCGGGGTCGCCGGGATCGGTCAACGCCGCATCAATCCGCCGCGCCAGCGCATCAACGTCGCCGACGCGAATGGGAGGCGCGTCCGCCGCGGGGCCGAGCGCTTCCGCGGGCCCCCCGCAATCCGTCACGATGACGGGGAGCCCGTAGGCGAGCGCCTCCACGCAGGAAAGGCCGAAGGTTTCACGACGGGAGGAGATGACGAGACATTTGGCCTGCGCGAGTTCGCGGTCGATGTCGGAGACGAAGCCCGGCAAGGTGACGCGCTCCGCGACGCCGAGCTCCCGCGCTTCGGATTCGAGCCGGACGCGCTCGGGCCCCTCCCCCAGAATGACGAGCCGCGCCTCGGGGCGTTCGATGCGCGCAAACGCGCGAATCAAGGTCATGAAATCCTTGTCGGGAACAAGACGTCCCATTGCGAGCGCAATCGGCGCCCGCGAAGCGAGATCCTCCGCGGTCGCCCCCGCGGGGAAAGGCTCCGGCGCGGCTGGATTGTAGATTGTGCGGATCCGCGTTTCGGGGACGAAAAAGCGCTTTACGAGGTCGTCCCGCAGGGCGTTCGATACGGCGACCGTGGCGCCGACGGCGCGGGAGAGAAGCGGCGTGAGGCGGTAGCCGATATTGCTCAGCCACGCGGCCTCGCTTTCATAGAAGCCGTGATAGCTGATGACCGCGCGCCCGAGGCGCCCGGCCAGCGCAGCGGCGGCGGCGTGCTTCAAGTTGGACACGCTGATCGCGGAGAGGCTGGCGTCGAACCGCTCTTGTCCGAGAATTTTCGCGAGTCCGGCCACAGCGGGTCCGTGTCCGCGCGGCAGAACGACGAGATCGACGTCAGGCGTCAAAAGGCCGCGATTTTCCTGCGCCTCGAAATCGACGGCGAAGGTCACCCGGTCGCCGCGGGCGCTGAATCCGGAGGCGAGGCGCGCGAAAACGCGTTCGGCGCCGCCGCCCGCGAGCGCGTGTGTGTAAAAGAGCAGTTTACGACGCCGCGTCATTTCCGTCCCCGTTCGCAAATCGTCAGGCGCATTGTGCTAGCGGTCTTGCGACAGAATGGTTTCGGGAGCGCGAAAGAATGTCCTCCGTGCGGATTTTGGTTCGGAAAGACGAGCTTCGACGTTGGCACAGGCAGCTTTTCGAGGCGCTCGAAAGCGACGGCGCCCGGGTCGCCTTTGACTGGCGCGCGGGGCCAGGGCGCTCGTCCGCGATGATCCTGCTCGACGAATTGGAGCGGCTTCTGCTGACCCGCCGGCGCGACAGTCTCCTCGACGCCGAACCGCAGACCGACGACTTCCCGCAAAGCGCGGAGCCGGCGGATCTCGTCATCGATCTCACCGGCCAGCCGGTCCCGGCGGCGGGCGCCGTTTTCCCGGTCTATGGCGGCGTCGCGGGCGACGACGCCTGCGACGCCATGCTCATCGACCGCGCGCCCCCAAATGTGGGGCTTGCGAAAAAGGAGGGAGACCGGACAGTCCTCATCGCAAACGCCCGCATCGCCCTGGAGCGGCCTGAAATTCTCCGTAGCGGGCGAGAGGCGGTCGCCTCCCGCCTCATCACGCTCATCCGATCGCTTATTAAGAACGGAAGCGCCGACGCTCCCTCTCTGGAGGCGTTCGACGCCGCGCGCGGGAACGCCGCGGCGGGCTTTCTCGTCAGATCCGTGCTGGGACGCGTCGGCTCCCGGCTGGGCCGCCTCGTCGCGCACGAAAATCATTGGCGCATCGGCTGGCGCCCGCTCGCCGCGCTCGACGACGCCACGCAAGCGCGTCTGGATTGGCCCGCCGACCCGCGCTGGATCTGGCTCGAGGATGACAGGCGCCGCTACTTCGCCGATCCGTTCCTGTTCGAGAAGGATGGCGTCGTTCACGTCTTTTGCGAAGAGTTTCCTTACGCGACGGGGAAAGCGGTCATCTCCTGGCTCCCGCTCGACAAGAGCGGCGCCCCGGCGCAGGCGCCCCGCATCGTGCTGGAGGCGGATTGTCATCTGTCCTACCCGTTCCTTTTCGAGCGCGACGGCGAGATATGGATGATGCCGGAGAGCTCCGGCTCCCGCTCGCTGGCGCTCTATCGCGCGGACCCCTTCCCCGAGAAGTGGGTCCTTCACAGCGTCCTGATCGACAACCTCGACATTTCCGACGCAACGATCTTCGAAATGGACGGGCGCTGGCGGATGACGGCGACGACGCGGGAGGATGGAGGCTCCACCTGGGACTGCCTGTCCCTCTTCGTTGCGGACTCGCCGTTCGGACCCTGGCGCCGATGCGGCGACGGACCCGTGCTGATCGACGCGACGGCCGCTCGGCCGGCCGGCAATGTCTTTCGTCGCAAGGATGCGCTCTGGCGCCCGGCGCAGGACTGCTCGGCCGGCTATGGCTCCGGCCTGTCGCTGTGCCGGATCGACGGCCTCGACGAGAAAGGCCTGCGGCAATCGGTCGGAAAACGTCTCGGTCCCCCGCCGGGGACTGGGGCGCATGGCGTGCATACGCTCAATGTCGGCGGCGGCTTCGAGACGATCGACGTCTGTGGCTGGCGGAGTAAATAGCCTCGTCCAGGACGCAGGCTCCGTCATTGCGCGCCCGGTTCGCCCGCCCCGCCATCCGCGCCTCGCACGATCGCCAGCTCTTTTCGATCCATCAGGCCGCGCAGGAGGAGGCCCGCGAAAAAAGTTCCGCAACGCCAATAGCGCGGCGCGAGCCGGCTCGGATGACTCATGAGCCGCCATAGCCATTCCAGACGCCAGCGTTGCATGTGCGCCGGCGCGCGGATCACGACGCCCGAGATGAAATCCATGCCCGCGCCGACGCCGATGAAGCCGACCCCCGGACATAGCGCCCGGAGTCGGTGAGCGAACATCTCCTGCTTGGGCGACCCGAGCGACAGAATGCAGAGCTTCGCGCCCGAATTCGAAATGCGCGCGGCGACCCGCGCAACGGTCTCCTGATCAGCGTGCCCGGAGAGCGATGGACATTCGGCTCCCGCCACTTCCAACCCCTTGTGGCGCGCGCGCAACGTGTCGATGGCTTTGGCCTGGGAGATCTCGCCGGGACCGACGAAATAGACCCCGAAACCTTCCCGGGCGGCGGCCGCGCAGATCGGCTCGAGAAGATCGGCGCCAGTCGTGCGCACGACCTCTGCGCCTTGCCGTCGCAGCAACCAGACGATCGGCCAACCATCCGCGGAGACGAGTTCAGCCGCGCGGTAGGCCTCTCTGAACGCGCCGCTCGCCGACAAAGTCGAAAGGTGATCCAGGTTCAAAGTGTAGAAGCAGAAGCCGAGGCCGGCCTGCAGGCGCTCGACGACCTTGCCGATCGCGGTCTCGCCGCAGTCGACATTGACCGTGATCTTTATCGGAACGGCTCGAGCGGACGCCCGCGCGCCGGAAACTGAACTCATCGCCCTGCCCTGCATGTCGGCGCCAAGATGCGGCGCCGACATGCGATCAGCAACGGACGCGCCATGCTCGGCATGATATTGATTCAAAGAAGATACTCGTTTGGAGGGAGAAGCTTTGCGGCGCCGTTTCGGCACAGCTTGCTGAAACGAGGCCGTCCACGAATGACGCAACGCTGCAGCAAACCGCTAAGTCGGCGCTTGAGCCGACCGGCCGACTTCCGCGCTTCGTTCACCCGGGGCGGCGAAAGATTGCGCGAGGCGCGCGCCAAGGCGCCGCCCGGGTTCCTCGACGAATTTGTGCGTCGCCCATGAGACCGCAAGCACGACAATGACGACGCCCGCAAAAAGCCCATCGCCGATCCATGGAGAGCCGACGTCAAGAATCTGCCCATGCGCGCCGGCGTGAAAGTGGAGGTGCGCCACGCGCTTCAGAACGGTCTTGAAAACAAAGAGCAGGGGCATATGCGTCAGGTAAATTGAATATGAAACGCGCCCGAGATACTGGACCGTCCGCGTCGAAAGAAATTTTGCGACCCGCCCTTCGTCATATTGCAGCGCCGCCGTCAGGCCGACGAACAGCGGGACGATCGCGACGGTCGCGCCGCCTCCTGCAAAAGCCATCACGGCGAGCGCGAGAAGCCCGGCGGCGCCCGCGACAAAGGGGGCGTTCGGGAACTTTTGCGGCGAATAGAGCCAGATGGCCACGCCGAGCGAAAATCCCGCCACGCAGCGAACGAGCCCGAGGACATAGGTCACGTCGAGCGTGTTCTCGCTGACGGCGATCAGCAAATAGGCGGCGAAAGAAGCGACGCAGACCGCGACGACGAGCCGTCCGCGCCTGACAAGACCCGCGAGCGCGACCCATGCGAAGAGCAGATAGGCGACGCATTCCGCTCCGACGCTCCACGCCGGGGGATTCCACCCCAGCCGGCCCTCCAGGCCGACGCCTTGCAGCATCAGGAGATTCTCCAATAGCAGGGATAGGGAATTGGGCCCCGTGAATGGCGCGATGTCGGATGCGCCGGCTCTTTCCTGGGCGGCGAGTTTCACGATTTCGAGCCCCACGAGCGCGACGAGAATGACGAAGTGCAATGGATAGAGACGAAAGAAGCGTTTGGTTAAAAAGACGCGTAAATCTCCCCCGTGGGCGATTCCGGGGGCGTAATTCGCCGCGATGACGAAACCCGACAATATGAAAAAGAAATCGACTGCGAGATAGGCGTTTTTGGTGATTTGGAGGTCGGAGAAATGCGTCAGCCAAGGCGCATGGTAGAAGATGACCGCGAGCGCCGCGACGCCGCGCAATCCATCAAGGGCGAGATAACGTTTTGAGATCATTTTCAGGTCACGCAGGCGCCAGACGCGCGCATTCGACGGCTCAAAGCTTAAACTACCGTTGCGAAAAAGCGCGAAGCGCGCCAAAAGGCCATCACGTAAACTTTAATTTCCAATTTTAGTATCTACGGCGCGTCAAAGAGTGCACAGAAGACCCGGTCGCGCGCGCTCCATGGCGATGTGAAGCGACGCGCGGGAAGCTCGGGAAGCGGTCGTCTCCAATGGCAGAGCATTTTCGTAAACTTCTGCACAGCACGATCCTTTACCTGCCTGCGCAATTCGTGCCGCCTCTGGCGCAGTTCGCCATGACGGTGGCGTGGACTCATCTCCTCGACCCCGCGACCTTCGGCTTCGTCAACTTCGTCATCTCCGTGCAGGAGATCGTCGCCTTCGCGGGTCTGACCGGCTGGACGCTTTTCGTCTTGCGCTTCCGCGAACGCTTTCGTGCGCGGGGGCATGAGCGCTTCGTCGCCATGGATCAGCGCATGGCGGCGCTCAGCGCCCTTTTGCAGATCCTTCTCGCGCCCGTCGTCCTGCTCCTGCTGGACCTGCCGCTCGATGCGGCGACGATCGCCGGCACGGCGGCCTATCTCGTCACGCGAATGCTCGTCGCGCATTACAGCGACTGGGCGCGCGCGGACCACGCCATCCGCGCCTATTCGGCCGCCCAGCTGATCGGCTCGATCGCCGGCGCGGTTCTGTCGATCCTCGCCATCCTGACATATGGACCGATAGCGGCGGTCGTGCTCGGCGCGCAGGCCGCCGGTCAGGCCCTCGCCATCGCCGCGCTCGTTCTGATGAAGCAAATCCGTTTCGGCGTCGGCGAATTCGACCCGGATCTGTTCGGAGAACTACGCCGTTACGCTACTCCAATTCTGATCGGAGGCGTAATCGGCTGGGGAGCCGGCAACGTCATTCGCGTGCTGGTCCAATATATCGACGGCCCGGTGGCGCTCGGCCTCATCTCGGTCGGCTGGGGCATCGGGCAGCGGATTGCGAGCGTCCTCGCCATGTTGCTGACGGCCGCCGCCTATCCGCTCGCCGTCAAGCATTACGAGAATGGCGACCGCGGCGGCGCGCTGGCGCAGGTGTCCTTCAACGGGTTGCTTCTTTTCGGCGTGCTTCTCCCGGCGGCGGTTGGATTGGCGACGCTCGCCGAGCCCGTCGTGACGCTCCTGATCGCCGAAAATTTCCGCGAAACGACGATCGTCGTCCTGCCAATCGCGATGTGCGCCGCAAGTCTGCGCTTCCTGCGCATTCACACCTGCGAACAGGCGATGTATCTGGTCGAGCGTCCGGGTCTCACTCTTTATGTTTTGATTGTCGAGGCCATCCTGAACATCGCGTTCTGCGCCCTCGGCCTCTATGTCGGCGGTTTTGCCGAAGCGGCGGCGGGCATGCTGGCGGGCACCGTCGCGGCCACGATCGGCTCCTTCGCCTATTGCTTCGCCAAGCTCGGCCTGCCGCCGCCGTCGGCGGGAGCCGTTTTCAAGATCTGCGCTGCCAGCGGCGTCATGGGCCTCGTTCTGAGATTCACGCCGGTCGCGCCCCATTCGTTTTCCGTCGCCGTCGCGATTCTCGCCGGCGCCTCCATATACGCGGCGTCGATCCTCGCCTTCTTCCCTGAAATCCGCGCGCTCATCGCGCAGCGGATTCAGCGCGTCTCCCGGGAGCCAGTCATATGAGTGCGATCTTGGCCAAATCCGGCGGCCTCCCTCATGACGCCGCGCCGCGCATCGCGTTCTTCCACCAGAACGACGTTTTCGAGACGCAGGGCGGGATCGAACGCTATGTCATGACGATTTTCACAGGCGCGCCGGAGCGCGTGGCGCTCGTTTCCGCAGCCGGCTCGCGAAAATCAGCGCGCCTGTTCGAGGTCGACGTCAAATCGTCGGGGCGCGTCCCGAGATGGATTCGGTTTCTCCGGGCCGTATTCGCGCAGCGCAGGGCGATAGCCGCCTTTCTGCGCGACAACAATGTTCAGACGCTGGAGTTCAGCCGTCCCGAATACATCTTCCTCGGCCTGCTGTTCCCCGGAAAGCGCGCGGTCACGATCCACGGCACGGGGCCGGGACCCGGCAATCGCCTGCACTGGCTGCTTCATCACGCCTGCTGCCTGTTGTTGCCGTTTCTTGCGGACCGGGTGCAAATCGTCGGGCGCGATCCATCCGGGGTTCCGGGCGTCACGCGTCGACTGCTCGGCGCGCGCATCGCCTATTTCGATGCGTGGTACGACGAAGCTTTCGCGCCGGCTCCTTTGCCGGCGCTGACAAAAGCCAAACCTCTGCGCGTGTTTTACGGGGGACGCATCGCGCCGCAGAAAAACCCCAAGCTCCTTTTCGACATCGTTCGAGAGGCCGTCCGCGTGGCGCCGGGAGATTTCGAATTTCATTATTTCGGCGCGGATTTTGACGCCTTTACGCGCGAGGGGCTCGATCATCTCGTGATCGATCACGGTTTCCTCGGACCGGCCGCGCTCGCGGACGCCATGCGCTCCTGCCATCTCGGACTGATGTGTTCGGCCTTTGGCGAAGGTTCGCCCTATGTCGTCGTCGAAGCGTTGGCCTGCGGGCGTCCCTATGTCCTTCCGACCCTTCCGACTCTGCGCGCCGCCTATGACGGCAATGAAGGGGTCCGTTTCGTCGAACGCTATTCGGCGCAAGATTACGTGGCGGCGATGGCCGAGATGCGCGCCGCGATGCTCGCGGGACGGGTGGACCCTTTGAAAATCGCCGGGCAAATTGCGCCGCGCGCTCAGTCGCGCGCCATCCCGAAACTCGTCGCTGAGCTTTCCGCGCTCGCGACCGACCGATTTGTCTCGGAGCCGGCTGAATGCTGATCTTCGATCTTATCCTCGCCACAAGGCGGCGGGCGCTCACGGGCGTCGAGCGTTACGGGATAAATTTGTTCGAAGCCGTGCGGCGGATGCGGCCGGAATCGCTCGCCTTCGTCCATGATCCGTCGCTCTTCGCAGACCAGCGGGGTCTGGTGACGGTCGCCCATGTTTACCGCGGATGGTTTTTGCTGCCGCAGGACATCCGTCGGAGAGGGCTGGCTCCGGAAGCCGTCATCTTTCCGACGGCTCCCGCGAGCCCGCTCTTTCATCCGTCGGAGAACAATCTTTGCCGGATCGCCCATGACGTCTTTCCCTGGTCGTGGGAGCGGCCGATGCCGTGGAAAGGCCGCCTGCTGTATCGTTATGGCGAGAATCTCATGGCGCGGCGTTATGATCGGTTTCTGGGCACGACGCAGCCGGTGGCGGACGATTTGCGCGCCTTGTTCGCCCGCTCCGACATAGACTGGTGCGGAAATGCGCCGGGCCTCGACGTCAACGGGCCGGAAAGACGTCCGGACGGCGCGCCGGACGCGTTCATTCTCGTGGTCGGCACGGTTGAGCCGCGCAAAGGATATGACCGGCTTGCCGATCTTGTCGAAAAAGCCCCGGATGGCGCGCCGCCGATCGTTCTCGTCGGCAGGCCGGGTTGGGGCGAGATCGTCGCGCGCATGGACGCACTCGCGTTGCGTAAGCCGACGCGCTTTATCTGGCTGCGCGATCTTCAGGACGACGGCCTTCGCTGGCTAGGCAGAAATGCAAGCTGCTTCCTGTCGCTCTCGCTCGCCGAAGGGTTCAACATGCCCTTGGTCGAATGCGCGATCAACGGGCGCGCGATCCTGTGCAGCGATATCCCCGTTCACCGGTCGGTGGCGCCGCCCTGGGCCGCCTTTGTGGGGCGCGACATGGGCGCAGACCGGATATGGGCGGCGTTGCGAGCCGCGACGCCGCCGGAAGGCGCACAAATCGAAGCCTATGTCCGCCGTTATTCCTGGGAAAGCGTGGCGGCGCGTCTGATCAATATCGTGGCGCCTCGGCCGTTCGAGGAAACAGGATCCCCTCATGCTGATCTCGGTCGTCATCACTAATTACAATTACGGTCGGTTTCTCGGAGACGCGATCGATTCCGTCCTGTCCCAGGCGCATCCGGAAGTCGAATGCGTCGTGGTGGATGACGGCTCCACCGACAATTCACGCGACGTCATCGAGGCGCGTCCGGGCGTGGTGGCGATCTTCAAGGAGAATGGCGGGCAGGCGAAGGCGCTTCGAACCGGGGTGGACGCTGCGCGCGGAAGAGTCGTCATCAGCCTCGACGCGGATGATTGGTTGCTGCCGGAAGCTTGCGCCCGAATCGCGCAGGCCTGGCGGCCGGATGTCGTTTGTCTCAATTATCGACTGAGCATCAACGGCGATCCGACGCGTGTCTGGCCGGGCGAACCGTTTCTCGACGAAGGACACGCCGAGTTTCTGGCGGCGAACGGCTATTATCCCTCCGCGCCCATGAGCGGGAACGCATTCGATCGCGACTATGTCACGACGATTCTCGCCCGCGCCGAAAGGCTGGACGGAGATGGCGTCGACGCCTATCTCCTCTATTCGGCTCCCGTCTTCGGCAAGATCGCGCATGTAAACGAAATCCTCGGCGTCTATCGAACCCATGGCGGCAACGTCTCCATGACCTCCGGACGGAAAACGGCCCGCAATCTCGGAGATCACGCCTATTACCAGTACTGGGCGCAACAGAACGCGCAGCGTTTCGCCCGCGAAAGAGGCGTTTCGTTACCGTGGCGGAGCCATCTGGTCGGCGCCTATCCGTCGCTCTGGCTGTTGTTGGCGCGGGACGCCGGGTACGATCGACGACCTTTGCCCGACCAGGGCCGCCTCGTGACCGTCCTCGCGGCGATCAAGGGGTTCCTGTTCCAGCCGGCGATTGATCCTTTGCGTCGCTTCAAAAATGTCGGCTTGCTGCTGGCCATGGCCATTTTGCCGTCGGCTCCGCGTCGCTGGCTCGCCGAGCGGATGATTTTCGGCGGGCGGGCATAGCGGGCGAAGGGGCGTGCTTAACGGGTCCTCGCCTTCATTCCTCAATGACGCCATGGCCGCCGAGGCGGCTTCAGCGCGGCTCAGACTCAAATCCAAATTGCGAGCCGGTTTCGCGCCGCGGCCGCCGGCCGCGTCAGGGTCAATGTCGCCAAAGCGCCAAACGCACCATGCGAACGACAGAGAGGCAGCGCCTTCCGGACATTGACTATTTCCGCCGCCGCGACAAGCAATTGATTTTTCACTGATTTTTCCACGGCGGCGCGAGGGCGCCCTTCTTGAATGGCGCCCGCCGTCCTTCACGGGGAAACGCCCGGCATGCCGATCAAATTCCGTGCGCGCGCGAGACGCTGGTTTCGATGAACGCCCATCCCGACGCCCTGCCCGCCGATATTCGAGACTATCATTCGCGCACCAAGCACGCGCCGACGCGTTATGCGCTCGGGCCGGCCTTTCTCGACTGGACCTCCCAGCCGTCTCCTTACCGCCGCTTCGACGGCGCGCGGCTGATCGAGCTGCCTCTAAGCGATGGGCCGGCGACAAGTTTCCCTGGTCCCGCGGCGGCGGCCGCGCCGTTCGACCCAACGTCGCTGGGGCTCTTTCTCGAACTCGCTTTGGGCCTCAGCGCCTGGAAAAGCGCGGAGGGGTCGACATGGGCCGTGCGCAACAATCCCTCGTCCGGCAATCTTCACCCGACGGAAGCCTATCTTTTAATCAACGCGCTTTGCGGCGACGCGGCTGCCGGTCTCTTCCATTACGCGCCGCTGGCGCATGGCCTGGAGGAACGCGCGCGCTACGAAACGGCCTCGATCTTGCCCGATGGCGGCTTCCTTGTCGCGCTTAGCTCGATTCCGTGGCGCGAATCGTGGAAATATGGCGAACGCGCCTTTCGCTATTGTCAGCTGGACGCCGGACACGCCATCGGCGCCGTGGCGCAGGCCGCCGCAGCGCTCGGCTGGCGCGCGCAGGCGGCGGCCTCTCCCTCGGACGACGATATCGCGGCGCTGATCGGCCTTGATCGCCACGACGCCTGTCACCGCCGGGAGGAAGAACATCCCGATCTCCTGCTCTGGGTCGCCATCGACGGAGAAGCTGCGCCGGCGATCGACATGGAAGCGATCCTGAATGCGCCGCGCGGCTTCCACGGCGCCGCCAACCGCCTCAGCGACGACCATGACGGCTGGCCGATCGTCGATCGCGCCTTGCGGCTTTGCCGCAAGCGGGGAACTGCGCCTCCCGCGCCCGCGCCGGCGCGGCTTCCCGCCGCGCCCTTCGCCGGCCCCGCCATCGGGGAGGTCGTCCGCGCGCGCCGCAGCGTTCAGCGCATGGACGGCGAGGCCGTTCTGTCGCTCGACGCCTTCCGCCGCATCTGCGCCGCAACGCTGCCAAGCGCCGCGCCCCTGCTGTCCGTCTTTCCCTGGCGGCCGCGCCTGACGCTTCTTCTTTACGTCCATCGCGTCGAGGGCCTTGAGCCGGGGCTTTATCTCCTCGCGCGGCAGGAAGACGCCGTCTCGCGCCTGCGTCAGGCGCTCTCCGCCGATTTCGCATGGGCGCCCACGGGGCTCACAAGCCTGCCCCTCTTCCGTCTGCGCGCCGGAGCGGTCGAACGCGAGGCGACGCGCGCCGCCTGTCTCCAGCCCATCGCGGGCAAGGGTTGCTTCGCCGTCGCGATGATCGCGGACTTCGAAGGCGCCCTTTCCGAGGAAGGAGCCTCCGCCTATCGCCGTCTGCACTGGGAGGCGGGGCTGATCGGCCAGGCCCTTTATCTCTGGGCGACCGCCGCGGGTTTGGCTGGAACCGGCATCGGCTGCTTTTTCGACGACGAAGTTCACGCCTCGCTCGGCCTCGCGTCCGGCGACATGCGGTTTCAGGACGTTTATCACTTCACGGTCGGCGGCGCCGTTGAAGATCCGCGCATTCTCACGCTTCCTCCCTATCCAGACGAGCGGCGACGCAGACCATGAATATCGAGATCGAGAAAAATGACGTCGAAGCCCTGATCGCGCGCTTCCCCGCCCATGCCGGGCTCGCGGCGCAGTTGCGCTTCGGCGACCGCGTCGAAGTCGACCTTGGCCGTCTTTCCAGCGACGAGCTGGACTTCCTCGAGGATCGCTATCGGCGGGCCGGACCGGAATTGCGCGCCCGCGCCGCGCAGCTGGCGACGCTGCGCTCGGCGCTCGCCGCGGAAGGACAGCGCTTCGAGAGCGGCGATCTGGAGGACGTGCTTCCGGCGCTGGTGCGCTATCTCACGACACGCCCCATTCATGGATGGCTTTTCACCGCGAGCGTCGCCGCGCGGCCCTTGCCCTATCTGGTCACGCGTCTCGACTATGTTCCGGCCTCGAACGACGAAGCGGGCAAGATCCTCGTCGAGATGAAGGCCAACGCCAAGGGCGCGCTGCAATCGAGCCTGATCCGCATCATGGCGGCGGACGTCGCGGGCCGCACGGTGAGCGAAATTCTCGCGGCGAAGGGCTTTCTTCGCGAAACGCCCGAACTCGTCGCCGCTTTCGAGACCTCGAATGAAACCTATTTCGAATGGCGTGGACGCTACGGCCGTCAGTTCAGCGCCAGGGGGACCGGCTTCCATGGGGAGGACCCCAACGCCACTCATCGAGACACGGACTGGTCGCGCAAGGACATCGTCGTTTTGTCGACGAGCGGCGGCGAGGCGCGGCTCGTCAATGACGAAGGCGTGCTGGCGGCGCGCAGCCTGACGCTCGAGGCGCCTGGCGACATTCTCGGGCACTTCCTGCGCAAGGCCGGCAAGAGCAACCGTTTCGCGGGCGAAGACGAACTGGCGGCGCTGCAGGCGCAGATCCCCGACGGTCTCTTCACCCGCATTCCGGTCCACCCCTATCTTTTCATGTTCCATCTCGACCTGCACCAATATGTCTGGGTGCATGTCGACCAGATGCAGCCGTACGAATACAAGCCGGCGCTCAAGCAGAAGCTCATCCTGCCTCCCGAGCAGACCGACCTCATCGACATTCTCACCGCAGAGATGGATGTGCTGATGGAGGACATCGTACAGGGCAAGTCGGGCGGCACCACCGTGCTCTGCGCCGGTCCGCCCGGCGTCGGCAAGACGCTGACCGCGGAGGTCTATTCCGAGATCATCCAGCGCCCGCTCTATCGCGTGCATTCCGGACAGCTCGGCCTGAACGTCGCCGCCATGGAGGCCGCGCTCAAGGACATATTGACGCGCGCCCAGCGTTGGGGCGCGGTGATGCTGATCGACGAGGCGGACGTCTACATCAAGCGGCGCGACGACAATATCGCGATGAACGCCGTCGTCGGCGTCTTTCTGCGCGTGCTGGAATATTTCAACGGCCTGCTTTTTCTCACGACCAACCGCGTCGACGACATCGATGAAGCCATCGTGTCGCGTTGCATCGCTCTCATCCGCTACCATCCGCCGGACGACGAAGCGCGGCGGCGCATATGGCGCGTGATGGCGGACCAGTTCGATCTCGCGCTCGACGAGACGCTCATCGACTCGCTTGTGTGGATTTTTCCGCAAGCGACGGGGCGCGACATCAAGGGCCTCGCGAAGCTTGTTGCGAAATTCTGCCACCAGAAAAGCGCCCCGCCCGACCTCGCCGCCTTTCAGCGCTGCGCGATCTTTCGCGGACTCGACATGGCGCCGCTCAACGCCACGGCTTTGCGCGAATTCGCCACGCCGCTGTAAAAAGCGCGTCGCCCTATATGACGCGCAGGCTGGCGAGAGAGCGAGCATGCAGGAGGGCGACGATGGCGCTCGAGGACATCTTCGGAATCAAGGACCATGTGTCCGTGGCGCAAGAATGCGCGCGGGCCGGTCTGATCTTCTTTTATGGACTCCTTCTCATGCGCCTGTCGGGCCGCCGGACCTTCGCCAAATGGTCTGCGCTCGACGTCGCCGTCTCCGTGATCGCAGGATCGAATTTGAGCCGCGCCCTGACCGGCGGCGCCCCCTTATGGGGCACGCTCGTCGCCACGGCGGCGCTCATGGGGTTGCATTGGACGGCGGCGCGCCTCGCGTCCAAATCTCCCGGCATGGCGCGCATCATCGAGGGACCGCCGGTTCCGCTCGGCGCAGACGGACGGCTCGAAAAGCCGGTTCTCCGGCGCTTCGGGCTCAGTGAAGAAGATGTCGGCGTCGCGCTGCGTCAAGAGGGCCTCGACGACGCGACGCAGGCGCGCCTTTTCATGCTGGAGCCGAATGGCAGGATCTCGATCCTGAAAAAGAGCTGAGCCGCGTCACGCTTTCATCGCAGCGTATAGAGATAGGCGGCGATATCGCGGCTTTGTTCTTCCGATATGCCCATATTCGGCATCACATTGCCGGGGACGACCTTTTGAGGATCCCGGAGCCACGCTTCGAGATTGTCCGGCGTGTTTCTCAACAGGCCTGCGATATAGACGCGCCGTCCGATATTGTCGAGCGGCGGCCCGACAAGGCCCGACGCGCCGCTGACGCCGGGAATTGAGTGACAGGCGCCGCAACCAATCGCGGCGATATATTGTGCGCCCTTTTGGGGATCGCCCCCGACGTTCACGCCCGCGACCGCCTGTCCGCCGCGCCAGAGCGCGGCGTCGTCGCAGCCTGTCAGGGCGGCGGAAAGCGCCATGCAGGCGACAAGCGTCGTCGCGGCGCGGCTCTTGCGCAAGGCCTTTCGCTCCGCTTCCCGCATCCACAGCGCCAGCAGAGCCAGCACCGCGGCAATATAGGCGAGGCCGCCGATTATCCACATGACGAGACCCGCAAGCTGCTGATCTTCGAGCGGCGTCAGTCCGTGACGCAGCGTCGCCATGGCGTGCGGCGCGTAAAGCGGGCGCGCGGCGATGGAGATCAAGGCGCCCGGCAATCCGCTGAGCAACGCCGCTGAGGCGACAAAAAGGACGCGGCCCCCATATCCCAAAGTTCCGCGACGCGGCGGCGCGAAAGCGACCGACCAGAACGCGTATGCGCTGGCGAAGAAGCAGGCGTGCTCCAGCGCATGCGCGGCCTCGTTGCGCAACGCCCACAGATAGAGACCCGGCAGGTGCCACAGGCCGAAGAAGCCGATGAACCAGAGCCATATCGCGAGCGGCGACGAAAGCGCCCGCCAAGGCGCGCGCAGCGCCTGAAGGCTCGAACGCAGGAGCGGCGCAAAGGGCAGGAACGCCCAGGTCATTATGAGCGAGGCTCGCGCTGCGACGAAGAGAGGGGCGCAGATCAGCATCAATGCGAGATGCTGCGCCATGTGAAAGGAAAAAAGCTCTTCGCCCAGCGCGCTGGCCGGCGACGCGAGCGCGGCGGTCGCCACGGCGACTGCGGCTGCGAAAGCGGCCATTCGCCATGGACCGGCGATGCGGCTGAGGGCGTCGCGCGCGGCGATCCTGCGGAGGCCTTCCAGATAGATCAACGACGCCACAAAAATCGCGACAATCGCCCAGGCGTGAGAATTCGCCTGTGATGGCTCGGGCGTATGGGCGAAGGCCGGCTGTGTAAAAATGAACGGCGCCGTCGAGCCCAAAGGGAAAATCAGCTTCCGCATCCCGGCGCTCCAATCGCGGCGACAAGGCCAAACAGGATTTGCAGGATGAACCAGACGCCGGACCACACGCCCCAGATCGTAAAGAAGCGCGTTCGGCCCTGACCGGCTTCGATGAGATGCGCGTGGTCGCCCGCCGCCTCAGTCCGCGTTCGGCGCCAAAGGAAGAAAGAGGCGACGGTCGCAGCGACGGAGATAGCCAGCGCGACGACGCCGATGGCGATAAGGCCCCAGTTCAGCCACGCCCAGCCCGACGCCAGAAACTCCTTTGGCGCCTGCGACGGAAAGCAGGCATGGCTCGCAAGGCCGTAATTCAGCAGCAGTTGCAAGGACCATGCGAGGGGAGGAGCGAGAAGCGCCGAGAACACGGCCGCATCCGACACAAGATGACGTTGCGGCGAGGGCGGTTCGACGCCGTAGGATTCCATGATCGGCTTGGCCATCGGGTCACCCCATGTGCGGCGTGATATAGAAAGTGAAGAAGATGGCGAGCCAGACGAGATCGACGAAGTGCCAGTAGACGGCCGCAATCGATATGGCCGCGTTTCGCCTCGCGTCGAAATAGCCGAGCAGGGACCATGCGAACACGGCCGCGAGCATGAGGACGCCTGCGGCGACATGCGCCATGTGAAAGCCGGTCGTGACGAAGAAGCTCGAACCATAGGAACTCGACGCGAGGGTGAAAGCCTTCTGCCGCCATTCGAGGACCTGGATCGCGATGAAGATCGTTCCCAGAACGACGCCCGACGCCAGGCCAGAGGCTTGCTGACCTTGCCGGCCTTTTTTCGCGCCCTTTTCCCCCCACCAGACGAAGACGCTGCTGAGAAGCAGGATCGCCGTATTTGGAAGAGAGAGATTGACCGTCGGCGTCTCCGAAATCCATTCGCGTCCATATTGGACCATGAAATAGTAGTACGCGAAAAGGAGATAGGCGAAGAGCGACGCCTCGGTCATGATAAGCGTCATCATGCCCCACCAGCCGAAGCTTTTATGCGCGATGCTTCCGACCGGCAGGTTTCTTTCTCGAAAGGCGGCCTCAGACATGGGGAGCCTCCGCGATCTGCCCCAGTTCGCGGCGCGGCCATAGCCATATGAGAATTGCGAGAAGCAGCGCCACGAAGAAGATCGCCGCAAACAGAAAGGCGTGAACCAGCGCGGCGGCGGCGAGCGCGGTCAGGGCGAGCGCCGTCAACAGCGGCGCAAAGGAATCTTCCGGCATTTTCTGGATCGCGTCCGGCTCCGCGTCCAGCGCGGTGGTCGCCAGCATTTCCTTCCCCTCGTCAAGCCTGAGGCCACGATCGAGCGAGGAATGGCCCGCGCCTTCCTGAAGCGCCTCCTCCCAGAGCGGATGACGGCTGGCGACGGCCGGGATGACGGCGAAATCGTAAACCGGCGGCGGCGAGGGAATTGTCCATTCGAGCGTCGGCCCGCCCCAGGGATCGGGACCTGCAAGCGCGCCGCTCCGCCGACTGACGAAAATGTTGACGAGCAGCAGGAGTGTCCCGAGGGCCAGAATGAAGGCGCCGACCGTCGTCACGAGGTTCACCCCGGTCCAGCCAAGGCCTTCGGGGTAGGTGTAGATGCGCCGCGGCATTCCCGCGAGGCCCGTCCAGTGCATGGGAAGGAAAGCGACGTTGAAGCCGAGAAAAACCAGCCAGAAATTCCAGCGCCCGAGCCGCTCGCCGAGCATGCGTCCCGTCATTTTTGGAAACCAGACGTAAAGCCCGCCCATCACCGCGAGGACATTGATGCCGATGAGCACGTAGTGAATATGGGCCACGACGAAATAAGTGTCCGTAAGCTGCAGATCGCTCGGCGCAGCGGCCGTCATGACGCCCGAGACGCCGCCGATGACGAAGGTCACGATGAAACCGGCGAAGAAGAGAAAGGCGGTCGACAACACCGGCCGACCCGTCCAGATCGTCGCGATCCAAGCGAAGACCGCGACGGCGCTCGGCACGGTGATCACGAAGGAGGCGGCGCTGAAGAAAGATAGCGCGAGGAAGGGAATCCCTGTCGCGAACATATGATGAAGCCAGACGCCGAAGCCCATCACCATCGTCGCGACCGTTGCGAGAACGACGACCGTATAGCCGACGAGCGGCCTGCGACAGAAGATCGGCAAGGCGTCGGAGACAATGCCCATTGCGGGCAGGACGACGACATAGACCCAGGGATGGGCGAAGATCCAGAAGAGATGCTGCCACAAAAGCGGCTGGCCGCGCCCCGCCGGATCGAAGAAATGCGTGTCGAACTGCCGGTCCATCCATAAGAGGAAAAAGGCGAGGCTGACGGCGGGAACGGAGAAGAGGATTCCGAAGGACGTCGTCACCGTCCCCCAGGTGAGAATGGGCACGCGATTGATCGACATGCCGGGGGCGCGGGCGCGCAGAAAAGTAACGACGAAGTTCGTCGCGCCCGCCGTCGACGAGATGCCGAAAAGGATCATGCCCAGCGCGTAGAAATCCATATTGGGGCCAGCATTGAAGCGCTTGAGGGCGTAAGGGACGTAATTGAACCAGCCGCCATTCGGACCATAACCGATGACGAAGCCCGCATAGATGAAGAGGCCGGAGAAAAGGTAGATCCAATAGGAGAAGGCGTTGAGGCGCGGAAAAGCCATGTCGCGCGTGCCGAGAAGCAGCGGGAACAGAAAGACGCTGAAGCCGGACAGCACCGGCTGCGCATAGAGAAAAATCATCGTCAAACCATGCATCGAGAAGAGCTGGTCATATTGTTCCGGGGTCAGAAGAGTCTGGTTGGGCGCCGCGAGCTGCAAGCGCATGACGAGCGCCTCGATCCCACCGATGAACAGGAATAGAAAGGCCGTCGCAATATAGCGCTTGCCATATTCCTTGTGGTCAACCGTCGCAAGCCACCCGCGAAGCCCCGGTTCGCCCTCCCAGACGCGCGCGAGCTTTTCGTCCAGCGAAGAAGCGCTCTTGCGCTCCAATTCGAGAGGACGGTCATAATCGGCCGAAATCGCCATCGGGTCGCCCTCTCACTTCAGGCTTTGCACGAAATTGCGGATGCGCGTCAGTTCGGACGCCTCGAGCTCCAGCCGGGGCATCATGTTCCCGGGCTTCGCGGATTGGGGATCGGCGATCCAGCCGGTCAGGCCGGCCGGGCTGTTCGGCAGCGTGTTGGCGGCGATATCGCCGCGGCTCATGACATGAGTGAGATCTGGACCAAGCCTGCCGCCCGCAAGCGTGCCCCGCACGGTATGACAGGCGCCGCAACGGCCCGTGAAAAGGACCGCGTCTGCGGCGAGCGGCCCCTGCGGCTTTTGAGCGGGCCGCTGCTGCGCTTCACGCCAGGCGCGAAAAGCGTCGGGCGATTCGGCGACGACCGTCAGCGCCATATGCGCGTGCTGACGACCGCAATATTCCGCGCATTGCCCGCGATAGACGCCCGGCTTGCCGGCCACGAGCCAGCTCACATTGGTCTGGCCGGGGATCAGGTCGGTCTTGCCGCCGAGCGCAGGAATCCAGAAAGAATGGATGACGTCCTCGGCGCGAACCTCAAGGCGGACGGGCTCGCCCGTCGGGATATGGGCCTCATTCGCCGTCTCGAAAATTTTGGACGGATCGTCGCTCTTGTAACGGAACCGCCACCACCATTGATAGCCCACAACCTCGATGGCGAGGGTCGGTTCGCGCGGCGGCCTGTTGATCGCCGCCATGGTGTAGGCGTTCCAGATCATCGCGCCGAAAAGGGCGATCGTCGACAATGCGACGCCGATGGTGATCCAGGACAGGCCGCCCCCACGACGAATGATCGGCTCGCGCGCGGCTTCGTTCGCGTCGAGCGAGGTCCGGCGCGTCCACACGCCGGCGATCGTCAGCAGCGTGACGATCGCGACGACGACAATCGATAGCCAAAGCAGCGCCCATGTCAGAACGGAGATGGCCTCCGCCTTGTCCCCGAAGGCCTGGAGATAATTCATCGGCGGACTTGCGGGCGTCTGCATCAGCGTCTCTCATTCGGCTTCTGGCCGAAGCCGAACCGCTGCGTCTGACTCCATGGCGTGGCGGTCTGCGCGAATCCTGCGGGCGTCTGCTCGATCTTGAAGGCGTCATGCGACATGGTCTCGCCCCATGTCGATGAAGGATCCTTGCTGATCGAGCCCACATAGGCGACGAGATCCCAGATGATGTTTTCAGGCAGCATGGCGCCCCAGGAGGGCATACCGTTGGGCCGGCCCTGATAGATGCTGAGATAAATGTTCTGCGGCTCGCCTCCGTAGATGAAGAACTTGTTGCTCAGCGACGGCCCCATCCCGCCGCCGCCATTGGGCGCATGGCAGCCGACGCAGTTGAACATGTTGAAGTAAGCCATGCCGCGTTGCAGAGCTTCGGGATCGCCTGAGACAGGGTTCCTGACCGGTTGCGCGGGACCCGTGTTTCCGGGAAAGAGGCTGGACACAGGCGCCTCCATCACCTTTTCGGGACCGCGATAGGGCGGAAGGCATGGGGCCCGCGGGGCGGCCGCGCCTTCCTCGGCGGGCGCGCGTTGTGTCGGCTGCGGCGCAGGCGCCTCCACTCTCGGCTGCCGAATTCTCGGCGGAGCGTGTCTGAGAGGGCGCGCGATTGCGCTCTGCCCGATAAAGGCGAGCGCAGTTACGGCCGCTAGCGACGCGAGATCGAAATGAAATTTTTTCATCTCACTCTCTCCTGCCGGCGCCCGCCGGCGCCGCGACCACGCCGTAGCTCGTCAGGAGCGCGTCAATCTCCGCACGCTTGCGATTGATAATATCGTCGAGGCGCGCTCTCAGCTCATGATCGCCTTTGCGCACGCCCATCGAAATGTCGAAGGCGAATTGCAAGGGCGCGAAACTTTCCGTGTCCTCCATGGCGACGATGCGCAGCGGAACTGAAGAATGCAGCGCCGTATATCCGGCGAGCGGCCCCCACGCGGCCGCCAGATCGACATCGCCCTTCTCGACCGCCTCGATCAGACGCGCAGGCGGCGCCGAGTCCCGGTAGTTCCCATAGATGGTGTAGCCGATGACGTTGCCGACGATCCCCTGATCGCCCAGCGCATGCGCGGGCGGCGCGTTCATCCCGTCGTCGCCGAAGAGATGGACGCCGATCCTCAGCGTTCGAAGCCGCGGGTCCTTCAGCGAGGAGATATCGATATTGCGATCTGCGCGCGAGACGAAGACATAGGTCGAACGGTAATAAGGCTGCGTCGTCTCCGTGAGTTCGTAATGCGCAGGAACGCCCATCGCCACGTCGCATTGCCCGGCCTTCAGCGTATGACGGATGAAACCCCGTCTTTGCGCCCACCATGTGTAGGAAACGGTCTTTCCCATCTCATCGGCCACGAGCTGCGCGAGTCGATTCTCGAACCCGTTCCCGGAGGCGTCGGAGAAAGGAAGATTGTTGGGGTCCGCGCAGACGCGCAGCAGATTCGACTGCGCGAAGCCTGGCCCCGACAAGGCGACGAGAACCAAGGCGACGAGAGCGACGAGCAGCGGGGGGCGCATCTTCGCCTCCTAGCGCGCGGGCGGCGCTTGCGCGCCATTCGGCTGGCCAAGAGAAAAGACGAGCAGCGTGCTGCCGCCGACGGTGTAAAGCGGCAAGTCCTGCGTGGCGCCGACAAAGCCGAGAGCGGAATTGCGCACGCGCGGATCGATCTCGGCGTTTGCGATCACGCCCGGCCAACCGCCGGCGCCAGACAGGATCGCGACATATTGCGCGCCGTCACGGCCAAGATAGGTGACGGGCTGTCCGATGAAGCCCGAGGGGCCGCGCATCTGCCACAGCGTCTGGCCTGTCTTTGCGTCGAGCGCCTTGAAGAGGCGATCCATCGTGCCATAGAACACGACGTCGCCGGCGGTCGCGAGCGCGCCGCTCCATACGGGAAACTTTTCCGTGACCGACCAGGCCTTGGCGCGCCTGACGGGGTCCCAGGCCAGGAATTCGCCGCGATGGCCGCCGGGGCCCGCATACATGTCGACCGTGGCGCCGACGAAAGGCGTGCCGGCGATATAGCTCACTTCGCTGGCGCTGAAATTGGCGCAAAGATGCTGGTGCGGCACATAGAGCAGCTTCGTCCGCGGCGACCACGCCATGGGCTGCCAATCCTTGGCCCCTGGCGGCGCCGGACAGATGTTCTCGATCGTCTTGTTGACGACCGGCTTCAACGCGTCATTAGGCTCGATGCGTCCCGATTTGAGATCGACGCCCTTGTAGACGGTGACGGTGTCATATGGGTCCGCGGAGAGCACTTCGCCGTTCGCGCGATCGATGACATACATGTATCCGTTACGGCCCGGATGGATGAGCGTCTTGCGCGCCTTGCCGCCGATCTCGAGATCGAGCAGCATATTCTCGTTGACCTCGTCGTGATCCCAAAGATCGTGCGGGTTCAACTGATAGGCCCATTTCGCGGCGCCGCTATCGGCGTCGCGCGCGAGGATCGTGCTGGTCCAGAGATTGTCGCCCGGCCGCTGATTGGAGTTCCACGGCCCCGGATTGCCGGTCCCGTAGAAAACCAGATTCGTCTCGGGATCGTATGAGAGCCATCCCCAGACCGTTCCGCCGCCCGTGCGCCAGTGATCGGCCGGCCATGACTGGACGCCGAGATCCTTGCCTTTCATCCAGTCGTAATGCGGTTTGAAATCCGCGCCGATAAGCACTTCCGAGTCGGGCCCGGTCGAATAAGCCCGCCAGGCGATCTGTCCGCTATGCTGATCGATGGCGGCGATCCAGCCGCGCACGCCCATCTCGCCGCCGCTATTGCCGGCGAACACTTTCCCACGCGCCGCAAGCGGCGCCATCGTCATCGTCTCACCGAGATTGATGTCGCCGAGTTTCGTCACCCACAATTCGCTGCCGCTCCGCGCGTCGAGCGCGACCATGTGGTCGTCGAGCGTATTGAGAAAAATCTTGCCGCTGTCATAGGCGAGGCCTCGGCTGACGACGTCGCAGCAGGCGACGCCCTTCGCCGCCAGGTCGGGCTTGGGCGCATAAGACCATTTCAACTCCCCGGTCGTGGCGTCGAGCGCGAAGACCTGGTTCGGATGCGGCCCGTCATAAGGCCCGACGACATACATCGTGTCGTTGACGACGAGCGGCGCAGCTTCCTGCCCGCGATCGGCGCCGATGGAGAAAGACCAGGCGAGTTTCAGTTGCGCAACGTTTCCGGCATTGATCTGATCGAGGGGACTGAAGCGGGTATTGGCGTAGTCGCGCGATGCGATCGGCCAGTTTTTGGCGTCGGACGCCAGCGCCATGAGGGATTGTTGAGCAGCGGCCGCATCAACCGCCATGGCGCTCGCGGCGGCGCCAATAATGGCGCCGAGCGCAAGTTTCGCAATCGAACGAGACTGCGTTTCCAACATGCTGCGTCCTCGTTACGCCAAAAATGCGCGGCCCGCGACGAGGCCAGTTAGAGCGCGTCCTTCAGGCAACCAGCGGAGCAATAGCGCATCGGAAACGCCGTTCTCGGGAAAATGTCGCCGCCGGACTGTCGGCGAAATCCGGATCTGCGCGCACCGCCTCGTCACAAACGCGGAAGGAAGGGCGTTTACCGCGCGATCAAGCTTGCGCAGTAATAAAACGGAAATATTCGCGACGCTTGCCACAAATGTCCGGTCGCTTAGTTCCCATTGATCCGGCGGCGCCGGTGAATGCTAAAGGGAGAATGAAATGAACAGGAAATTCCTCGCGGCGGCGCTGGTGGCGCCTCTCATCGCCCTGGGCCCGACGACGGCCTTCGCGCATCATTGCTCGAAATACCATCGCCATCATGCGCGGGGCGCTGACCAGACGTATGGCAGCAGCAAATCGATGCAAAACAAACGTTCGGGAACCACCAACCAGGGCTCGAGTTCTCAGGACCTCAATCAAGGAACCGGCCAGGGCGGCGCGACGGATCAGGGCGCGAGCGGCTCGAGCAAGCGGCAGGGAATCTGACGACGTTTCGACGGTTTCGCGGGGAAGGGCGAAGGTTCTTCCCCGCGCCGTCACGCCTCGCCGATCGGCGGGCGCGGAAGGACGACACGAACGATAAGGCCGTGCGGATGCGCATCGAGCAGCACAACCGACCCGCCATGACGCTCGACGAGCGAACGGACGATTGAGAGCCCCAGGCCGAAGCCGCTGTGACTCGCCATGGTCCGTCCCGGCTCCCCGCGAACGAATGGCTCGAAGACCGCGTCTTTCTGGTCGTCCGGGATACCGGGGCCGTTGTCGGCGACGTCGACCTGAAGTTTTCCCTCGGGCGTTTCCTGAATGCGGATCTCCGCCGCATCGGCGTGATGCGCCGCGTTTTCGACGAGGTTCGAGAAGACCCGCTGCATGTCGGTCAGGGAGCCGAAGATCATTTGGCGGCCGCCGCCGAAATAAGTCACCTTGTGACCCATCTCGGCGAACTGGTCCGCGATCGTCTGAAGCACGCTGTCCAGATCGATGAGACTGTAGTCCGACCGGTCGCTCCCCGCACGCAAATACTGCAGATTTTTGCGCAACATCGAATCCATCAGATTGATGTCGTGCAGCATCTTCGTCCGCAGGCCCTCGTCGGAGATGAATTCCGTCCTCAGATTGAGCCGCGTGATGATCGTCTTGAGATCGTGGCTGACCGCCGCGAGGACGCGGGTGCGCGCGGCGATCATCTCCCGGATTCTTTGTTGCATGCGATTGATCGAGCGCGTCAGCTCGCGGATTTCGCTTGGTCCGCGCTCCTGCAACGGCTCGTCGCCGTCGCCGTCCCCCGGAAAACGCTCGGCGTGACGCGCCAGCGTGATCAGGGGTTCGACGATGCCGTTCGAGGCCCAGAGCACGAGAACCGACGTGCTTACGAAGAAGAGCAGCGCCGACAACGCCCAGGGCGTCAGCAGGAAGGGCGTGCCGGGCTCCGGTTGCCATAGCCAGCGCCAGACAGATCGCGGCGGTTTGCGGTGCTGCGAGATGGAAATGAGCGCGTAGCCGCCTTTGCGCAGCGAAACCGCCATGACGCCCGGCCCGCCATCGCCTGGCGCCGCAACCGCGAAGACCTCCGCCGCCGGCCAGAGATCGATATGGATGAGGCGTATTTCGTTGGCGAATTCGCGATCGTCGACGTCGACGGGGGTCGGCCGCGCGCTCTGGAGGTGGATATTCGCGAAGGGGACGGCGCGCGCGAATTCGGACAGAAGATCCTGACGCGCGTTTTGAGGCGCGGCGTCGAGCGCGAGTATCACGCTCGCGATGAAGTCGGTCTGGTCGACGATGTGGCGTCTGCCTTCGACGTCGAGCACATGAAAAGTGACGAGCACGACTGTCTGAAAAGACACGATCGAGACCAGGATCAGGAAAGTGATCTGGCCCGCCAGACGGTCGGGCTGCAGGCGCCGCATGAGTCCTCTCACGTCATGCTCGCGAGACTGGCGCGGACAACATGTAGCCCTCCGATCTCACCGTCTGGATGATGGCGGGATTTTTGGGGTCTTTCTCGAGCTTTTGCCTCAACCGGCTGATCAGCACGTCGATGCTGCGTTCATAGGGTCCGGCGGTGGGGCCATGCGTCATGTTGATCAACTGGTCGCGGGTGAGCACGCGATTGGGATTTTCGCAGAAGGCGTGAAGGAGATCGAATTCGGCGCCGGTCATGGCGACCTTCATCCCGCCGGGGGAGACAACCTCGCGGGACAAAAGATTGACCTGCCATCCGAGGAACTGGAAAGCCTGACTCGACGGCGCGCCGGCGACGCGGGCCTGCGGCTCTGCGCGGCGCAACACGGCGCGGATGCGCGCGAGCAGCTCGCGCGAATTGAACGGCTTCACGACATAATCGTCGGCGCCCATTTCCAGGCCGAGGATCTTGTCGACATCCTCTCCCTGGGCCGTGACGATGATGATCGGAATTTCATGCGAAGCCCTCACCCGCCGGCAGATTGAAAAGCCGTCTTCCCCCGGAAGATTAAGGTCAAGGATCAATATATCGTAGGTCCCGCCGGCCAATTTGGCGTCGAGCCCGGCGCCGTCAGCCAGACGGGTGACCTCCATACCGTTGTTTTCCAGGTATCGGGAAATCAGCTCGCCGATTTCCGCATCGTCTTCCACGAGTAGAACCGCACTGCGATTGCTCATGCCGAGAACAGCCTTTCAAAGGACGAAGCGATCCGAGAAGCATTCGCCTATAGCGCGTCCGCTTGCGCATGTCTGGGCGCCGGCGCGCTCCGCCCTCGCGCAGACATATTATAGAAACATTTTTCCGCAGTGCGAAAAACTAGGGAAACAGCCACTTGCAAGTCTAACTGCGCCTCATGGGCAAATCTAAGGAATGCGAATGAAGCGAGACTGCGGCTTTGCGGCCGCCCCCCAAAGGCGCGGGGCGCCCCTCAAGGACTGACCGCCCGCCGACTCGCCCGACACGGCGAGACGCGGGCCGCTCGACTACGCGCGCAGCACGGCAATCTGGCGCGCGACGAACGCCGTCGACGTGCGCGCCGATTTCTTCTTCAGGCTTCTTTTGCAGGCCTTAATCTCATCGAA
The DNA here is from genome assembly GCF_052186135.1 of Methylocystis sp. JAN1. Taxonomy (GTDB): domain Bacteria; phylum Pseudomonadota; class Alphaproteobacteria; order Rhizobiales; family Beijerinckiaceae; genus Methylocystis. Next base: position 682,845 of record NZ_CP181499.1, on the reverse strand, counting down.
AGGGTCGCAGACGATGACTATCTCCACGCCCGCTTACGAAGCTTTGCCGCCGAAGGCCGGGTTCGCCGGGCTCGCAGAAAGCTGGCGCGCGGACATAGTGTCCGGCTTCCTCGTCTTCCTGATCGCGCTGCCGCTCTGTCTCGGCATCGCCATGGCTTCCGGCTTTCCGCCCCAGGCCGGCATCATCTCCGCGATTGTCGGCGGCCTGCTGGTCTCGCGGATCAACGGCTCCTTCGTCACCATTATGGGCCCTGCCGCGGGCTTGATCGTCGTCATTCTCGACTCGGTGCAGGAGCTCGGCCAAGGCGATGCTCTCGCCGGCTACCGTTACACCCTCGCCGCCGTCTTCTTCGCCGGGCTCATTCAGATCCTGATGGGGGTGATGAAGGCGGGAAAGATGAGCGCCTTCTTCCCCTCCTCCGCCGTGCACGGCATGCTCGCCGCCATCGGCATCATCATCATGTCCAAGCAGATCCACGTCATGCTCGGCGTGAAACCGGACGCGCAGACGCTCTTTCAGACGATCGGCGCGATCCCGGCGAGCCTGCTCGACCTCAATCCGGAGGTCGCCGTCATCGGCTTTCTGGGGCTCGGCATTCTTGCCGCCTGGACCTTCGTTCAAAGCCCAAAGCTCAAGATGATCCCGGCGCCGCTGCTGGTCGTGCTCGTCGGCATGGCGCTCGGCAAATATTTCGATCTCGAGGATGAGCACAAATATCTCTTCCTGCCGAACGCCGTCTTCCTTCCGCATCACGAATTCACGATCGGTCCGAAGTTCCTCGTCACGCTGCCGCAAAACTTCCTGGCGGGGTTCGCGTTCCCCGATTTCTCGCGCGCTTTGCAGTTCGTCTTCTGGCAGCAGGTCTTCGCCATCGCGCTCGTCGGCAGCCTGGAGAGCCTCCTCAGCGCCGCCGCGGTCGACAAGCTCGACCCCTACAAGCGTGTCTCCGACCTCAACCGCGACATCGCGGCGGTTGGCGTCGGCAACGCCATTTCCGGGCTGATCGGCGGCCTGCCGATGATCGCCGAGATCGTCCGCAGCTCCGCCAATGTCAATAATGGCGCAAAAACCGGTTGGGCGAACTTCTTCCACGGGCTTTTCCTGCTCGTTTTCGTTGCGCTCTTCCCCAAGCTCATTCACGAGATTCCGCTGGCGTCGCTCGCGGCCCTTCTCGTTTTCACCGGCTATCGTCTGGCGTCGCCGCGCGAATTCAAGAAGACCTTCGAAATCGGCTGGGACCAGCTCGGCGTGTTCGTCATCACCATTGTCGGCGTTCTGGCGACGGATCTACTCATCGGCGTCGCGATCGGCGTCGCGGCCGAGCTTCTCTTCCACTTCTGGCGCAGCATAGACTGGCGCAACGTGGTGAAGCTTGACCGTTCGATCCAGGAGACGGAGCCCGGCGTCTATCATGTGCAGGTCGCCGGCGCGGCGTTCTTCGGCAATTATCTCGGCCTCAAGAGCGATCTCGCGTCGATCCCCGACGGCAAGACCGTCATCTTCGACCTCTCGGAAACTTCGACCGTCGACCATACGGTGATGGAAAATCTTCATCACTATTGCGATGATTATCAGAGCAAGGGCGGGCGCGCGGAAATCCGGGGACTGGACCGCCTGGTCCCCACCTCCAGCCATCCGCTCGCGCCGCGCAAGCGCTTCGCCTGAAGCCCGGCTCGGTCGTCGCAAGGAAAGTCAATGCCGCTTGATTTCGCTCTTCTGTGCGTCGGCGCCCTGCTGGGCGTCGGCGGAGCCTCGATTTATTGGCGGGAGAAGGAAGATGTCCACCGCCTCGTCTACGGACTGAGCGGGGGACTGTGCGCCGCGATCTTCATCGCCGCGATCGTGCCCCGAGGCGCGCATGCCCTCGCGACGACCCTGCCGCTGGGCCTTCCCTGGCTGGGCCTGCGTTTCCGGCTCGACCCGCTCGCCGCCTTCTTCCTTGCGGTGGTCAATCTCGGGGGCGCCGCGGCCAGCGCCTACGCCATCGGCTACGGCGCGCATGAGAAGAGCCCGATGCGGGTGCTTCCCTTCTTTCCCGCTTTCATCGCGGGCATGAATGCGGTCGTGCTCGCGGATGACGCCTTCGCCTATCTCGTCGCCTGGGAATTCATGTCGCTTTCCTCCTGGGCGCTCGTCATCTCGCATCACGACCACGCCGAAAACCGCGCCGCCGCCTATATCTATCTTTTGATGGCGAGCTTCGGCACGCTCTGCCTCCTTATGGCTTTCGGCGTGCTCGCCGGCGCGAGCGGAAACTATGACTTCGCCACGATCCGGGAAACGCCCAAGGAGGCCTGGAAGACCGGGCTGGCGCTCGCCCTCGTCATCCTGGGCGCGGGCTCCAAGGCCGGCCTCGTTCCGCTGCATATCTGGCTGCCGCTGGCGCATCCGGCGGCGCCGAGCCATGTTTCGGCGCTGATGAGCGGGGTGATGACGAAAGTCGCCATCTACGGCTTCATCCGTTTCGCCTTCGATCTCCTGGGGGCGCCGGCCTTCTGGTGGAGTCTCCACCCCCTCGTTTTCGGCGCCGCAAGCGCGCTGGTCGGCGTGCTCTTCGCGACCGTTCAGAGCGATTTGAAGAAGCTCCTGGCGTACAGCACCATCGAAAATGTCGGGATCATCTTCATCGCCCTCGGCCTCGCCCTCGCCTTCAAGGCCAACGACCAGGCGCTTCCGGCGGCTCTGGCCTTCACCGCCGCGCTCTTCCACGTCTTCAACCATTCTCTTTTCAAGAGCGTGCTGTTCTTTGGCGCGGGCGCCGTGCTCGGCGCGACGGGCGAAAAGAATATCGAGAAGCTCGGCGGCCTGATCCGCGCCATGCCGCGAACGGCCTTCATGTTCCTCGGCGGCTGCGTCGCCATCGCGGCGCTCCCGCCCTTGAACGGCTTTGTCTCCGAATGGCTCGTCTTCCAGGCCATCCTTCTCAGCCCCAACCTGCCGCAATGGATTCTCAAGCTCACCACCCCAGCCGTCGGCGTGACGCTCGCCTTGAGCGCGGCTCTTGGCGCCGGGGCCTATGTGCGCGCTTTCGGCGTGGCGTTTCTCGGCCGCCCGCGCTCGCCAGTCGCGCAGCAGGCGAAAGAAACGGACCCCTGGTCGCTCGGCGCCATGTCCGCCCTGCTCTTCCTCTGCCTGCTCGCGGGCGTGCTGCCGAGTTTCATGATCGACACCATCTCGCCGGCGGCCGCGGAATATGTCGGCGGACGCATGCCCGCGCAAAGCGACATCGCCTGGCTCTCCATCGCGCCGATCGCGCAGAGCCGCAGCTCCTATAACGGCCTCCTCGTCTTCGGCTTCATCGTCTTCTCGGCGCTCGCGGCCTTGCAGACGATCAGGACCTTCTGGCCGAGGCCCGTCCGCCGGGCGCCGCCCTGGGATTGCGGCTATCTCGATCCGAGCCCCGCGACCCAATACACGGCGAGCAGCTTCGCGCAGCCGGTGCGCCGCGCGCTGGGCGCCATCGCTTTCTCCGTGCGCGAGCGGCTCGACATGCCGCTCCCCGGCGAGACGCGGGCCGCGCATTTTAGCGTGGAGATCGGCGACCGCTTCATCTCCTACCTTTACGAACCTCTGTCGAAAGCCGTGTGGTTCTGCGCGGGCCGACTTAATGTCGTGGCTTTTCTCGCCATCCAGGAATATCTCGCGCTCGTCTTCGCCGCCCTCGTCTTCCTGCTTCTGATCGTGGCGCTATGACCTTTCTCTTCGACCTCTTCGCGCAAGCCGTCCAAATGGGCGTCGTCCTGGCGTTTGCGCCGGTCCTGATTGGCCTCACCCGCAAGGTGAAGGCGCGCCTCCTGCGCCGGCGCGGGCCGCCGCTGTTGCAGCCCTGGTACGATTTGCTGCGCCTCCTGCGCAAGGAGGTCGTCCTCGCCGAAGACGCTTCCTGGCTCTACCGCGCCGCCCCCTACATCATCTTCGCGACGACCTGGGTCGCCGCCTCTCTCGTGCCGACCTTCGCGACCGGCCTGATGTTCAGCTGGACCGCGGATCTCATCGCGCTCGCCGCGCTTCTCGGCGCGGGCCGGTTTTTCCTGGCGCTCGCCGGCATGGATGTCGGAACGAGCTTCGGCGGCATCGGCTCAAGCCGCGAGATGATGTTCGGTTCGCTCGCCGAGCCCGCGACGATCATGATCGCCTTCATCGTCTCGCTCATCGCCGGCTCGACGCAGCTCTCCGAGGTCGCCGCCTATATGGCGTCCGACTTCGCGCTGCGCGTCTCCGTTCTCTTCGCGCTCATCGGCCTCCTCATCGTCGCGATTGCGGAAAACGGCCGCATTCCCGTCGACAATCCCGCGACGCATCTCGAGCTCACCATGGTTCACGAGGCGATGATCCTGGAATATTCGGGGCGCCACCTGGCGGTCATCGAGCTCGCCTCGGCGCTGAAGCTCCTGCTCTACGTGTCGCTCATCGGCTGCGTGTTCTTCCCCTTCGGCCTCGCGTCTCACGACGGAACCTTGAAGGACATGGGCTACGGCGTCCTCTTCTATGTCGCGAAGCTCGCAATCGCCGGCTCCCTGCTCGCCGTCTTCGAGGTTTCCACGGCAAAGATGCGCGTCTTCCGCGTCCCGGAATTTCTCGGCGCCGCGCTGATGCTGGGCCTCCTCGGCTCGCTTCTCGTCTTCGTCTCACGGAGCCTTTGATGCAGCATTTGTCTCTCGACATTGCGCAGCTCCTCGCGGGCGGGCTGGTGCTCGTCAGCTTCATGCTGCTTTATCAGGACCGGCTGTCGGGCCTTATCAACATCTACGCCCTGCACGCTTTCGTCCTGACCCTGTCGGTCGCCTGGCAGGCCTATGTGCAGGATGCGCCGCATCTCTATCTGACCGCCGCCATCGCGCTCATCTTCAAGGCGGCGATCGTCCCGTTCAGCCTGCACGCCATCGTGAAGCGGCTGCGCATCCATCGCACGGTCGAGGTCGTGGGCGGCATCGGCCTAACCATGCTCATCGGCATGTTTCTGATGGGCCTCTCCCTCGTCGTCATGCTGCCGGCGACCACGACCGCCGATCCTCTCGCGCGCGAGGATCTCGCTTTCGCCCTCGCCATCGTGCTTCTCGGCCTCCTGATGATGGTGACGCGACGCAACGCCGTCAGCCAGATCATCGGCTTCATGTCGCTGGAGAACGGCCTCATTCTCGCCGCCGCCGGCGCCGACGGCATGCCGCTCGTCGTCGAGATCAGCGTCGCCCTTTCGGTTCTCGTCGCCTTCATCGTGATCGGCATCTTTCTCTTCCGCATCCGAGAACGCTTCGACACCGTCGATCTTTTCGAACTGGATCGCGTGCGTGGAGAACGCCAATGAGTTCCGAGATCTTCATGGCGTCGAACGCGCTCATCGCCATTCCGGCGGTCGCGGCGGCGGTCCTCGCCTTTCAGACCGACTACAAACGCGCCTCGCAGATCAATCTCGCCGCTTCCGGCGTGACCCTGCTTTTTGCGACGCTCCTCGTCTTCAAGGAGCCGGAGACGGGAAGCTTCCTCTTCGTGGACGATCTCAACATCGTCTTCGTCGTCCTCTCCTGCTTCGTGGGCTTCACGACAAGCGCCTTCAGCGCGAGCTATATCCGGCACGAGATCGAGGCGGGGAAGCTCACGGTCGGCAATCTGCGCTTCTACCATGCAATGTATCAGGCGCTCATGTGCGCCATGAATCTCGCGCTGCTGGCGAGCAATATCGGCCTCATGTGGGTCAGCGTGGAGGTCGCGACGCTCACCACGGTTCTCATGGTCGGCGTCTATCGCACGCGCGATTCGCTTGAAGCGGCGTGGAAATATTTCATTCTGGGCAGCGTCGGCATCGCGCTCGCCCTCTTCGGCACGATCCTCGTCTACATGGCGGCGGAACCCGTGCTGGGCCAAGGCTACAATGCGATGGTCTGGTCGTCGCTCATGCAGCAGGCGGCGCATTTCAGCCCACGGCTCCTCAACGTCGCTTTCGTCTTCCTCATGCTCGGTTATGGCACGAAGGTCGGCCTCGCGCCCATGCACGCCTGGCTGCCCGACGCCCATGCGGAAGGCCCGACCCCGATCTCGGCCGTGCTTTCGGGCCTTCTGCTCAACGTCGCGCTCTACGCCGTGCTGCGCTTCAAGATGCTGCTCACCGCCAACGCAGCCGCCATCACGCCGGGGCCGATGCTGATCGCGCTCGGCCTCGCCTCGGTGCTTTTCGCCGCCTTCATGCTCTATCGACGCGATGACATCAAAAGGCTGTTCGCCTATTCCTCGATCGAGCATATGGGCGTCATCGCCTTCGCCTTCGGCGTGGGCGGCCCACTCGCCAATTTCGCCGGCCTTCTCCACATGGCGATGCACAGCCTGACGAAATCCGCGATTTTCTTCGCCGTCGGCCATATCTCGCAGGCCAAGGGCACGCAGAAGATCGCCGACATCAGAGGCCTGACGCAGAGCCATCCTCTACTTGGCTGGAGCCTAGTCGTCGGCGTCATGGCGATCTGCGGGATGCCCCCGCTCGGCGTCTTCATGAGCGAGTTCCTCGTCGTCAGTTCGACTTTCGCGCGCCAGCCCTGGCTCGCGGTTCCGCTGGTCCTTGGCCTGCTCGTCGCGTTCGGCGCCCTGCTGATGCGTCTCATCGGCATGGCTTTCGGAGAACCGACGAAAAGCGCGGGGGAGGTGGAAGCCTCGACAATGCCGCTCGTCGCGCATCTCGCGCTCGTGCTCATAGCGGGGCTTTATCTGCCCGCCTATCTCGTGACCTGGTTCCAGAACGTCGCGCGGCTCCTGGGATAGGCGAAGGACATGCACATGCTCTTTAACCGGAAGGAAAAGACGGAGCCGGAAGCTCCGATTCCCGGCGAAACCTGCCGCCCCTGGGCGCGGGAGGAGGTCGACGACGCCGGGTGGCGGCGCGCGGCCGAGGAGATCGCGGAGGGCGGCGCCGATCTGTTGGCGCTGTGGAGCGACGGGGACGAGGTTTATCTGGCCTCGTCCGCGCCGGGCGCGCCCGCCCCGCGCATCCTCTCGCTCGCCTGTCCCGAAGGGCGTTTCCCGTCCGTCGGCCGCCTGCATCCGCCGGCCCTGCGGTTGGAGCGCGCGATCGCCGATCTCTACGGGCTGGAGCCCGAAGGCCTGCCGGACAAACGCCGCTGGCTCGATCACGGCCGCTGGGGCGTCCGCCATCCCGCGGGAAAGGCGCAGCCGATCGACGCCGGACGCGATCCTTACGAATTCTGCCCGGCCGAAGGCGGCCCGCTTCACCAGATTGCGGTGGGGCCGGTCCATGCCGGCATTATCGAGCCGGGGCATTTCCGCTTCTCCGCCAATGGCGAAGTCGTGGCCCGGCTCGAGGAGCGGCTGGGCTTCGTTCACAAGGGCGTCGGCCGGCTCATCGCCGGCGCGCCGGTCGGCCGCGCGGCGAAGATCGCCGCCCGCGTCTCCGGCGACAGCACCGTGGCCTACAGTTTCGCCTTCGCGCGCGCGGTCGAAGCCGCGCTTGGCGCCGACATTCCGCCGCGCGCCGTGTGGCTGCGCGCGCTGATGGCGGAGATCGAGCGGCTCGCCAACCATTTCGGCGACATTGGCGCCATCTGCAACGACGCGTCCTTTTCCCTGATGCTCGCGCAATGCGGTCTCATCCGCGAGCGCCTCTTGAGAGCGTCGGCCGCCTGTTTCGGCCATCGGCTGATGATGGACCGGATCTTGCCCGGCGGCGTCGCCGTCGACCTCACGCAGGAAGGAGCGGAGTCGCTGCGCGCCCTGCTCGAATGGATCGGGATCATGGTCCCGCGCCTGATCGACCTTTTCGGCGACACGACCTCTCTGCAGGATCGCACGGTCGGCGCAGGCGTGCTGAGCGCCGACCTCGCGCGGCAATATGCCTGCGGCGGCTATGTGGGGCGCGCCTCCGGGCGGCGTTTCGACGCCCGCCTCACCGTCGGCTACGCCCCTTACGACCGGCTTTCCTTCGACATGGGCGCCTCGAATGACGGGGACGTCGACGCCCGCGTCTGGGTGCGCTTCGACGAGGTGAGGGCCTCGATCCAGATCGTCGAGCAAATCCTCGACCGCCTGCCGCATGGCGCCGTTCAGGCCGAGCTCCCGCCGAGCGGGGGTCGATGCGAAGGCGTCGCGCTGGTCGAAAGCTTCCGGGGCGACGTCTTCGTCTGGCTGCGGATCGGGCCGGACGGCGCCATCGAAAGCGCCCATTTGCGGGATCCGTCCTGGTTCCAGTGGCCGCTCCTTGAGGCCGCGATCAAAGGCAACATCGTCGCGGACTTCCCGCTCTGCAACAAATCCTTCAACTGCTCCTATTCGGGGCACGACCTCTAAGCGGCCGAAAGATGCAGAAATTCCTCCTCCAAGGCCTGTTTCGCGGGGCGCTGACGGAGCCCGCGCCTTCGCCAGACGACGCCATGCTCGCCGAACTCGGCGCGACGCTCGAAAGGACGGCGCGCGAAAAGCTCGGCCGCGGCCTCGCCATACGCGAAGTCGACGCCGGCTCGTGCAATGGTTGCGAGCTTGAGATCCACGCGCTCAGCAACGCCTTTTACGATCTGGAGCGTTTCGGCCTGCGCTTCGTCGCCTCGCCGCGCCATGCCGACGTGCTCATGGTGACGGGACCGGTGACGAAGAACATGCGCGAGGCGCTCGAGCGGACCTATAACGCGACGCCGAACCCCAAATGGGTGGTCGCCGTCGGAGATTGCGCGCTGGACGGCGGCGTCTTCGCCGGAAGCTACGCCTGCGTTGGCGGCGTATCCCAGGTCATTCCGGTCGATCTGCATATTCGCGGATGCCCGCCCGACCCGGTCGCCCTCCTTAAAGGCCTGATCGCGCTGTTGAAAGCCTCTAGATAAATTAGCATATCGTTATTTCTGAAGCGGTCGGAACGTCGCGGGGATCACGCCACAGAGAAAAAAGCGCCTGGGGCCAGAGAAGCGATCGAAGCCTGCGCCTTCGCCGCGGAGCTGCGTCGCGCAATAGCGGGGAAATAATTGTGGCTGGACTGTCACAATAAAGTCGTGCAATCCGCTTTGATTGCCCGCGGTCCAGTTGACGGCGGCGGCCGCAATTACACTATCTTCAGGGGCAGCCCGCTCGCAGGAAACGCTTGTCATCCATGATCGCGCTTGAAAAGCTTCAAAAGCTGCAGCCCCGCGCAAGGCTTTTGATCGCGACGGCTGTCGCCATCGCCCTCGCAGGCGCGCTTTGGGCCGTGAAGGCGGAACGTGGCGGCGACGCCCATCATCAACCCGCCGACGCCGTAAACGCGCAGCTGATCCGGCGCGGCGGGGCGATCTTCGTCCCTGAGGGCTCTCCCTATCGCGCGCGCATCGCGGTGGCGCCGGTCCAGCAGAAGAGCATCAGCCGCAGCAAATTGGTGACGGGGGCGGTGGAGGCCGATCCCACGCGCACCGTCAAGATCCTCGCGCCCGTCGCCGGCCGCGTCGCCAGCCTCGACGTCTCTCTCGGCGACGCGGTCAAAAAGGGCCAGCGCCTCGCATCGATCGATTCGGGCGACCTCGCCCAGGCCGTCGCCGACGCGGAGAAGGCGCGCGCGACCGTGAAACTCACCAAGAGCGCCTTCGAGCGCGCGACCGGCCTCAACAAGGCGGGCGGTCTCGCCCTGCGCGAACTCGAGCAGGCCCAGAACGACTATCGTCAGGCGACGACCGAGCTCAAGCGCGCCGAGGCCCGACTCGAAGTGATCGGCGACAGCGGCACCGTGTCGGGGCAGCGGCAGATCGTGCTGACCGCGCCCATCGACGGCACCATAACCGCGCTCGAAACCGCGCCGGGCGACTTCATCGACAACGCCACCGAGTCGATGATGACGATCTCCAACCTCGAAAAGGTCTGGGTCACCGCGAGCGTGCAGGAGAAGGACCTCTCCTTCGTGCAGAAGGACGAGCGCGTCGAGGTGACGCTTCTCGCCTATCCGGGCGAGGTGTTTTCGGGCAAGGTGCAGGTCATCAGCCAGTTGCTCGAGGCCGATACGCGCCGCAACAAAGTCCGCATCTCTTTCGACAACCCCTACGGCATCTTCAAGCTCAACATGTTCGCCTCGGTGCGCTTCTTCGCGCCCGCCGCCCAGAGCCTGCTGATTCCGTCCTCGGCGCTCTTCATCGTCAACGACACGACGAGCGTCTTCGTCGAGACCGCCCCCTGGACATTTCAGAGAAAGCCCGTCGTGATCGAAGCGGACTATGAGGGCTCGACCATCGTGCGCGGTCTGGAGCCCGGCCAGCGCATCGTGGTGCGCGGCGGAGTCCTCCTCAATGATTGAACGCGCCGTCGAGCTTTGCCTGAGAAACCGTCTGATCGTCATCCTGGTGACGATCCTCGTCTTCTTCTATGGCATGTATTCCTGGACTCAGTTGAAGCTTGAAGCCTATCCCGACGTTGGCGACGTCACGGTGATCGTCACGACGCAGGCGCGCGGCCTTGCGGCGGAGGAGGTCGAGCAGCAGATCACCGTGCCGCTCGAACGCGCCCTCGCCAGCACGCCCGGCCTCGTCACGATCCGCTCCAGCAGCACCTTCGCCCTCTCGCTCATCACCCTCGTCTTCAAGGACGGCGTCGAGGACTATTGGGCGCGCCAGCGCGTTCTGGAGCGCGTCAACCAGGTCCCGCTGCCGTCGAACTACCAGCCGACGCTCGGACCCTTGACCGGCCCCGTGGGCGAAATCCTGCGCTACTCGCTGGAATCGGACGCCAAGAACCTTTCCGAGCTTTCCGAAATCCAGCGCTGGGTCGTCCTGCCCGCCCTCAATCAGGTGCCGGGCGTGGCGAGCGTCGCCAATTTCGGCGGCCTGACGCGGCAGTTCGAGCTCGAAGTCGATCCGCTCGCGCTGCAGCGCTACGGCCTCGGGCTTTCCGACGTGTCGCAGGCGATCACAAGCAACAGCGCGAGCTCCGGGGGCAGCCGCATCACGCGGGGCGAGCAGTCCTATGTCATTCGCAGCATCGGCCTCGTTCGCAATCTGGAAGATCTCGGCAATATCGTCGTGACCGAGAGCAAGGGGACGCCCATCCTCACGCGCGACCTCGGCGCGCCCCGGCTGAGCAGCCAGGAGCGCGAGGGCGTCCTTGGCAAGGACCGCAACTCCGACACGATCCAGGGGACGGTCCAGATGCTCAAGGGCGAGAACGCCGGGCTCGTCCTGAAGGCCGTCCATGAGCGCATCGACCAGCTCCAGGCGGAGCTCGCGCCGCAGGGCGTGCGGATCGTCCCCTATCTCGACCGCAACGAACTGGTCGAGGCGACGGTCTCCAAGGTCGGACACACGGTCGGCGAAGGCGTCACGCTCGTCTTCATCGTGCTGATGCTGTTCCTCGGGAGCTGGCGCAGCGCCATCGTCGTCGCGGTGACGATCCCGATCGCGCTCAGCGTCACCTTCATCCTGATGAACCTGACCAGGCTGCCGGCCAATCTCCTGTCGCTCGGCTCGATCGATTTCGGCGTGATCGTCGATGGCGCGATCGTCGTGACGGAAGCGATTTTGAGGGTGCGCGAGCACAATCCGACCCGGCCGCTCGAAACCGACACGGTTCAATTCGTCGTGCGGCAAGTCGTCAATCCGATTTTCTTCGCGACGATCATCATCATCACCGCCTACCTGCCGCTTTTGGGTCTGGAGCGCGTCGAGGCGAAGCTCTTCTCGCCGGTCGCCTACACCATCTCCTATGCGCTGTTCGGCGCGCTGCTCTGCTCGCTGCTGGTCGTTCCCGGCCTGGCCTATATCGCCTTCCACAAGCCGGCGAAAATTTTCCACAACGTCGTCCTCGAACGCCTTCAAAACAATTACGGCCGCCTGCTCGCAGCCTGCGTCGACAAGCCCCGTCTGGTCTACGGGGCCGCCGGCGCGGCCTTTATCGGCGTCGTGCTCGCCGGCGCGACGATCGGGCGCGAATTCCTGCCCAATCTCGACGAGGGATCGCTATGGCTCCAGGTGCAGCTGCCGAGCGGCATCTCCATCGGCAAGGCGGAGGAGATGGCTCGCGACCTGCGCAACGCGGTGCTGGAGTTCCCGGAGGTCTCCTTCGTCGTCTCGCAGATCGGCCGCAATGACGACCGCACCGATCCGTGGACCTTGAGCCATATCGAGGCGCCGGTCGGTCTCAGGCCCTATGACGAATGGCCCGCCGGCGAGACCAAGGCGGATTTCGTCCGCCGCCTCGGCGAGCGGCTGAAGCAATTGCCCGGCATGGAAGTTGGCGTCAGCCAGCCGATCATCGACAATGTCAACGATCTGATGAGCGGCGCGCATAGCGCCCTGGTCGTCAAAGTCTTCGGCCAGGATCTCAAGGAGACGCGCCGCATCGCCTCCGACATCGTCGCAACCTTGAAGGACACGCCCGGCACGACGCTGACGTCGATCGTGCAGGAGCCGCCCATCCCGCAAATCGCCTTCCATGTCGATCGCGGCACCGCGGCGCGCTACGGCATCAATGTCGCCGATGTGGCGAATCTCTTCCAGACGGGCGTCGGCGGCAGCCCGATCGGCCAGCTCTATGTCAACGACCGCAGCTACGACATCACCGTCCGTTTCCCGCCCGAGGCGCGCAACAGCCCGGAGGATCTCGGCAATCTGCTCGTCAATACTTCCGGCGGCGCTCAGGTCGCCTTGTCGCAGATCGGCAAAATCACGCTGCAAAACGGCGAGAGCGCGATTTCACACGACAAGACGAAGCGCTCGCTGACCGTACGCGTCGACTACGACAACCGGGACCTTTCCTCCTATCTCGCCGACGCGCAGGCCCGGATCGCCAAAAACGTCAAATACGACCAGTCGCTCTATAAGGTCGTCTGGGGCGGGAAGTTCGAGAATCAGCAGAGGGCGCAGTCCCGCCTGACGGTCATCGTCGGCGCGGTTCTCATATTGATGTTCGTCTTCCTCTTCATCGGCTTCGGCAGGTTCCGCCATGCTTTGCTCATCCTCGGCGTCGTGCCGCTGGCGACGCTCGGCGGCCTCGTTTCGCTGCATGTGAGGGGCGACAACCTCAATGTCGCGACGGGCGTCGGCTTTCTTGCGCTGTTCGGCGTCGCCGTGCAAAACGGCATCATCATGGTCGCCAATCTCAACCGAACGTCCGCCGTTCGGATCGCCGCCGCCCGCGCCCGCTGGGTCGCGAACGAAGTGGAGCCCGCGACCATGAAACGTGATTTCGTCGCCGCGGTGAGAACCGGCGTGCTCGAAGGCGCCGGCGAACGCTTCCGGCCCGTGCTGATGACCTCGACCGTCGCCACCGTCGGCATGTTGCCCGCCGCGCTCGCCACCGGCGTCGGAAGCGACGTGCAACGCAGCCTCGCGACCGTCATCGTGGGCGGCCTCATCGTCGCGACGCTGCTGACGCTGTTTATTCTGCCCACTTTTTATTTCGTCGTGGAATGCTTCGTGCGCGCCAGGGGCGAGACGGTCGTGACGCGGGAGGGCGCGCCCGTAAGATGAGCCGCCGCCTCGCTTTCCCTCTCCTCGCCTCGGCGGTCCTCGCCGCCTGCGCGGTCGGACCGGATTTTGCGCCGCCCCCGTCGCCCGAGGGCGCCCATGTCACACCCGAGCGCCCGGCGTCGCCGGGCGAGGGCCAGCGCTTCGCCGAGGGCAAGGACATTCCCGCCGAGTGGTGGACGCTCTATAAATCCAAGCCGCTTGACGGGCTTGTGAAGGAGGCGCTGCAGAACAACGCCTCGCTGCAGGCCTCCGAGGCCGCCGTCCGGGTCGCCTATTACAACGCCGAGGCGCAAAAAGGCGGATTCTTTCCGCAGCTGTTGCTGACCTCGAACGACAGCCAGAACCTTCAGTCGAACAATCGCGCGCTGGGCGCCATCAATCCCTCGCTGTTTCACCAGTCCTATCCGACGCCCGCCAATGTGCTGGCCGGGATTCCGACGCCCAGCCCGGTCACGACGAATCCGACGGCGCCGTACGGCCTGTTCCTGAAGCAGCTTTCCGTCAGCTTCACGCCGGATCTCTGGGGCGGGACCGCCCGCGCGGTCGAATCGGCGACCGCGCAGACGGAGCAGCAGAGTTGGCAGCTCGAGGCCGCGCATCTCGCCTTGACGACCAATGTGATTGTCGCCGCGATTCAGGAGGCCTCGATCCGCGGACAGATCGAGGCGACGAAGAATATCATCTCCATCCTGCGTGAGACGCTGGAGATTCTCAACCGGCAATATTCTTTCGGCTCGATCGCCAAGGCCGACGTAATCGCCCAGGAGGCGGAGCTCGCGCAATTCGAGCAGACATTGCCGCCGCTCGAGAAGCAGCTCGAGATCCAGCGCAACCTCATAAGCGCGCTCGCGGGGCGGCTTTCCTTCGAAGGGCCCGGCGAGCAATTCGACCTCAAGAGCTTTACGCTGCCCTCGACCGTTCCGGTCAGCATCCCCTCGAAGCTCGTCGCGCAGCGTCCCGACATCAAGGCGGCGGAAGCCAATCTGCATCAGGCCTCGGCGGCGGTCGGCGTGGCCATCGCCAATCGCCTGCCGAACCTGACGCTCTCCGCCAATGTCGGCGCAAGCGCCTTCCACATGGCGCAGCTCTTTGCGCCAGGCACAGGCCTTTACACGGCGGCGGCCAATATCTCGCAACCGATCTTCGACGGCATGACGCTGCTCAACAGGCAGAAGGCGGCGGAAGCAGCGCTCGAACAGGCCGACGCCCAATATCGCGACACGGTGATCCACGCATTTCAGAACGTCGCCGACGCGCTGCGCTCCCTGCAATCGGACGCCAAGGCGGTGTTGACCGCGCGCAAATCGGAGGACGCCGCCAAGCGCAGCCTCGACATCGTCCGCATGCAGCTCAAATACGGGCAGGTCTCGCAGATCGCCGTGCTCAACGCCCAGCGCACTTATCTCCTCGCCTCGCTATCGCGCGTTCAGGCCGAGGCGACGCGTCTCTCCGATACGGCGGCGCTCTTCATGGCGCTCGGCGGCGGCTGGTGGAATCGCTGACCGGAAGACCGGGGCGAAACGCGCCGCGCCCCGGCCCTCCTTGAAAATCGCTCAGTCGAGAACCTTGCCGCCAGCGTCCGTGCAAGCCTGGGCGGATTCCTTATAGACCCATCCCTGCCCCTTGCAGGCGTTCCTGCCCTTGCATGCGTTTTTGGGGGAATGGCAGTCGCTCTTGCCCTTGCAGCTATTGGCGCCGAGGCAGTGCACGCGCGCCGTCGTCGTTTCCGCTTTTGCGGCCGGCGCGGTCCCTGCGAGCGCAATGGAAACGGCGGCGACGGCGAGCGTCGCCCCGTTGATCGTTGCTTTTTTCATGGTCGTTTCTTCCCTGCGCCAAAGAATGGCGGGCGCATTTTAAGCGCCAAGCGGCGCCCCGCGCCAGCGCCGATTGGCCAACCGCCGCGCCAAGCTCTTATTGGGGAATGGCCGACGCCTTTTCGCCGCTCCTGATTCGGACTGCATTCGTCCGCGTCCCGTCCAAGGATTCCCGCGCCGGGACAGGCGTGAAAGGCCCACCTTAACCTCGCGGAAAGGAACGGGCGCGGTCAGTGCACGCGGAATTCGCCGTCCACCATCCGCATTTCCGCCGGCTTGATCAACTGCGCATGGGCGACCGTCACGCCGTGCAGCGGCCCATCCAGGCTGCGCGTCCAGAAATCGAGGAACTTCCGCAGCTCCGGAAAATGCGGATGCAGATCGTATTCCTGCCAAATGTACGACTGGAGAATCCTCGGATGGTCCGGCAGGCGGTAGAGAATATTGGCTGTGGTGAGTCCATAGCCCTGCATCTGCAAACGGAACTCGCTGGACGCCATTGCCGCCTCTCCTTTCCGTGCGACCGTCGCGCGCAAAAAAATTTAAGGGCGACATCTGAGCGAAAGCAACTCCTGCGCCAGAAAACTACATAAAAACAGCATGCTAGCAGCATAAGCCCCCGAGTGCTGACGGCGCCTCGCGAGCAGGTCCGCCGCGTCGAAGCCGACGCGCGCCAAGCCGGCGTCGCCATCCTCGATCGGAAGCCGCCGAAGAAGGAATCCGCCATCCCCGGCGGCGGTATGGATTTCTAAACCATAAGCGAAAAGGGCGACCGCTTTCGAGCGGACGCCATGATTTTGCCGAGCGCCGTCACCAGCTTGATCTCCGATGATTCTGCGCTTCGCCCTCCTCTCGCTCCTGCTCCTGCCGACGCCACTTCTCGCGGGCGCCGTCCCGCTGGGGCAGAAAGCCTCGGTCGCGTCCGTCGTTCGCGCGGTGACGCCCGGCGTCGTCAACATCGCGACGAAACATATCGAGTCCGTCGAAGTGCCGACGGTCGTCGATCCGGTCCTTCAGGAGTTCTTCGAAATCCCCAATACGCGCCTGAAGCGCGAGACCACCTCCGCCGGCTCGGGCGTCATTGTGGACGCCGAGCGGGGGTTCATTCTCACCAATGAGCATGTCGTGCGCGGCGCTTCGGTCATCGAGGTCACGACGAAGGACAATCGCCGTTTCCGCGCGCAGCTCGTGGGGAAGGATAAGGCGACGGATGTGGCCGTTCTGAAGATCAGGGCCGACAATCTGTCCGCCGTGCCGATCGGCGACAGCCGCTCGCTCGAAGTCGGCGATTTCGTCCTCGCGGTCGGCAATCCCTTCGGATTGGGCCAGACCGTCACCTCCGGCATCGTCTCGGCCATGGGACGCACCGGGCTCGGCATCGAAGGCTATGAGGATTTCATCCAGACCGACGCCTCGATCAATCCCGGCAATTCTGGGGGCGCGCTGGTGACGCTCGACGGAAGGCTCGTCGGGCTCAACACGGCGATCCTGTCGAAATCCGGCGCGAGCCACGGCATCGGTTTCGCCATTCCGATCGACATGGCGCGGCGGATCATGTCGCAACTCGTCGAATCGGGCGAAGTGCGCCGCGGCCATATCGGCATTTCGATCCGCTCGCCGGCGGGCGGCCGCGCCGGAGCGGAAATCGTTTCGGTCGACCCCGCTTCGCCCGCGGCGCTCGCCGGACTGGCGAAAGGCGACGTGATCGACGCCGTCGACGGTAGAGCGATTGCAAGCCCGCCGCAGTTGCGGACGCTGCTCGGCGTCATGCCGGCTGGCAGCGAGATCGAGGTGAGGTTTCGCCGCGGCGGCGAGCCGATGTCGGCGCGACTCCGCATCGAAGCGAGCCGGAAATCCGCCGATCTCGGCAATCTGGGCTCACGGTAGAGGGGCGTCCTGCGAAGAGCCCGATGAGAGAGGCGTCGCGGAAAGGCGACCGGCGCCTGTAATGTACGATTCCGCCCGAGAGGCGGGCCTCGCCAGAAGGTCGCGTATCTGGAAGCCGCCCATCCGTTTCAAGATGGAGGGACTATCTCAATACGACGACCCTTGTCCCGACTTTCACCCGCGAATATAGATCGATCACGTCGTTATTCGTCATGCGGATGCAGCCGGACGACACTGCCGCGCCGATCGTGTCGGGTTCGTTCGAGCCATGGATGCGATATTCGCTGGAGCCCAGATAGAGCGCGCGAGCGCCCAGCGGATTCTCCATTCCGCCGGCCATGTGGCGCGGGAGATCGGGCCGGCGCCTGAGCATGGGAGCCGGCGGGCGCCAATCGGGCCATTCGCGCTTGCGGGAGATGGTCTTCACGCCGGACCAGGTGAAACCCTCGCGACCCACGCCGACGCCATATTCGATCGCCTCGCCGCCGCCCAGCACGTAGTAAAGCCGCCGCTCCTTGGTGGAGATGACGACCGTTCCCGCTTTATATTCGGGGTGACGCCAGACGACGAGTTGTTTGGGGATCGCCTGCTGGCGGAAGATGGTCAGAAAGTCGGCGATGGGTCCCCGGTCGAGGGGGCCGGCGAAAGCCGGCGACACGGCGGCAAGGGTGAGAACAGCTCCAAGACTTAGCCTGCGCAGTGTCGACATGCCGTGATCCTCGCTCTCGTCGCCGTCTTTACTTCAGCCCTTGTTCGACGAGGATTGAGGCCGAAATCTGACCCGGGACGCGAGCTTAACGGGAGCGGGAAATGGCGAGGCGCAGCGCCGGCATCCTTCTCTATCGCCGGGGCGCTTCGGGCATCGAGGCGCTTCTCGTCCATCCTGGCGGGCCTTTCTGGGCAAAAAAGGACCAGGGCGCCTGGTCAATTCCCAAGGGCGAGATCGACCCGCAAGAGGAGCCGCAGGCCGCCGCGCGGCGAGAATTCCTCGAGGAGACCGGGGTGGCGATCGAGGGTGAGCTATTCCCGCTGGGCGCCTTCCGGCAACCGAGCGGCAAGGTCGTTCTCGCCTTCGCCCTGGAAGGGGATCTCGATCCGTCGCATGTCAAAAGCAATCTATGCCGGATTGAGTGGCCGCCGAGATCCGGCCGCCAGATCGACATCCCCGAGATCGACCGCGCCGGCTGGTTCCCGCTCGCGGAGGCCGAGGCGAAGATCGTCGCGGGCCAGCGGCCGATCCTGGCGGCCCTCGCGGCGCGGCTCGCGGGCTAAGGTCGCGGCGGCGCCCATGCAGGCATGCGCGGAATCCAGCATTCGACGCCCCGGTGACATTCCGCTCCCGTCAGGCGGTTGCGATGGAGATAGGGCGAGGCGGCGGGGCCGAAACGATTGGCCCAGGCGACGGAGGCCAGAACCAGGGCGAGCAGCGTGAGAACGGCGTTTCGCCAGACGCGAAGCCTGCGCATGGACGTCTCCGTGGCGCATGAATCCATTCGCCTCCCAATTGGGGCGCAGGCGTCGAGCGCACAGCGTCGCTGCGGACGGCGCCACTTATCCGTGTAGCCGCGCCCGGCGATGAGTGGCGTCCCGCCGGAATCTTTGCAATTGATGGTCGATCAGCTTTGCACAGGATTTGAAGAGAAGATTTCGTCAAACGATGACGCGGCGTTTCGAATATGCTTCTGCGACCGATCCTGACGGGGCCGCGGCGATCATGCCCGGCGGGTGGCGGCCGCGCCTCTATCGGCTCGACGCCGGCCGGCTGCATCTGACGCGCAAATATCTCGAACTCTCGCCCGGCCTCTCCATCGAGGAGCTTCGGCTTGTCGCCGGGGGCGTGCGCGTCGACGGCGCGCTTGATC
Organism: Methylocystis sp. JAN1; assembly: GCF_052186135.1. Classification (GTDB taxonomy): domain Bacteria; phylum Pseudomonadota; class Alphaproteobacteria; order Rhizobiales; family Beijerinckiaceae; genus Methylocystis. Next base: position 663,869 of record NZ_CP181499.1, on the reverse strand, counting down.
CCGGCGTGCTGAAAATCGGCTTTTTCGAAACCCAGGAGATGCGGGTTCTCGGCCATCGCGTCAGCAACGCCGTCCTGGGCGTGGCTTATGGCGGAGCGCGTTTCGACAGCGTCAACGCCGCGCCGGGCATGGCGTTGACGCTCAATTTCTCCCCGTCGCTCGCCCGCCGCGTCGTGCCGGACCACGCCCTTCCGCGCCTCCTCGCGCGCCTGTGCGGCCCGAACGGCCTTGCGACGCTTCTTTATCCGGTCACGCCCAAGGCCTTCGCGTTGCGACAGGAGGCGCGCCGCCTGCTGGCGCTCGGCGAAAGCGGCGCCGCGAGCGCGGCCTGGCCGCATGACGCGCCGGACGCCATGGTCGCGGCCTGCGCCGACCTCATCGAGCAAATTCTGGGTTCGGCCCTTCGGATTCCGCAGATGACGGCGGGCCGTCGGCGCGATCTGGCGCTGGCGGTGGAGCGGCTGCTGTGGGAGCGCCCTGCCGGCGGCGGCTTCCGGAAATTCTCGCTCGACGACGCCTCGCTGCGGCTGCGCGCCTCGCGACGCAGCGTTCAGCTCGCCCTTCAGGAAGAATTCGGCATGGGCTTCGTCGCGCTCAAGCGCGCCATCCGCCTCCAGCAGGTTCACGCCATCCTCAAAAGCGACGCCCGAGGCGGGATCGGCGAAATCGCCCGCGCCTACGAATTTTTTCACCAGAGCCGTTTCTCCAAGCATTACCGCGAGATGTTTGGCGTCCTTCCCTCAATGGGGTCGAACGAGGCGCCTACGGGCGGCTGAGCCGAGCCCTGACCCCGCCGCGAGCGCCTTGAGGTTGCGGGCGTCGCTTTGCGCAAAATGGCTAAGGACAAGGTTGTTTTGGTCCCGTTATCCTGCGCCGACGCTCCCGAGGACATTCGAAAAGCGCGCGCGTTGGCTGAACAGGTTGTGAGCGATGCTCAAGGAAGAGAATCGAACCGACGAACTCTTGGAAGACCCGTTTGAAAAGGCGAACAAAGCCGCCGGGCGCCGTACGACGACGAGACGCGAACTGGCGCGCGCCGTCGCCGCGGCCTGCCCGGCCATCCCTCAAACTCGCGCGGGCTTCCTGGTCGACGAGGTTCTGGAGGAAATCGCCGCCGCCCTCGTCGCGGGCCAAAACGTCACCCTCTGCAATTTCGGCAAATTCGTTCTCGTGGAAAAGAAGGAGCGCAAGGGCCGCAATCCGCGCACAGGAGAGGTCGCGGTCGTCGAGTCGCGCAGGGTCGCAAGCTTTCGCCCTTCTCGCCACCTGAAAGCGGCCGTCGCGAAGACTGGCCCCTGCCGGGCCGTAGACGGCTGACGCGCGCTGTGAACGAAAAGCCGCGCAATCGCTCGCGCGGCTTCGTTTCACGGCGTAACCTGGACTCGCGCTAAAGCGCGGCTCGCGAAAACGTGCGAGCCGGTTTTTTCGACTGAAGCGCGCTCTGAACCTTTAGAGTCAATCGCGTCGCCTGCGTTTACGCGTTTCCGCCCGAAAGCGGCGCGATCTAGAACCTGCCCGACTGCGTATAGGTCGCGCCTCCGGCCTTGTAGGTCACCGTCCAGGAATCGCCCGTCAGGTCGCGCATCACGCCGTTTCCGTTCATCTGCGCCGCAAACGTCCCTGAGCCCGGATAGATGCTCTGGCCGGGGCTGAGCGTGAATGTGTAGACGAAATTCGCGCCGGAAACGAAACCTTGGACGATCTGCCCGCCAAAGGTGTTGTAAGCCCCATTATAGGTCACGTTCGTCGCTGGCGCGGCGATCGTCGCGGTAAGCTCCGTGATCTGGACCGTCGTGGAAAGGACGAGATCGTCCTCGTAATACCAGGGGCCGCTGGCGTTGCGCCTGGCGGAGAAAGTCGCAGGCCCGGCTCCGCCGCCGCCGCCGGGAGGCGGGGCGGCGTTGACCGTCAGGGCGAGGGCGGTCGTCGCGCTGAGCGCGCCGCTGGTCCCCGTAATGGTGAAGCCGCTGGTTCCCGCAGGCGCTGAAGCGCCGGCGGCGAGCGTCACCGTTGTCGCCGTCGCGGAAGAAGGCGGGTTGAAGGTCGCCGTCACTCCCGTGGGCAGGCCCGTCGCGGAGAACGCGACATTGCCGGCGAACCCGCCCGCGGGCGCCACGGATATGGTCGCCGTTCCGGAAGCGCCCTGCGTTACCGACAGACTCGTTGGATTGGCGGACAGGGTAAAGCTGGGATTTTGCGGCGTCGACGTTCCGGCCAGCACCACCGTCTTCATCGAATAGGGCGGCACGGGGATCGTGAAATTCGCCCCTTGCCCGGCGACGTTGGCGGATGTGACGCCGCTGCTCGTCGGCGTGTAGGAATAGACCGTCGCCGTCCCGCCCGGCGTGAACCCCGTGAGCGACACATTCGCGTTGGCCGTATTGTTGCGGTCCTTGTTGATGAAAAGAACCGCGAGGCTCCCATTCGCCTGTCGCGCCGCGTGCGCGGTCAGGAGGCTGTTGTTCGACGAGGCGGCGACGAGGCCGTCGCCCGCCTTGCCGAGATAGGAAACCATTTGCATGCCGTAATAGGCCGGGAAAGGGGTATTGGCGGCGGGCTCGCCCGACTGCCCGTTCGACAGGATGCCGTAGTCGCCATAATTGGTCGCGCCGAAAAGGCTCGAAGAGGCGTTGCCCCAGACCGCCCCGTTATGCAGGCCCCAGACGTCGACGCTGGCGGCGCCGTTCTCGATCCAGGTCAGCATATTGTCGGCGATGAACATCGCATTGACGATGCTGAGCGTCTGCTTGCCGGGATTGTACGTCACCGAATTCGTCTCGGTGACGAGGATCTGGATATTGGGAGCCCGCGCGCCGCCATACTGGTTGATCAGCGCCTTGAGCCGCGACGCCATCGACGCGACGCCGGCGGAAGGGTCTTGCGGCGCAGCGAGAAGGCCAGCGTCGGATTCCGCATAGGGCTCCTGCGGATACCAATGGACGACGACGAAATCGATCACGGAGGCGCATTGCGCCAGAACGTTCGTGTTCCAGTCCGGAGATTGGCCGTCGGGCCATTTCCCGGGCGCCGTGAGCACGACGCCGATCTTGATCGTCGAATCCACGGCCTTCATGGCGTTCGCGAATTGCACGACGTTCCGGCCATAGCTCGTCGGATCCTTCTGCGCGTGAAGGTCCATCTCCCAGGCCGCGCCATACTGTCCGTTGCCGTAAACCTCGTTGCCGATCTCCCAATATTTGACGCCATAGCCCTTGGTGACGTTGGCGTAGCGCACCCAGGCGGCCGCGTAGTTGGGATCGCCGCCGCCATTGCCGGCCTGGTTGGAGCCGTAATTCACGGTGATGATCGGCGCCGCGCCGACGCTCCTCGCGACTCCCATGAAGGCGTCGAAGGCGTTGTTGGGATTTGCGTAGCTCCCCTGGCCCGGAACGATGGAGTTCGTCTGCCAGTTATAGACGTCGGAGGTCGAACCGCCGGGATAGCGCAAGGCCGCGACGCCGGCCTGTCTCAGCAGATTAGGCACGGCGCCGTCGAGGAGATCGCCGTCCCACACCGCCGTATTCAGTCCCCAGCCCTGAGCCGGTATCGTCGCCAGGCTCGCTCCCGCGTTCACGCCGACGGAAACCGCTGTCTGAGCCATGGACGGAAAAGTTAGGCCGACGCCCAAACTCAACGCCGCGGCGGCGCTCATCGCGCGAGCCAAATGCAACATCTGAAACGCTCCTGCAAAAATCCGACTTCATGGGTTAACGAGAGTTAACCAGTTTGCCTTGAAACAGCCAATTGGCTTTTCGGAGAAGCGCGATCTTACGTCGCGACATGGTAAACGACGGATCGAAATCGTTCGCCGCCGCCCATGAAGGAGGCGGCGGCCTGTGGCGCGCGCATAAGTTTCGCCATCCATGGCTTCCTGCGAATTCTTTATCCATCCGCATTCAATTGACGCGTTTCGCACAAGCCGGCTTAAACTCGTATTGAAACGGTCGCGCAATTTGTTCCTATCTCGTAAAGCGCCCGCCTTCGGACCTGGACCATGGAAACCAAACAGTTCCCCGACAACTTTCTATGGGGCGTCGCAACGTCCGCCTACCAGATCGAGGGCGCGCCGCTCGCCGACGGCGCCGGGCCGAGCGACTGGCATCAATTTACGCGTGAGAATGGACGCATTGTCGACGGCGGAAATGGCGACGTCGCATGCGACCATTACAATCGCTACGACGACGACATTCGCCTGATCGCCGAGCTCGGCGTCGGCGCCTACCGCTTCAGCGTTTCCTGGAGCCGCATTTTTCCGCAGGGCGTGGGGCCGAAAAATCCGAAAGGACTCGATTTCTACGACCGGCTCGTCGATGGCCTTCTCGCTCGCGGGATCGAGCCTTTTCTCACTCTCCACCACTGGGATCTTCCCGCTGCGCTCGCGGCGCGCGGCGGCTGGCTCAATCGAGACTCGTCGGAATGGTTTGGAGAATACGCGCATACTCTTTTCAGAGCGTTGAAGGACCGCGTGCGATTCTGGACGACTCACAACGAGCCCTGGGTCGTCATGCACAATGGCTACGTCAAAGGCGTGCATCCGCCGGGCCGCGCGGATCTCTCGCAAGCCGCGACGACGGCTCATAATCTGCTGCGCGCCCATGGGCGCGCGGTGCAGGCGTTCCGCGCCGACCCCACGGGGAAGATCGGCGTCGTGGTCAATCTCGAACCCAAAGACCCGGCCTCGGGCGATCCGCGCGACATCGCCGCCGCGAACGCCGCCGACGCCTATATGAACCGCTTTTTCCTCGATCCGCTGCTTCTCGGCTCCTATCCCAAGGAGCTTCCCCCTCTGTTCGGCGCGGCCTGGCCCGCATTTCCCGAAGACGACATGCGGCTGATAAGAGAGCCCTTCGATTATCTCGGGGTGAATTACTACACGCGCTCCGTCAACCGCGCCGACCCCGCCGTCGCGCCGGACGGCGCCGCCCCGGTTCGCCAGCAGGATTCGACCTACACGGAGATGGGGTGGGAGGTTCATTCGCAAGGCCTCGCGCGCACGCTGCTCTGGCTGAAGCAGCGCTATGGCGACATCGCCCTCTTCGTCACGGAGAACGGCGCGGCCTTCGCCGATCCGCCTGAGGAGCGCGGCGCAATCAGGGATCACGCTCGCGTCGATTATCTCCGCGGCCATCTGCGCGCGGCCCATCAGGCGATCGGCGAGGGCGTCAATCTTCAGGGCTATTTCGTCTGGTCGCTCTTCGACAATTTCGAATGGACGTTCGGCTACACGAAACGCTTCGGCGTTCTTGGCGTCGATTTTGCGACGCAGCGCCGCACGCCGAAGCTCAGCGCCGAGTTTTACCGGGAGACCGTCGGCAGCCGGGGACGCAATCTGTTTACGTGAGAACGCTCCACGCGTCCCGCGGCGCCGGCATTCTCCCCTTTGGCGCCGTCGTCGTTCGCGGAATGGACGACTACGCCCGATCCGTCCGCCCCGGCGCTAATTTATTTCATTGGTCAGCGGGGGAAAACTGGTGAACCCAATCCGGTCGAACGACCTTGTCGAAAGCCGCATCGAAATCTGCGCGGCCAATGTCCGCCAGCAGAAACGCCAGCTTGGCGAAGAGATAGTTTTTGTCGGAGGCAAGTCGTGGATACATAAGAAAGGTCATGGGCACGTCGAAATATACGAGAGCTTCGATTAGTCGAACGAATTTTCGACGCAGAACCTCCGCCTGAAGCTCGGCCTTGTCCGTCTCCCACAAGCCCCCCGGCACCGCCTCTTCGCCATCTGCGCTCCCGGTCGTGGAGCGCTGCACATATGCCCGGCTCATGGCCGCCGCCTCGATACGGCGGACGGGAACAATGACATGCTCGACCGACGAAGGGGAAGAAGCGAGAAATTCTTCAGCGATGTCACAGAAGAAAGGGGTCTTTACAATATAGGGGGCCGCCGGCGAGCGTATATCCATTTCCATGCCGGCGCGCGCCGCAGGGAAGAAACTCGCCGATCCCAATCGAGCGGCGGCCGCATGCGGCAACGCCTCGCTTGATCGCGCATCGAAACCGGTATCCAGCCCCAGTTGCGTTAGCAGTTGCACGAGGAAAGTCGTTCCGCAGCGTCCGGTGCCGGCGATGACGATATGCTTTTTGTTCATGATAAGCCTTGCGAGATGGAACTAGCGTTAGAGCATTATCTGAATGACAAAAAAAGGGTCGTCTCCAGGCGCCAAAGCAGGCGCGCCCGTCCCCGGTTCAAGGACGCGGCTCCGCCATTGCCTATCGCCCGAGGACATGGCGATGCGAAAGCTTCCGGCTACGCTAGGCTGGCCCATCCGCTGACGATGCGCTATCTCTCAGACAAATGGGTCTGCCACGGAGACGCAGACCAGAGGTTCTGATGGAGCCTGCATCCATGTCGATTCGCAACGTCGCCATTTTAGCTTTGGCGCATGCCCTCGCCTTCGGCGTAATTGCTTGTTCGGACGGCAAGGAACTGCCTGGCCCCTCTCGCCTCGATCGTAAATCCGCTCCGGAGAGGAGACGCCCGGCGATCTGTCCCTCCATCGCGAGGCTCTGCCCTCCAGGACAGCGTGATCAAGTCGACGAGCATTGCGCTCATTCATGCGTTCCGAACTGAAGCCGATTGCCCTTTTTCTAAGTGAGGTGGATTTCTCAAGATGATGCGAAACGGTCGGGCCGTCGTCCATATTGGAACGCATAAAACCGGAACGACCTCGATCCAGCGCTATCTGTTTGAACGTCGAAACGCGTTACGCCGACAGGGCGTCGGAGTCTATGAGGGGGTGCTGCAAACCAGCCATGTTGAACTGCTGCTGCTCAGCCAACGCGCCGAACGAAGCAATGCATACAAGTTTCTTCATCCAGGGATCGACATGGCAGGGCTGCGGCGTCAAACAGAAACCGCGCTGCGAGATTTATTCGCAATCAGCGGCATGGAGACATACGTATTTTCCGCTGAAGGACTATCCTATTTGAGGCACCGCGACGAGCTTATGCGCTTGAAAGACCTTATTTGCGAATTCGTCGAGCGCATAGAAATTATCGTTTACCTCCGAGAACCGCGCTCTTTTCTGTCATCTTACCGTGCGCAGCTTGACAGGCTCGGCATTCCGAAAACCGAGCAAAAAGACGCCTTCAATTACGTTGAAGACGATAGCTGGCTTGTCGATTACGACGCGCTCGTCAAAACATATTTATCGGTTTTTCCATGCGTATCCGTTATGAGCTACGACGACGAGGTCGCAAAATGCGGAAATGTGTTGCCGTCCTTCGCCAACGCCATCGGCGCTGAACTGACGGAAAATGACGTTAGCTATTGGTTGAATAGCGCGCCTAACACATGACGCCGGCGAGCCGGCATTTCGGGCCGTCCATGGCGGGCGTCAAGCCCGACGGAAAAGGGCCGCCATAGCCAAAAACCCCATGTCGCCCATAGCCAAAAACCCCATGTCGCCCTCGACGGCGACGTCGCCCGCACAAGGCTCCACAACGGAACGGAAGGGTTTGAGCGGGGATGACAGCGGAGGGGCGCTCGAGGCGCTTCTCCCGCCCATGTTTGGCGGCGCGCTCTGGGCGAAGGCTGCAATGGGCAGTCGGCGCGAAGGTAGGAAACCGCGCCCTTCTTTTAAGGACGCCCCTGAATTCTCACGCCCTTCAAAAACATCTCTGTGAAAGGCCGACTGGCGGGCGCGCCTTGATGAAATAGAGTTGTTGGTCGGCCTCGTTACACGCTTCGCATCCTGGACGGTTCGGAGAACCGGGCGGATTAAGGCAAGGCGCGAGGCCGACCAACTATTTTTTCAGGCAAGGTTCTTGGCGTTTGCTATTGGCGTCCTCAGCATTTGCCGGGGCTGATTCCGCAAATATAGTTTACAAGCACTGAGATATTGCCGCTTGTAAACGGCGCGGCGCCTTGTTCCTTATATTGCGGGTCGGTATACCCCCAGCTCGTGACGCCCACGACGATGTTGTGCGAGGCGGCGGCGCCAAAGCTGGTGGCTCCCGTAATCACCGGCGGCGTCCCCAAATTCACAAGCCACGGCCCGCCGCTTGACCCGCCCGTCTGCAACGATCCGATGACCGTGTTGTTCGACAACGAGGAGTCCCTGTAGCCATAGGAGTCCGTACGTTCCTGGAAGACGCCGTTATCCAGCGCGACCGGATATCCAAGCTGCGTGATCTGGGTCAAACCGTTCACGAAGCCGTACCCGTCCCATCCGTAACCGAACCACCCAGTTGTCGTGCCCGGCATCGCTCCGCCCGGCGTGTAAAGATCCATCACGGCGACGTCGTCAGGACAGACAACGCCGCTAACCGCGCAATTGTCCGAGCCGTTGTAATAAGCCGTCAGAATAACCGCGGTCTTGCCGTTCCAGGTTCCGTAGGGCGCCTGTCCGTTATTGTAGGCCGGAACGAACTGCCAGCCGCTATAAAACTGGTTCGCGCCGTAGTTCGCGACGCAGTGGGCGGCGGTGACGATCACCCCGGGCTTGATCAGCGAAGCCGAGCATACGTAGGTGCTGTTGCCGATCAGGAAAAACAATTTACCGGCCGCACGGAACGGATAATATTGAGTCGTGGTGTTGTAATAGGCGTTGGACCGTGAGGTGGTGAAGGGATGGTTCAAAGTCCCGTATTCTTGCGGCGCCGGGGTCTTCAGTTGCTTCGCCAGCAACTGCTCAGGCGTAAGCGCCGGAATAAGCTGCACCGGCCTAGTCTCGCCCGTTCCCTCGCTCCCTTTGGAGGAACCAGGCGTCACGCCGACGCCCTGGACGCCCGGAGCAAGCTGCGGGCGCACATTCGATTGAGGCGTCGGGAACGGAATTGCGTTTTGATAATCCAGACGACCAGACGCGTTGGCGTCCACTTTCATCTGAAACATCGTGATCTTGCCATTCGTCACAACCTGGGCGGACGCAGGCGTCACAGTTGTAAGGAAGCACCCAATAAAGGCGCACCCAAGAGCTTTGAAAATGTTCACGGCTCCCTCCTGGAGACTGTAAATTGAGAGATCGCTTAGCCTAAATGACGCCGCACCATATTGCGAAGCCGCGGTCCTGTAAAGATTAATAAGCTAGGAGTCTCGGCCGTTTGGACAAAATAAAGCAGGCCCTCCGGACTCGTTTTCACGGAGATCGCCATGATTTCAATGCGGCGCGCCCATCTTCGAAGGCCGCAGATCTTTCGGAAGAGCGCGCGTCGGCACGCCAGGATCCGATATAGCTGAAACATTACTCATGATGTCGCATTCGCGCTTGGTGGACGCCCAACCTGCGGAAAACACATGGCAAAATCTGGTCTCTGGCGGAGGCTCCCGCCAACTCCGCTACGGCGGAAACATTTGACGAACGGAGATTGCGGGCAGGCGCGCTCGCACGACGCAGGGCCGAAATCAAAGCATTGACCGATGCGCGTCGCGGGCGGCTCCTCCCCTTCCTGCAAGGCGATTGCGCCGCTATCTTGCGTGCGCTCCGCCGTTTGCCGGACTTCCTGCGCCTCGCGGCGCGGTACGGACCAAACGCGCCCCACGCCTCGCAATCGTCCGCATCGAATTCGCGTCGCACGCCCCGATGACGCCCCCTTGATGGATCAACCCAATGAAAAATGAGCAATCCGCGCCGACCCTGTCCGTGGTCGTCATCGTCTATAATATGGAGCGGGAGGCGCCCCGAACGCTTTTTACGCTTTCCGCCGCTTACCAAAAAAACATCAGGCCTGAAAACTACGAAGTAATTATCGTCGACAATGGCTCCTCCCCTCCTTTTGACCCCGGCGTTCTCCAAGAGCTCGAAGGAAACTTCAGGCTGATCCGGATGCGCGACGCGAGCGTTTCGCCTGTCCGCGCGATAAATAAAGGCATCTCCGAAGCGCGCGGGAATCTGGTTGGGGTCATGATCGACGGAGCCCGGATGGCTTCGCCTGGAATGCTCTCGCTCGCAGCATTGGCGAATCAAATCGGCGACAGAGCCGCGATACTCACTCTTGGTTTTCATCTCGGTTTCGAGGTGCAAATGAAGAGCGTTCGAGAAGGCTACAATCAGGCTGTGGAGGATCAGCTCCTGGCGCAAGCGGGCTGGCGGGAAAATGGCTATCGGCTTTTTGACATCTCGGTTTTTGCCGGCTCCTCCGCCCAGGGCTGGTTCAAGCCGATCAGCGAAAGCAACGCGCTCTTTCTCCAAAAATCCTTCTGGGCGGAGCTTGGCGGATTCGACGAAAGGTTTCAAACGCCCGGCGGCGGGTTGGCCAATCTCGACATTCTCTCGCGCGCCGTGCGCTCCGCAGGGCTGATTGTGACTCTGCTTGGCGAGGGCACCTTCCACCAGGTGCATGGCGGCGTCGCGACCAACGCCATCCATCATCCATGGGACACTTTCGCCAAGGAATACCTGGAGATAAGGGGGGTCGCCTATGAACAGCCCAGTTACGAATCCTTGTTTTTTGGAAGCTTCTCAGCAAATGTGCTGCCGTCGATCGGCGGCTCGGCGCGCGGTTAGGGAGCAAAAGGAATGACTTGCGGCGAAACGAAGAGGCCCGATGTTTCCGTTGTGGTGGTTATCCACAACATGGATCGAGAAGCGCCTCGCACTTTGTATTCGCTGTCGTCGGTTTATCAGCGCCACATCCAAGCGGACGACTATGAAGTTATTGTCGTCGACAATGGCTCCTCGCCCGCGTTTGACGCTGCGGTCCTGGGCGAATTGCAAGGAAATTTCCGCCTTATCCGGATCGACCCCGCGCCTTCGTCGCCGGCCATGGCCATCAATGTCGGGCTGGCCGCCGCGCGAGGAGGGGTCATAGGCGTGATGATAGACGGCGCTCGGATCGTCACGCCCGGACTTCTCCATTTTGCTCGAACGGGCGTGGCCGCCTATCCGGTTTCTGTCGTCGCGTGCCTGGGTTGGTACCTTGGCTGCGACCATCAGAGATGGTCGATCGCACATGGGTACGACGCCGCGCGCGAGGACGAAGCCCTCGCGTCGATCGATTGGCGTCAGGATGGTTACCGGTTGTTTGAAATCGGCGCGCTGGACGGATCTTCGGTCGATGGGTGGTTCAGCCCCATCGCGGAGTCGAACGCGATTTTCCTGAAGCGCGAGGTCTGGCAGACGCTCGGCGGCGCCGACGAGCGCTTCGACGCGCCGGGAGGCGGACTGCTGAATTTGGACATTTTTCGCAGGGCCCTTGAATTGCCCGAGGCCGAACTCGTCATTCTTCTCGGCGAAGGAACGTTTCATCAGCTGCATGGCGGCGTCGCGACAAACGCACCGTTCCAGGATTTCTCGCGGTCGCTTTCCGGATGGCTCGACCAATACGAGGCCATCCGCGGCCATCGCTGGGCGCCGCCCAATGCGGAAAAAAGGACCTTTATCGGCGTCCTGCCTCCGGCCGCCCATCTCCACTTTCTGCGCGCCTCTCTTGAGCCCGCGCGCAACGCTGCGCAGGGTGGGCCTCTCGGTCTTGCGTTCGATCGGTCTCTCTGGTCTTCGACGCCCTCCGCCCAGTCCGCTGATCCGACCGTATCGGCGCTTGTCGAGCTCGCTCAAAGCGAATTCCGACAGCGACGTTTTGCTGCGAGCGCCGCCGTCGCGCGCATCGCGCGCGGCCTCGCGCCAGAGGAGCCGGCGCCCCAAAAACTGCTGGCTCACGCGGGCCATTGGCTGACGGGCGAGATTCCCGCCGACCATGAACGCGCCAGGTTTCATCTTGCGCGCGCGACAGCTTACCGGCTGCTGGGAGACGCCTCCGCGGCTCGTTCCGAATATTGCGCCGCGTTAAATTTCGAGGAAGATCTGGTGGAGGCCCATGTGGGACTCTCCGAACTTCGCTTCCCTGGAGACAACTACCTTGTCTGGTTGGCGCGTCTGCACGCAGAGCTCAAACCTGAGACATATCTGGAGATTGGCGTTGCAAGAGGGCAGTCCTTGGCCTGCGCCCGCCCGCCGACCCGCTCGATCGGAGTGGATCCCGCGCCCATGATCAATGCGGCGTTGACCACTGAAAGCCATATCTTTTGTGAAGAAAGCGATTTGTTTTTCGCGCGGCGCGGACTGGACCCCGTTTTGAGCGGGCGGCCGCTGGCGCTCTCATTTATCGACGGGTTGCATGTCTTTTCACAGAGCCTCAAGGATTTCCTCAATACGGAGAGATATTGCGACGCGCATTCGGTCGTCCTGCTCCACGATACGGCGCCGCTCGACGAGCCGACGCAAAGGCCGGATCGTCAAAGGCGATTCTATTCGGGCGATGTCTGGAAGACCGTTGTCTGTCTGAAACATTTTCGGCCGGACCTCGATATTTTCACGATCGCGACCGCCTGGACCGGCCTGACAGTGGTGACGGGCTTTAACCCCGAGACGCGCGGACTTCCCCTGACGCTGGAAGAGGCGACGGCGCACTTCGAAAATATGCCTTTCTCATCGCTGGAAGGTCAGGAACAGACGATGCTCAACATCGTTCCAAACAACCCCGAACTGGTTTTGGGCCGGCTTATGGCTAGAGGGATTATTCCAAAATAACGCGCGTATCGCACCGCACGTTTGCATTTCGGCTGATTGAAGACAATCGGCGGCGAGGCGCAGGCAGGGCAACTCGTTCCCGACGCTGTCGAGCGCTTGGATGAACGGCTTCAATATGTGTGTCGTGACCAGAAAATGGCCCGTTTCGGGAAATGGCGATCCGCATCAGCATTCGAAGAGGTGTGGGACCTGCTTAGCCGACTGCCTGTAAATGGCTGAAGTATCTCGACTATCTGCGGGCTAATGGTGCCCAGGGGCGGAAACAGGTCTTGCTAATAGGGGTTTGTTATTAAAAAGGTTTCTATGCGCGGCCGCGCATCGGATACCAACTCAGATACCAACAGCGCTGGTCGGAACTCAAGAAGCTGACGGCGGGCGTTGGCGATCATCTCAACAAGGCCTGCGCCGCCATCGAAGACGCGAACCCCGCAATTGAGGGCGTGCTCGCCAATATTGATTTCAATTCGGAAGCGCGGCTCGGCGACGCCAAGAACCGCGAGGGCGTGCTCGGGCGTCTGATCGATCATTTCTCGCGCATCGATCTTTCCAACGCCTCGCTCTCCGAGCCGGACATGCTCGGGCGCGCCTATGAATATCTGATCGACAAATTCGCGGACGACGCCGGCAAGAAGGGCGGCGAGTTCTACACGCCGCATCCGGTCGTGCGCCTCATCGTCGATTTGCTGGACCCCAAGCCCGGAATGCGCATCAGCGACCCCACCTGCGGCTCGGGCGGCATGCTGATCCAATGCGCCGAGCATATCGCGCAGGCCGAGGGCAAGCGCCTTGGGCAGCCGATCAATGTCACGCTGCACGGGCAGGAGAAGAACCTCGGCACATGGGCCATCGCCAAGATGAACCTGTTGCTGCATGGGCTGCGCGACGCGCGGATTGAAAAGGGCGACACGATCCGCAATCCGCGCCTGCTGGACGCGGAGGGCAATCTGATCCTTTACGATCGCGTCATCGCCAATCCGCCTTTCTCGCTGGACGCCTGGGGCGCGGAAGATGTTTCTGGCGAAAACGAGAAGAAGGGCCACAACCGTTTCGTCTATGGCATTCCGCCCAAGAACATGGGCGACCTCGCTTTCGTGCAACACATGGTGGCGACGCTCAATGCGAAAGGCGTGTGCGGCGTGGTCATGCCGCATGGCGTCTTGTTTCGCGGCTCGGGCGACGGGCGCATTCGCGAGGGGATGCTGAAGGTGGATTTGTTCGAGGCCATTATCGGCCTGCCGGAAAATCTCTTCGCCGGCACGGGCATTCCCGCAACAGTGTTGATCCTCAACAGGGCCAAGCCGGCCAAGCGCAAGGGCAAGGTGCTGTTCATTCACGGCGCGAAGGAATTCGAAGAGCGGCCGAAGAAAAATATTTTGGGCGACGGCAATATCAAGCGCATCGTCGACGCGTTCAAGGCGTGGAAGGACGAAGACCGCTTCTGCCGCGTCGTCGACATGTCGGAAATTGAGGAGAACGACTTCAACCTCAACATCTCCCGCTACATCGACACGCTGGAGCCGGAAAAGCCGATCGATGTGAAAGCCGAACTCGACAAGCTCTGGGCAGCTGAGAAAGCTCGCGACGAAGCCGCCGCGCGCATGAACGCCCTTCTCAAGGAGATGGGCTATGTCGGGTGATAGCGCATGGCCCTTGACGAAGATTGGCGATCTCATTCGAGAAAGCCGCATCAAGGGCAGCAACGGAAGCAGCGCAAAGAAGTTGACCATTCGTCTGTATGGGCGAGGCGTCGTCGCGAGCGCCGATCGCGGCGGGAGCGAAGCAACGAATTATTTTATTAGACGAGCTGGCCAGTTTGCTTACAGCAAGCTCGATTGTCTGAACGGCGCTTTCGGGATTATCCCCGAGCATCTGGACGGATATGAAACGACGCTTGATCTTCCGGCCTTCGATTTCGTTGGTAAGGTCGACCCAGATTGGTTTTTGAAAACCGTCGCTCGCCCCAGCTTTTATGGTCGCTTTAAGTTCTCGGCGATCGGATCACGAAAGGCAAATCGCGTTCCCGTTGATGAATTCTTGGCGACGCGCCTCAGCATCCCGCCGCTCGCCGAACAGCGCGCGATTGCCGAGGCTTTGGGCGCGGTGGAGATGGCTATCGCGAAGACGGAAGTGCTGATCGACACAATTTCCCAAACCCAAACGTCACTTATCAAAAGCTATTTTCACCAACGACAAAAAACATTGAGATGGTCTCGCATTGGTAAGGCCGGACGTTGGCTGAGTGGCGGAACGCCAGCGACGGCGACAGACGGAAATTGGGACGGCGACATCCCTTGGGTTTGCCCGAAGGACATCAAGGCCCCCACCATTTCCTCGACGATCGACAACATCTCGCAAGACGCCGCTAAACAAATTGGTATTGTCGAGCCGGGAACGCTGCTCCTTGTCGTCCGCGGAATGATCCTCGCGCGCGCGGTCCCGTCAACGATTAGCACCGTCAGGTGCGCGTTCAATCAAGACGTGAAAGCTTTCGTCCCAAATAAGTCGATGCAGCCGCGCTTCTTGAAGCTTTGGCTGGATATCAACGAACACAAACTGCTTGGCGAGATAGAGACCGCAACTCACGGCACGAAGCGATTTCCGTTGGAGCGTCTAAACGCATTTCCTGTCCCCGTCTTATCGCCGAAGGAACAGGATAAGATCGTGGCTCTCGCCCAAAGCGGCTACGATCGCTTGGCCTCGGAAAGGCAATTCTTGTCGAGCCTTCAGGCTGTCCGCGTCGGCCTCGCACAAGAGCTTCTTTCTGGGCGCCTTCGTCTTCCAGCGAGCATCATCGCACGTCATCGCAACACGTCGGGGCGGGCGGCATGAGCGAGGCCAGCGACAGGCTCGAATTGGAATGGGTGGAGGAACCCGCCACTGAATTGTTGCGCGTGCTGTTCGACTACAAGCCGCTGTCCGGCGATGACGTGCGGCGTTTGCGCGACGGGCTGAACACAGAGCCGGTGCTCACGCTGCGGCTCGGCGAATGCCTCGCGCGCCTCAATCCATGGCTCGACGAAGAGGGCGTGCGCCGCGCCGTCGCGGCGGTCACGCGCATCGCGGCCCTCGACCTCATGGAGGCGAATGAGAACGCACATACGTCGCTCTCCTACGGCGTCACCGCGCCCCATACGGAAAAGGGCCGGCGGCAGGACCGCACCATCCGTTTTTTTGATTTCGACGATCCGTCCGCAAATGTCTTCGAATTTGCGCGGCAGGTTTCGATCAAAGGGCCACGGCAGGAAATCATCCCGGATGTGATCGTCTATGTGAACGGGCTCCCGCTCGCGATTATCGAATGCAAATCGCCCGCTCTCGCCGACCCCATGGGCGATGCCATTCGCCAGTTCCGCCGCTACGAGGGCCGCGACGAATTTTCAGGCCTCGGCGCGCCGCGCCTATTCGAGACGGCGCAACTCTCCATCGCGCTCGCGCGCGACGCGGCGAAATACGGAACGACGCAAACGCCCGCGCGCCAATGGGCCGAATGGAAAGACCCTTATCCGCTGAGTTTCGACGCGCTGGCCGCCCAACTCGGGCGCGCGCCGACGGGGCAGGACGTTTTGCTCGCCGGGCTTCTCGCGCCCGCGAACCTTCTCGACCTTGTGCGCAATTATGTGATGTTCGAGACGATCGACGGCCGCCGCGTCAAGAAGCTCGCGCGCTATCAGCAATTCGTCGCCGTCGGCAAGGCGATAGAGCGCATCCGGGGAGCGATCAATCCGCAGCGGCGCGGCGGGGTGATCCACCATACGCAAGGCTCCGGCAAATCGCTGACCATGGTGTTTCTCGCGACGAAGCTTCGCCGCTTGCCCGAGGCGGAAAATCCGACGCTCGTCATCGTCACGGACCGCACGGACCTTGACGACCAGATTACCGCCCAATTCAAGCGCTCGGGTTTTCCGAACCCGGTTCAGGCCGGAAGCGGCGAAGCCCTGCGTAAAGCCCTCTCCGGTGGCGCAGGAACGACCGTTTTAACGACCGTGCACAAATTCCACAGCGCGGTTCCGAAGCGCTCGGCAGTCATCTCTGATGCCAGAAATGTGTTCGTGATGGTGGACGAGGCGCATCGCACGCAATATGGCGCGCTCGCCGCCAGAATGCGCGCCGGCCTGCCCAACGCCTGTATGCTCGCCTTCACCGGCACGCCGATCGACAAGAAGGATCGCAGCACGCGCGAGGTGTTCGGCGACTACATCCATCGCTATCTGATCGACCAGGCCGTAAAGGACGGCGCGACCGTCCCGATTTTCTACGAGATGCGCGACGCGAGGTTGCGGATTGAAGGGCGTGACCTTGACCGCGATATCCGCGCCGAGTTTCCCGAGCTTTCCGACGAAGAGATTGAGAAGCTCAAGCGGGGGATGCGGCTTCAGGAAAAGCTTGCGGGCGCGAGCGTTCGCGTCGATGCGATCGCCAAGGACATTCTCGAACATTACCGGAGCACGATCGAACCGAACGGCTTCAAGGCGCAGGTCGTGACAATCAGTCGCGATGTCGCCGTGAGCTATGTCGAGGTGTTGCGAAAACTCGGCGCGCCGGAATGCGCCTTGATCATGTCGACATCGAATAATGATTCGGCGCGGCTCCAGCGCCATCATCTGTCGAAGCGAGAGCGGGATGATCTCATTGCGCGGTTCAAAAAATTCGACGATCCGTTAAAAATTCTTGTTGTCTGCGACATGCTGCTGACAGGCTTTGACGCGCCCGTTGAGCAAGTGCTTTATCTCGATGCTCCCTTGCGCGAGCATACGCTTTTGCAGGCCATCGCGCGCGTCAACCGAACGGCGGACGGCAAGAGCTATGGCCTTGTGGTCGACTATTGGGGCGACAATCGGCGTATCGCCAACGCGCTGGAGTTGTTTTCGGAAGAAGACGGCGTGCTCGGCGCGCTGCGTCCGCTCTCCGAAAAAATTCAGCTTCTCGAAAGCCGCCACCGCGCGGCCATGCGCCTGTTCGAGAGCGTCGACCGTAAGGACGAACCAACCTGCCTCGCGCTGCTTGATCCGGACGATGTGCGCGCGAAATTCGAACTGGATTTTTTGCGCTTCGCGGAAGCGATGGACATGGTCTTGCCCGACCCAAAAGGACTCGAAGAACCCTATGTCGGCGATCTCAAATGGCTCGCGCGATTGCGCGTGACGGCGCGGCGCGCACACTATCAAGAGCCTTTCGACCCGAAGGACTATGGCGCGAAAGTCGGCGCGATCATCACAAAGCATCTTTCGGCCGAAGGCGTGGAAGTGCTTTTGACGAAGCGAGACATTCTTGATCCAGCCTTCAAGCAGCACCTCGACAGCCTGTCTTCCGCCGAAGCGAAGGCGGCGGAAATCGAGCACGCTATCCGTCACGAAATCCATGTTCACCGGGACGAAAACCCGACGGCCTATGTCTCCTTGTGGGAGCAACTGGAGAAGATCGTCAACGAACGGCGCGAGGCCCGCGTTTCCGCCGCCAGCGCCTTGGAGCGACTGCAAGAGATTGGCGCTCAGGTTTCAAATATTCGGGCCGGGGGAACCGGGAAAGGCGCGGGCTTAACGGGAACCGCAGGCGCAATCTTGCCTTTCCTCGGCGACGCGACGGGCGACAAGGGGGCGGCTGCAAAGGAGGTCGCCGAGGCGCTGGAGCACTATGCCGCCGTCGTCGACTGGCAGCATAAGGAGGACGTTCAACGCCAAATGCGCCGCGCCATCAAGGAGCGATTGCGCGCGCTCGGGATGAACGCGGCGAATATCGAAGCTGCCACCGCCAAGGTGATGGACGTGGCGCGCGCGAGGTTGGCCCGATGACCATTTCCGCTTCCCATAGCCTCGATTTTGGCGGCGAGGCGATTTGTTTCGCAATCGAGCGCACGGCGCGGCGGAAGACAGTCGCGATATCCGTGGGGCATGACGGCGTTCGCGTGCTGGCGCCCTCCGATCTGGACGACGATCGCGTTGTGGCGATCGTCCGCCGGAAAGGCGCATGGCTCTTGCGCAAGCGGGCGATGTATCAAGAGCTGGGCGGCGTCGTAGCCGCGCCAGAATTCGTCAGCGGCGAGACGTTCTATTATCTGGGGCGTCCCTACCGCCTCAAGGTCGTCTTGGATGCCGACGCCGTTCTCTCACGCGTTACGGCGCGCGGGGCTTCCTTCGTCGCCCCGGTTCAGCCGGATGCAACGGCCGAGGTTCGGCGCGCGGCCGTGCGAGGCGCTTTGCGGCATTGGTATCGCGACCATGCCAAACGGCATTTTCCTGCTCGCGCCTCCGTGATGGCCGAACTTCTCGCGATTGTGCCTCCGATCGTGCGGGTCGTTGATCAGTCAAAACGTTGGGGAAGCTGCGACGCCCGAGGCTGCATCCGGTTGAACTGGCGCTTGATCATGGCCCCGATGACGTTGGTCGATTACGTCATCGCGCATGAAGCCTGCCATGTTCTCGAACACAGCCATTCACGCCGCTTCTGGCGTTCGCTGGAAACGATCATGCCAGACTATGAAGCCCGGGCGCGTCAGCTCGACAAACTCGGTCACATGTTTGTTTGGTGACTTTAAGACAGCTACCATGCTACTGGCGCGGCACTGACCCACAATTCCGCGTCGAAAATTTTACATGGCCTGTGCAAGCCGGACCTCACAGCTGGTGATCTGCTGCTGTTAACGTCGACTTGCGTCGAGGGGATTCGCCCGCGTGACAATCGGATGGAGTTCCGCGTGTAGCGGAGCCTGCCCGGCATGCGCGCATGACAAGGTATCATCGCACGCTCAAGGGTTACAAATCGACTTACTCAATCCCCGGCTTGCCGGAGACGGTCACCGATGACGCCTTTGCATCCATCAACTCTCGGCGGGCGCAAAAAATTCAAATTTGCCCCGATGCTCATCGAACCCGCATTCCCAGGACTAGGAGCCTCGCGGCTTTTTGAGAAAATATCTGTACCCGTATCCGCTCATCCACTTCGCGCGCTTCAAGTGCGATTCCCAACAGCGGCGGGCGCCATCCGGATCCACTGCAGGATCGAGGCGAAGAACGATCCGCGCAACCTCGCGCCAATCGGCGCCATCGGTCTCGGCGTCGAGGAGTCGGAGGTAGGTGACGAGATGCTCCTCGTCGTAAGCGGTGAATTCGGCAGAGCAGGGCGCCTCATCGGCGATTTCGGGCTCGAGTTTCGGCATATCAGCCTTCCGGTCGTTTTTGATCCTTCGCCGCCTACGGCCATCATAACGCCGATCAGGGACGTTCGGCTGCGCCACTCACGAAAAGTTTCGCGGCGATTGCGCCGAGTTCGAATCCCCAATGTCAGACTGCGGCGAACGCGCTCCGGCTTCGGGCTCAGTCCGGCTTCTTGCGGAATTCGGAAGGCGTCATGCCCGTTGTTTTCCGGAACGCCTCGGACAGATGGCTGTGACTGCAGAAGCCCAGAGCATGAGCGATATCCGTGATGGATTGATGATCACAGAGCAAGAGTTCCTTCGCTCGATGAATGCGCCGCCTGGTCACATAGCCGCCCGGAGTAACGCCGAAGCTCTGCTTGAACGCCTTGCCGAAATGATGCGCGCTCAGCCCGGCTTCGGCGGCGAGCGCGGCAAGGCTGAGATGTTCACCCAGATGCGCCTCAATGAACTCGGAAACCCGCTTTCGCCGGAATCCGCCGAGCCCGCCCTTGGCTTGCGATTGAGGTTTGGCCCCGTCGCCATAGCTTTCGAAAATCCGAACGGCCAGCGAAGCTCCCACATATTCGAGGCACAGACGGCTGCAAGAGCTGTTTCGCGTCATCTCTTGACGCAAGCAGGCCACCAGAGCCTCGACCGCTGAATCCGATAACGCGACTTGGCTGCGGACTTCCGGCGCCTTCCCGTCGAAGGCCTCGCCAACGACGCGCGCGAGGAAACTCTCTTCGAAGGCGATCACAAGCGATTGTTTCTCGCCTTTCCAGCGCACGGCGGCGGGCCGCGCGGCGGGCATGAGATGGAACTGCCCCGCGCATATGCGATGCGTCTCTTCGCGATCGCTTTCCGCCAGCCGGCAGGAAAGCTCGATCGCGGCCCTCTCATGCGCCAGGAGGGCGAATTGCGCCGTGGCGAACTTGGCTCCATTGCTCCCTGGAACTCGAAGGCGGCTGGCGATCACTCCGCCGTGAGCGCCCCGCGATCGAGTGATTGCGAAGGGAGCCGCGATGTCCGACGCGAAATCGATCAAGGTTGTCTTGGGCATGTGAAGAAACGTCCGGCGGCCGGGCGGCGGCGTCTCCGGCTCGATTCCACACGGCGACGACGATCAGCAAACGAGCTATACGCCGATGAAATGTTGCCAACCGATCATGGTCCATCCGTGACAAAGTCTCTAAACTTTCCGTTGCAACAATTTTGAACTGGACCTTCGTCAGCGTCGCATCCGCAAGCATTCGACGGGGACCTAAATCATCACGTTTTTTTGATAGTCATAGCGAATTTGTGGAATCGGTCTCAGCTGCCGTTATCGATAGTGATCGACGCCGACGGCGGAGCGCGCAATCCATGCGGGGATTGTTTCGAGACGGATCGTCGTCCCTCCGCCGCCTCATGATCGACCCGCGCGCTCGTCTTCGCTGACGACCGGCGCGCGGCAGGACGGGAGGCCACGACCCCATGATGGAGGAGTTATCTCAGCCGAGCCTACCGCCATTCGCCGATTGGCGCGACGCCAAGAGCTACGAATCGCTTCTGCAATTCGACCGCCCAGGCTGGGCGGGCGAGTTTCTCAAACGAAATTGTGATTTCGTCGCGATTACGAGATTGTCGCAGGATCGCTGGCCAGCGACAGCGTCGACCGCGAAGAGACGACCTGTCTTTGCGCGCGCCTGCTTCGCTGGCTCCGCGCGCGTTCGCATGTTTGAACATTGGGGGGCGCTCTTTCGCGGAGCCCGCGAGCTCTTTAATTTTCTGGTCGCCCGCTTGCAATCCATTCGTGTTGTCCGTCCAGGCGGAGCCGATCGCGCGCGATCACCCGGACGCTTTCGACGTCCACTGTTTCGAGCATCTCGTTTCAGCGCTTTGCTGCGAGAGTTGCGAGCATATTCTTTTCAGCGACGGCGCGCGTCATCTTCAGCTCGCCATCGTCGCCGGCAGCGCGTTCGAGGGCCCCGTGCGCCTGCGCTATGCGCTCTCCGGCTTTCAGGGCGTCGAGGCGAAGGCGCTCACGCTCGAGCGTCTCTGCCATCTGCGCCGACGCCGGTCCTTCGCGAGAAGCCTCTATCCGCCCGAGACGCGCGCCCCACGTTACGCGATGATGCTGCGCGCCTGGGACGGAATGCAAGCGGGCGCGAGCCAGCGCGAAATCGCAAGGGCGCTTTTCGGCGAAACGGCCGTTCGCCGCGACTGGGAGGCCGGCTTTCTGCGCACGCGCGTGCAGCGGCTGATCCGCGGCGCGGACCGGCTTATCGGCGGCGGCTATCGGCGTCTCCTTCATTGAGCCGGCCTGGCTCGGCGGGGGCTTGCCTCCTTGCGGGTTTTGAGAAAGCGAAAGGACCGCGCGGCTCGCGCGACGGGCTTGACAGGCGAAAGAGAGCTTTCGCCGGCCCGTCGCGGAGAACCGCCATGAGCGAGGCGCGTGCGGACATTTACGCTAGGATCACGAACGAAATCGTCGCGGCGATGGAAGCCGGCGCCGGGGAGTGGAACATGCCGTGGCGTCACGACGGCTCGTCCGTCGCGCGGCCGGTCAATCTCATTTCCCGCAAGCCCTATCGGGGCATCAACACCCTCGCCTTATGGATCGCCGCCCACGCCAAGGGCTATGGCGACGGGGTGTGGGCGACGTATCGGCAGTGGGTCGAGCGCGGCGCAAAGGTGCGCAGGGGCGAGAAGGCTGCGACCGTCGTGTTCTGGAAGCAGATCCGAGGGCGGATACAGGAGACGATCGACGAAGCCGACGTCTTCGATGTCGACGATGGGCGTCCGCGTTTCGTCGCGCGCGGCTATGCCGTGTTCAACCGCGCCCAGGTCGACGGCTACGAGGAGCCGGACGCGCCGCGCTTGCCAGAGAGCGAACGCGTCGCTCATGCCGAATCCTTCTTCACCGCCCTCGGCATCCCCGTCGCCTATGGCGCAAGCGGCGCCTGGTACAGGGTGAGCGAAGACCGCATCTATATGCCGGACTTCGGGCGCTTCGCGGAACCGACTGGATTTTATTCGACCCTCGCGCACGAATGCGCGCACGCCACTGGGGCCAGCCATCGGCTCGACCGCGATTTCTCCAGGCGCTTCACGAAGCAGGCGGTCGCGGCGGAAGAACTCGTCGCCGAACTGACGGCGGCGATGATCCTCGCCGACCTGGGCCTCGCCGCGCATCCGCGCGCCGATCACGCCGCCTATCTTTCGTCCTGGCTCGAACTGCTCGAGAACGACAGGCGCGCGATCTTCACCGCCGCGTCGAAAGCGCAGGCCGCCGCCGATTGGATGCACGCGCGACAACGCGCAAGCGCCGCACAAAAAGAAAGCGAGGCCGCCTGATGGTTTCCTTCGCGAAGAAAGCCACCGGCGCGGGCATTTTGTTTTTCGCGCTCGTCTGCTTTTGGCCGGCCTTGAAGAAGGATCATTCGGGGCCGGCCCGAGTCATCGACGCCGGCGCCATTGAGCTGAACGGCGAACGACATCGCCTTTATGGCATTCACGCTCTTGCGCTCGCTGAGACGTGCCGGCGTCGCGACGGCTCGGACTGGCCGTGCGGGCAAGAGGCGGCGGCGGCGCTGTCGAGATTTCTGCAAGGGCGAACGCTGGCGTGCGAGCCGCATGGGCGCGACGCCGGCGGTCAATTCTCGTCGATCTGCTACGTCGAGAGCGACAACATCAACGCCTGGCTCGTGCGCGCGGGCTGGGCCATGGCCGATCGCGCGGCGCCGCGCATGCTGAATTTCGCGCGCGAAGAAGACATGGCGCGTTTCCCCGGCGTCGGCCGGTGGTCCAGCAAGTTCCCCGCGCCGAAATAATCTTCGTCCGGCGGATCGCCGGCCGAACGTCACAACCATCGCCCATTCGGTTGGGCCGCTCTCGCGTTCGAGGGCGGCCCTTGCCGCCTTGACGAGTCTCAATGGCCAGGGACGTTTCCCGGCCGCTCGTCGCGGAGGTTCAATCGATGAGCTACGATTACAGCGACGCCGTCGCCAGGGCGCTTCGAACCGAGGGCGGCCATCTCTTTATTGGACGCGGCGGCTTTTCGTTGAATTACGCCAACGGCTATCTCTCGGGCTACGACTGCGAGGCCGTCAAAGAGCAGGCCATCGCCGCGGGGCTTCCCGTCATCGACTCGCGCCGCGCCGCATTCGAAAGGGTGGCGATACTCGCGATCAAAGGGCCGATGATCGCGGTCGGACGGGCGCCGGACCCCGCGCCATGGAAGGCGCTGTCCTATGCGCCCTTGCTCGACGTCGCCAAAGCCTATGCGGCGGCCGGGGCCGAGGTCCACAATCTGCCCTTACATCGGGCCGCGATGGAGCCGCGAAAAAAGGAAGAGGGAGGCTTTGGTCTTCGCGACGGGCTTGCAAGGGGAAAAGAAGGCTTTTCCCGGCCCGTCGTGGAGAACCGACATGGCGAAAATCGATAAGATCGCGCTCTCTCGTTCGCAGGACATTCCGTTCGATAAGCTCACCTTGAGCGATCGCAACGTGCGGCGCGTTGAGGCGGGCGTCTCCATCGAGGAGCTCGCGGAGGACATTGCGCGGCGCACGCTGTTGCAGTCTTTGAGCGTGCGTCCCATCCCCGGCCGCGAGGGCTTCTACGAAGTGCAAGCCGGCGGGCGGCGGTTTCGCGCGCTCGAATTGCTCGTTAAGCAGAAGCGGCTCGCAAAAAACGCGCCCGTCCCTTGCGTCATTCGCGAGGACGGACTCCTCGAAGAGGATTCGCTCGCCGAAAATGTCCAGCGCGTCAATCTGCATCCGCTCGATCAGTTCCGCGCTTTCCAGGCGCTGCGCGAACAGGGCCTCGGCGACGAAGAGATCGCCGCGCGCTTTTTCGTCACTCCCAATGTCGTGCGCCAGCGCTTGAAGCTCGCGTCCGTCTCGCCGAAGCTGCTCGAACTTTATGCGCGAGACGAGATGAGCCTCGAACAGCTCATGTCCTTCGCCGTGTCGAACGAGCATGCGCGGCAGGAACAGGTTTGGGAGGCGATCAAACGCGATTGGAGCAAGGAGCCCTATCGCATCAAGAGGCTGCTCACCGAAAGCGCCGTCCGCGCGAGCGACAAGCGCGCGCGCTTCGTCGGGGTCGCCGATTATGAAGCGGCGGGCGGCGCGATGCTGCGCGATCTCTTCGCCGATGACGACGGCGGCTGGCTGCGCGACGCGGCGCTGCTCGAAAAACTCGTCGCCGAGAAGCTCGACCGCGAAGCCGAGGCCATCCGCGCCGAGGGATGGAAATGGGTCGAAGTCGCGGCCGATTTTCCCTATGGCCACACCGCCGGGCTGCGCCGCATCGCGGGCGAAACGGAGCCGCTCACGGACGAGGAGCGGACGACACGCGACGCGCTGCGCCACGAGCTGGAGGAGTTGGAGCAGCGCTACATGGAGGAGAATGAGGAAGATTTGCCCGAAGATATCGACCGGCGTCTCGCCGAAATCGAAGCGGCGCTCGACGCCTTCGAGAATCGCCCGGCGCGTTATGACGCGCACGACGTCACCCGCGCCGGCGCCTTCGTCAGCATCGACGGCGACGGACGGCTCGAGGTCGAACGCGGCTATGTTCGCCCCGAGGACGAAGCGCGACATATTGAGGCCGATGGCGCCGACGGCGTGGCGGAAGGTCTCGGCTCGGACGCGGGACATCGCGACCACGGCGCCGATTCCCGCGGAAACGCGCCGCCCGCAGCCGCGTCCGGCGCCGCCGCCGCCGCCGTTGAAGCGGACTCCGAAGACGACGGGCTCAAGCCGCTGTCCGAGCGGCTGGTGATGGAGCTTACGGCGCAGCGCACGCTCGCGCTGCGCGACGCTCTGGCGCAGGATCCGCAGACGGCTTTTCTCGCCGTCCTTCACGCCCTCGTCCTTTCAACCTTTTACCACTTTGCGACGGATAGCTGCCTGGAGATAACGGCCAAAAGCAGCGGGTTCCCCG